>NZ_CP032869.1:1864984-2175814 GCF_003576455.2 Mucilaginibacter celer
TTGCTATCTCGAAAATTTGGGTAATGGCAAATTCAGGATGTATCCGCTGCCAAACTACGCCCAGGTATCTGCCATTAACGGTATGGTGGTTGATGATTTTGATGGCGACGGTAATTTAGATGTCGCTATTAATGGCAATGATTACGGCACCAACGTTTCGGTAGGCCGGTACGATGCTTTAAACGGGCTGCTGCTAAAAGGCGATGGCAAGGGCGGATTTAAATCACTCTCCATTTTACAAAGCGGAATCTGCATTCCCGGCGATGGCAAAGCCCTGGTGAAACTTCAGGGTAAGGATAACTGGTATTACCTGTCGGCCAGCCAGCGCAACGGCAATTTGAAACTGTTAAAGCTTAATAAACCGGCAAAAACGATAAGGGTTGAGCCGCAGGATGCGTATGCGGAAGTATACTCAAAAAATGGCTCTGTTACCAGGCAGGAGTTTTATTACGGTTCGTCTTTTTTATCGCAATCGGCAAGGTTTCTGAAAGTTGGCACTGATATGCAAAAGGTGAAGATTGTTTCTAATAATGGCGGCGCAAAGGAAATAAAACTTTAATAATACCGAAAAATGTTGATTAATATACTTTCATGGGTTACTGCACGCCCAATCTCAGGAAGCAGTCTGACACAAATACAAAAAAGGCTCCTATTCCTGATACCGGCCATAATATTGGTTTCATCCTGCTGTGAATCATCTGAACAAAAGATGATTGATATCATTTCAGATCTGAACAAAAAGGATTACAACAGCCGCAACCCGTTTTGTCCCGAAGCAAGAGTGGCGCAATGCGATAGTTTACTGAAAGTGCCGGGAAGAGAGAACGATTTTTATATTTTAAACACCAAAGCCAAACTATTGCTGGAAACCGGCGATGAAAAACAGGCCGTTGCCATTTACGAAAAAATGGTAACGGGTAACGATAGCTCAAAGCGCGACTTGTTTGAACCGGATATGGGCCTCGCCTATATGCGCTTAGGCGAACGGACTAATTGCATGCTGAACCACAACCGCATGTCATGCACTTACCCGATACGGGATAATGCTATTCACGTAAATCAAACCGGTTCGCGCGATGCTATTGCGGTTTATGAAAGCATTTTAAAGAAACATCCCTCAGACCTTGAATCCCGCTGGATGCTCAATATCGCTTACATGACATTAGGCCACTACCCGGATAGTGTACCTAAACCGTTTTTAATTCCCGGCCTTAACAACACCGACTCGGCAAAAATAAAGCCGTTCACCGATATGGCCGCCGATGTTGGCATTAAACTGAACAGCAGGGCAGGGGGTGCGATAGCCGAGGATTTTAATAACGACGGTTATCTGGACATCGTAACCTCGGGAACGGAACTTGATGACCACATGCATTATTTTCAAAACAATCTGGATGGAACTTTCATTGACAGATCTGAAGCAAGCGGTTTACTGAAGTTTACCGGGGGATTGAATATCCAGCAAACCGATTACAACAATGATGGCAGGATGGATATTTTTGTACTGCGTGGTGCCTGGAAAAAGAACGGTTTCGGCAACCAGCCACCCTCCCTGCTGCGGAACAATGGCGATGGTACATTTACAGATGTAACGATAGCGGCCGGTTTACTTTTTTATCATCCGACGCAGGCAGCAGTTTGGGCCGATTTTAATAGCGACGGATGGCTTGATGTTTTTGTAGGGGCCGAGGGCTTTAATAATGGCGACAGTGTTAACGTTCACCGGAGCATGCTTTATGTGAACAACCATAACGGCACATTTACCGAGTTTAGCCATAAAGCCCATTGTGATGTGATGTCGTACGTGAAAGGAGTTACATCCGCAGATTTTAATCATGACGGGTTGCCTGATATCTTTATTTCGACGATGGACGGCCGGAAGTATCTTTTAAAGAATAAAGGCAGCAAAGGAAATATCCCCGATTTTGAGGATGTTACCAAACAATCGGGAATATTGGCAAATACCAACAGTACCTTTACTACCTGGTTTTTTGATTATGATAACGACGGCTGGCAGGACATCCTGATTGCAGATTACAAATTTGAGGCCCCGCTGGGCTACTATTCGGCTGCCGAGGCCCTTGGAAAACCCGTGCCAAATGCAGGAGGTATCTACCTGTATAAGAATAACCACAACGGCACATTTACCGATGTTTCCAAACAAACAGGGCTTGATAAAGTAGTGTTTAGCATGGGCGCAAACTTTGGCGACATTGACAATGATGGTTTCCCCGATTTGTATTTTGGCACAGGCAACCCCGATTTCGGCTCTCTTATCCCAAACAAAATGTTCAGGAATGTTGACGGACGGCGCTTTGAAGATATCACCAGCATTTCGCGGACAGGAAACCTCCAAAAAGGTCATGGCGTGGCATTTGCCGATTTTAGAAACTGTGGTTTACAGGATATTTTTATTGAAATGGGCGGGGCTTATGCCGGAGATGCTTACACCAGCGCCTTGTATGCGAACCCCGGACAGAACGACAACAACTGGATAAGCATAAAAGCAGAAGGCACAAAATGCAATAAAGCCGCCATCGGCAGTCAGTTGAAAATAACGTTTAATGATAAGGGTGTTAAAAGAAGCGTTTACCGGGACCTTAATTCGGGCGGCAGTTTCGGTTCATCGCCCATACAGGCAGAAATTGGCGTGGGGCACGCCAACATTGTTAACGAGCTTGAGATAATCTGGGTCGGCAGCCGCACCGTTCAGCGGTTTCACAATTTAAAGGTAAACCAGTTCTACCGCATTGCAGAAGGGAGCCAAAAGGTTACCCCGATTCAATTAAAAAAACTCAGTTACCATAGTATGGCAGAGATGAAGATGGCAATGAAGATGTAAAACGCTTGTTTGGGATTGTTTTGATGATAACATTCTTGAATTGCCCTGATCTTAAAAACGGGTTTGTCTCCGGCTAAGAGACAGACCCGTTTTTTGTTACAATTCTTCTATATATCCTGCAAAGCCACCCTGAGGCAGCCATTTTACCGGCAGGTTATCCTTTGTTGTTACGGTGATATATTGCTCCCTAAATGCCATATTATGATCGCCATCCGCCATTAATGTTAACCGGTAACGTTTTTCTTTGGGTAAAAAGCCGAAGTCGATAGCTGTTTGTCCGGGTTGGTTCTCACCGTTAATGCCGCCGATAAACCAGTTGTTACCTGTTCTGCGCGCTAATTATATTAACACACAGGAAGAAAGAACGATTAAATGACTTTAACATTTGTGGATAGGTTTTAAATATGTTGATCATCATCAGAAAGTTAATGGCTTAAATAATACGGTAGGTTTTACCGGGCTGGGTTTTTAAATCATAAAGCCAGCTTTCGGGCAATTTTACCGACAAATCCTTTTCGTTTTGATGGATGATGGGTTTTTGAATATCAATTATCCTGTAAAGCGGATTGCTGTTTTGGCCCAAAGCTTTTTTTAGGATACTGTTTGTGATTTGTTGATTTGCCCTGATGCGGCAATTGCCGCCAATGCCGGAGTGGATAACCAGTTTGGTAATGCGATGATCGGCCCATTCCATGTCTACTGTAAAGCCGCCTCGGGCCGCAAGGCCGGATACGCTTCCTGTTTTCCAGTCATCTGGTATGGCGGGCAGAAGATGAATTGAACCGTCATAACTTTGTAGCAACATTTCGGCAATGCCGGATGTGCAGCCAAAGTTTCCATCAATCTGGAATGGGGGGTGGGCATCAAAAAAGTTGGGATACGTGCCGCCCGACCTGCCGGTTACCGGCTTGATCTGGTCTTTTATCAATTTGTAAGCATGATTACCATCAAGCAAATGTGCCCACAGGTTAATTTTCCAGGCCATCGACCAACCGGTGGAAACATCACCACGGTAAAGCAGCGAATTTTTGGCGGCACTAAAAAGTTCAGGAGCCCGGTACGGAGAGATCTGGTTACCTGGAAACAGGCCGTAAAGATGCGATACATGCCGGTGATCATCGTCGGTACGGTCAAGGTCGTCAAGCCATTCCTGTAGCTGGCCGTATTTACCAACCTGCATAGGCGGTAATTTAGCCCGGAGAACCGCAAGACTATCTGCAAAGCTTTTATCATTCTTTAAATCGCCGGCGGCATGTATTATTTCGGTAAATAAACCGTAAACAAGCTGGTTATCCATCGTTGCGCCGGCAGTAACAGATACCCCATCGCGGCCAGGAATGTATTCATGCTCGGGCGATACCGACGGAGATACTACAAGCCATCCGTGATCAGGTTCTTTTTGAAGTACATCCATAAGGTATCGGGCCGCACCTTTCATCACCGGGTAATATTTTGCAAGAAATGCCTTATCGCCTGTAAAAAGATAATGCTCCCAGATATGCTGGCATAACCAGGCATTAGAGGTAGGCCATAACCCCCAGAAGGCCCCGTCAACAATACCGGTTATCCGCCAGATATCGGTATTATGGTGAAGCATCCATCCTCGGGCACCGTACATCACCTTAGCCTCGGCTTTCCCCGTAACTGAAACATCACTTATCAAATCGAACAAGGGGCCGTTCAACTCCGGAAGCCGGGTGGTTTCACTGGGCCAGTAATTCATTTCTGTGTTGATGTTTATGGTATACTTGCTGTCCCAGGGCCCTTTTAATTCACCGTTCCAGATCCCCTGAAGATTGGCAGCCTGTGAGCCCGGTTGCGAAGAACAGATTAACAGGTATCTCCCGAACTGAAAATAGAGTTCGGCAAGCTGTGCATCATCATTGGTGGCAAAATTCCGGATCCGCTCGTCAGTTGGCTGCACAGCCGCAGAACCAAGGTTTAGTTTTACCCGGTTAAAGTACGATTGAAAAAGCTGCACATGGCTGCGGTGCAACTCATCAAAACTACGCGGATAAGCCTTATCCATAATGTTCATGGCCCGGCTAAGCGCATTGGCAGAAATGTTATGGTAGTTAACAAAATTGGTAGCCATCGACAAATAAATGACTGCACTGTTAGCCTTTGATATAGCGATGCCCGCAGTATCAACCTCAACAGTACCGCCATCAGATTTTGCCCGGGCCAGCACATCAAACCTGATTTGTCCTTTTTGATTTTCATGATCGCTGCCCTTGCCGCTCAATATCACTGTGCCCTGCCTGCCAGTTGTTTGTACCGCCAGCGGGCTTTGAAGTTTTGCCACGCAGTTAATCATCCCTGGTTTATCGGCAGATAGCCGAACCATCAGTACATTGCCCGAAAATGAAGTGAAAAATTCGCGTTTATAATGAACGCCATTGCTGGTATAACTCACTGTGGCGGTGGCGTTGGAAATATCCAGATCCCGCCGGTAATCAGTAACATCTTCATGTCCAGAAAAATTAATATAAAGGTTCCCGGCCAGTTGGTAGGGCATACCGCTGTTGCCTTTAGGGCCGAGGTATTTGTTGGCAGCCTGCTGCGCTTCGGTATACTTTTTCTGCGCGAGTAGGGCCCTTACCTCGTCAATATGTGGTTTTGCTGCTGAGTCAATGGTATTATTAGGGCCTCCGCCCCAAATAGTGGCTTCGTTAAGTTGCACGCGTTCCTGAGCCGGGTTACCGAAAATCATTCCTCCAATACGGCCGTTGCCGATAGGCAAAGCCTGATTCCAGTTGGCTGCCGGCTGATTGTACCATAACTTGTTCCGGTTAATACCAGTTTGCCCCTGTGCCAAAGAAGAAAAGGCAATTGCTATGCCCAACAACAAGATCTGTTTTTTAGGAAATGTAATCATGAATTAAGTATATGAGGTTTCACTGGTCTGTTTTAATTGCAGATGTTAATCAAATATCGGCAACGCGACACTAAAGTAATATAGTGAAGGTGCACAGGATGCAAGTAATCGACATGGATATACCAATTTTGTTCTGTCGGGGGTTTAATCATTGAATGTGCGTTAGCAAATTTTAAAATTCCTGATAAGGCTTGCCCTGCCGGGTACAGCCTGGTAAACATTTAGGTACTTTAGATTTATTATAGCTTTTGTTTAAACGATTTTTGCTTACAGTTAATAAAAACTGCCAATGAACCTGCTGATACCAACAATAAAGAGCCTGATTAAGATCAGCAACGATGAAGAAGAAATTATAAATGGCTTATTCAAGCCGCTTCTCTTGAAATCAGGCGAGTATTTCCTGGAACAGGGACACCTATGCCGGTACGTCGGTTTTATTGAGAAGGGATTGCTGCGCTACCACATCAGTGATGACGGCGACCAGAAAACCTTGTATTTTAATAAGGAAGGTGAGTTTACCTGCAACTATCAAAGCTTCCTGCCGCGCGAACCTTCCAATACAAGTATCCAGGCTATTGAAGATACCTCCTTGCTGGTTATTAGCTACGAAAACCTGCAACGGCTGTATACTACCGTAACCGAAGGCAACAAACTGGGGCGTTTAGCCATCGAAGTAGTTTTTTTAAACCACTTGCGGCAGCTGAAATCATTTTACAAAGATTCGCCTACTGCCCGGTACCGGCAATTTCTGCAGGCTTATCCCGATCTTGTGCAAAGGATTCCGCAGTATTATATTGCCTCATATGTCGGGATCAAGCCGCAATCGTTGTCACGGATCAGAAAGCGGATGGTAAGCCATTAGTTAACCGAGGTGAACGAAAAGGGCCGATTCGAACCGGAAATTTGTGTTATAAATAATTAAAAAAATGGAAACACAAATTAAGCAACATCGTTGGGGCATCCGCTCCGCTTCGTATTGGATCACATTCATTTTGGCGCTCGGTATTATTTTTATCGGCGTCCGTTTTATTTTGCAGCCCCAGGTAGGTGCCGTAGGCTATGGCATACCATTTAATAATGAACATGATAACGCCTACGGCAAAATAAAGGGCATCCGCGATATTTTTTCAGGAATTGTTTTACTGCCCCTGCTGTTAAAGCGTATGCAAAATGCTGCCGCCTGGGTATTTACCATGACCATTGTTGTTCCCCTTGGCGATTTTTTCATCGTTCTGACAACAAATGGTCCAAAGGATATGGAGCATCTTTTGATTCATGGTATTACGGCTTTTGTTATGATCGTCAACAGCTTCCTTTTGTTTAAAAATCAGACGCAGGAGTAAAGTATTCCATCTCTTAATCGGATTGGAGGCGGCGTGATTTTGATATGCTGCCCCGGTTCCCTAAAGTATAATAAAAAACAAATACCACTATCTGTGTTGTTTATATCGATGAATTGTCCCTGAATGAACCCGGCTCATTACAAAATGGGTCGGTGATTTCAGGTAACAAGAATTTAAAATCATCATTAGTCATAAATATGGACAACAAAGAAATATTGCTCAAAGCAAACGCCATGGTAGCCGAAGGAAATAACGAAGGCTTCCTGTCATTCTGCACAGACGATGTAATATGGGAATTTATAGGCGACCGGAAACTTGAGGGAAAAGAAGCGGTGCGGAAGTATATGGCTGGGGTATACGCACAGCCACCGAAGTTTGAGGTAGAGAATTTGATTGCTGAAGCAGATTTTGTAACCGTAACAGGTAAAATCAGCTTAAAAAATGAGCAGGGTAGGGTTATTGATTACGCTTATTGCGATGTCTGGAAATTCAGCCATGGTAAGATGGCGGAATTAAAAGCTTTCGTTATCGAGGTTAAACCTGAATAACTATCCGAATAAATATAACTTGCCTGAAAAATGTTTCTGCCCGGCGTACTACTGGCTATACCGCTGTTGCAGATCAGAAATAAAGTCAAATTCTTCGGCTACTTTTGTTATCAGGCTTTCAAATACTTTAAAGTACTGGGCATATACCTCATGATTTTTGGCGTTGGGTAGATAGGTTTGGTGCATGGTAACCGTTTTGGAAGCTTCTTCTAACGAGGGATAAATACCCATCTCGGTTGCGCTTAGCAAAAATGCACCTTTGCCTATACTGTCGGCATGGCTTAATGTGCTAACGGGTTTGTTAAATATATCGGCAATTATCTGGGTGCAAAACGGGATGGACGCAAAACTGCCGTTGATAGACAGGCTTTCGATATGGCGGTGTTGCTCCAGGGTGCGGCCAATGCTGTACATCTCAAATAAGATTCCCTCAATGGTGGCGCGGATAAAATGTTTGCGCTCGTGCCGGATATTGACGCCAAAATAACATCCTCTCGAATTCGGGTTCCAGATGGGCGCCCGCTCGCCGTGTAAAAACGGAAGAAAGATTAATCCGCCCGATCCAACTTCTACGCCCGCAGCTTCCTCTATGAGCATCTCCATTGATTGATCGATATCAAAAGCTTCCCTAAAATCGCCAAATTGTTTGGCAAACCAATTGAATATCACACCGCCATTGCTGGTAGGCCCACCGGTAATAATATGCTTTTCGGTAAGCAGGTAGTTAAAAATTTGCTGTTTAGGGTCTTCTATTATTTTATCGCCTATAATCCGGAATGCGCCGCTATCTTCAATAGTAATGGTAGCCATACGGTTTTTCCATACGCCGGCCCCAAGGGTGGCCAGGCAACCATCGCTCGATCCGATCAGGATTTTAACCGTTGGCTGCAATTTTAATACCCTTTGATATTCTTTTTTCAGCGTTAAATCCGAATAGAAAACAGGATGCAGATCAGGTAATTCTTCCGGGGTTATTCCTGCAAAGTTCAATGCTGCCTCGTCCCAGGTTAAATTGTGGATGTTCATTAACCCGGTTGCAGAGGCGATGCTGTAATCTATCACACAGGCACCGGTCAGTTGCTGAATGATGTAGGTTTTAATAGGCATAAATTTCTTAGCCATCCTGAATTTCTCTGGTTCGTGATTCTTCATCCAGGCAATTTTTATTAATGATGACATGGGGTGGATAGGGGTTCCGGTAGCTTTATAAATTTCCTCGCCCAGGCTGCTCTTTTTAAGATCGGCGGCCTCTTTTTTACCCCGGTTATCTGCCCAGGTAATGGCGTTGCCCAATGGTATGCCATCTTTATCTACAGCCAGTAAACTATGCATAGATGAGCCGAAGCAAATACAGGTTACCGTATATTTTTTTGGGTAGATTTTTTCAATAAGCAGGTTTTTTAAAATATAGAGCATGGTAATAAACATCTGCTCCGGATCCTGCTCGCTGTGATCAGGCTGTTCATGAAAGGTGGGGTAATGCCCCTTAGACGAACTGATTAAATTACCGGAAAGATCAAAGGCGCAAACCCGTACAGCGGCAGTGCCCATTTCTATAATGACGATACAATTCATGATGTATACTGATAATCTGGTGTTTTATTTTTTCTAAACTCGCTTGGGGTGTACCCGGTGAGTTTTTTAAATGTTGTAGAGAAATGCTGCGACGAATAAAAGCCCGTGCTTAGCGCTATGTCGGTAACATTCACCTCTGTTTTTTTAAGCAGTTTGGTTGCTTCGGTTATCCTGATGTTGATTAAATAGTTCAGCGGCGAAAAGCCGGAGTAGCTTTTTACCTTTTCGGTAAAGGCTGTGGTGCCCATGCCGGTAAGAGCAGCCATTTCTTCCACCGTCCATTGGTGGGCAAGATTTTGCCGCAATGTTTGCTCCAGCTTCAGGAATGTTTGTGGGAAATCCCTCCGGGAATTATTTTGCCTGATCAGTTGCCTGCTGATCAATACAAAAAGTTCATCAAGTAACTGGTTTACACGGGTGTAAAAGCCCACTTCCTCATTTTGCAATTCCTGCTGCAAATTCTGCATCAGTAAATGCGCTTCTTTCAGTTTTAAAACCAGTTGCTGTTTATTTACCAGTAAAATCTGGTTAATGGCTAATTTTTCTTTTTTGGTAAGTCCGCTCCATTTTCCCAGTAAAAGCTTTCCGCAATCTTCGGTCGAGATCTTGATCCAGAATAACATACCGATATTCAAAATCCCGCTTTCGCCCCCGATACGTTGCCCAGGCAGTATCACGGCAAAATCGCCTGGGTATAATGTATGTTGTTGTGAATCAATCTCCCATGTAAATTTTCCATCTACAATATAATACAGGCAAATACAGTCAGCAACGTTGCTGTTAAAGGAATTAAGTTGGATAGTATTATTCTTTCTATGGGCAAACTCCAGAATGTGCGAAAAATGCGCAAGTTCTTTAGATATGCCCTGCCGAAGTATCAATTGATTCATCCAGGGTTATAATTGGTATGCGTTGCCGTAATCTCCGTACCGCAACAGCTATCGGATAGCCAATGGCATATCCATGTAAAGCAAGTTTACATAATATAAAACTAAGATTTGTATAAAAACCAACGCTGTTTTTTAATGGTATTTTCCTGGTTTAATATTATGATACTTTGTATGTATTCATAACCAGTTATAATAATAACCAAAGCCGCTAATCCTTGAATAGTGTGCTCATTAAAATTTATCATGAAAAAATGGATTCCTTTTTTCCGCATTGCGGGTATTGTATTGCTGCATTGCTGTTTGTTTTTCAATAAAACGTTTGCGCAACAAATTTCGAGGGATGAGCTGATCTTTCTTACTCCGGAATGGAAGGGTGAACGCTTTGCCGATGGCCGTCCTAAAGTGCCTGATGGTATTCTGGTCCGGATGAAGCAGGTAAGTATTGAAGAAGCCTGGGCTGTTTTAAAAAATGCCGGTTACGGTTACCAGATAACCGAAAACTGGCTGGTAATAAACCCCGATAGCGTGTTGGTGGGCCGCGCAGTAACCGCGGTTTTTATGCCCGCACGCCCCGATGTATGGAAAGCCATTGATGACAGGGGCAAGGCCCAGGGCAAAAAAGGGCAAAACACCTGGCCCGTGGATTTGCTGGTGAAAGGCGATGTATACGTGGCCGATCAGTTTGGCGCCCATAAAAACGGACCTACTATTGGCGATAATGTTGGCAATGCCATTTACGCAAAAACCGGCAACGGTATAGTTTACAACGGCGCGGTGAGAGACCTGCGCGGACTGAAAGAGATTGGGGGTTTTACATCCTTTGTAGAAAGCTACGACCCATCATACCATAACCCACCCGGCGATCTGAACACCATGATCATCGGCATCAATCAGCCCACAAGGATAAAGCAGGCTACGGTGATGCCCGGAGATGTGGTTTTGGGTGAGAACGGGGTAGTGATATTTATTCCGCCGCACCTGGCCGAGAAAGTGGTAAACACCTCCGAGATTGTGAGGTTAAGGGATATGTTTGGCCACCTGCGCTTAAAAGAGGGCAAATATACAGCCGGACAAATAGACGCCCGCTGGAGCGCCGATATCGAAAAAGATTTTTCGGCATGGCTTAATGACCATATCAACGAGTTGCCGGTACCCAAAGAGCAGATCCGGAACATCCTGAAAAACCGAACCTGGTAAATAAATCTATCTAAATAATATAAACTATGTCAAACCATCAAAACAGGCGCAGTTTTCTTTCGAAAACTGTATTGGCCGGTGCAGCCGTACTGGCAGCGCCATTAAATAAAACATTTGGGCAAGGGTTGATAGATGCCAAAGAGCGTACCCCGCAGGCATCATCTCCATCCGATCTTAAAATTACCGAATTTAAGTGTGCCTACGCGGGCGGTGGGCTTTTTGTAAAAATATACACCAACCAGGGTATCTGGGGCTCGGGTGAAGGAGTTGATGCCATAGCCGGAACTTATTACCTGGTTAAACGGCTGGAAAGAATGCTTAAAGGCCGCAGCCCTTTGAACCCCAACCGGATAGCCGAGGAGATACGGAAAGCCAACTTTTTCGCCGGTGCGCAATCGGGTATGTTTGTAGCCGTGCTTACTGCGGTTGAGGCGGCCCTTTGGGATTTGACCGGCAAAGCTTTGGGCTTACCGGTATACCAGTTATTAGGCGGTAAATTCCGCGATAAATGCCGTGTTTATTGCGATACGGAATTATATACAGCCACCAACCCGGTGCCCGATGATTATGCCAAGGCTGCCCGCGGAGCGGTTAACCGAGGATACACTGCCGTGAAATTCGATATCGATGATGCCCGCGACCCGAATAAATTCGACCGTTATAACTGGACTGCCAGCAACGCCGAGCTCGACAGGATGTATAATGCCATAGCCGCTGTGAGGAAGGAAGTAGGGCCAAATATTGATATATGTGTGGATATGCACGGCCGGTACGATGCCACAACCGGCCGCAGGGTTGCAAAAATGATGGAACCCCTTAATTTGATGTGGCTGGAAGAGCCTATCCCGGCAGACAATATCGATGTATATAAAACAATAACCCAGGAAACAACCACACCTATTTGTGCCGGCGAGAATTTTTACCTGGCTTATGGCTATACCAGGCTGCTTTCGGAAGCCGGCATTGATATTGTAATGCCCGATCTGCAAAAATGCGGCGGGCTGGGCGAAGGGCAACGGATAGCCAACCTGGCCAACTTATACTATGTGCCGTTTTCGCCGCACATGGTAGGCTCATTTCTGGGTGCAATGGCAACCGCGCATGTTTGCGCCTCGGTACCCAATTTTCACATTCTTGAGTGGCAAACGCTGAGCGACACCGAACCAAAATGGAAGGAAATAGTGCAATACGATAAACCTTTTATCGAGAAAGGCTTCCTGGTGCTGTCTGATAAACCCGGGGTAGGTGTGGAGATCAATGAGGAAGGGCTGAAGAAATACGCGATGCCCGGAGTTCCATTTTTTGCCTGATCAATACCTGTATGAACATTTTTTATAAAGTTACCATCGCGTTAACCATCGCTGCATTGGGCGCGGTATTAATCGTGCTTTCAAAAGGGTTGGAGCACACAGGGCCTTATACACTTGCCTTTTTTGTATTGCTTGCCCTAAGCCTTCGCGCTTCGCCAAAAACCAAAAGTTTTGCGTATACGGCGCTGATTTTCGGAGCTGCCGCCATGGCGCTTTATTATCCTGCGTTTTTTATCAGCTATGGCAGTTTTAAATATGCCACACTTATTATCCCGCTTATCCAGCTCATTATGTTTGGGATGGGCACCTCTATGCATTATCATGATTTTCTTGGTGTGCTGAAATCGCCCGGCGGGATAATTATAGGCGTGGTGAGCCATTTTATCATTATGCCTTTACTGGGCTTCAGCATAGCCACGCTCAGTGTAAAGTTAACCGGAATGCCTGCCGAAATAGCGGCAGGTATTGTACTGATAGGCTGCTGCCCTAATGGTATGGCATCTAACGTAATATCCTACCTGGCTAAGGCAAACCTGGCGTTATCGGTTACCATAACCAGCATCTCTACGCTGCTTTCGCCGGTATTGACGCCATTTTTAATGAATCTGCTTGCTGGTCCGCTTATTAAAATAGATCCCTGGGCCATGGTGACGGATATTTTTAAAATGGTGATGATCCCGATTGCCTTAGGCGTACTGTTTTCTTCGGTAGCTAAAGAACGTAGTGGCTGGCTAAAAAGGATAATGCCCATCATTTCGATGGGCGGCATCATCGGCATTATCATTATTATAACTGCAGCGGGCCGGGATAGCCTGCTTAAGGTAGGCCTGCTGCTGGCTGTGTTGGTGCTACTGCATAATATAGGCGGCTATTTACTGGGTTTCTGGTCGGCAAAGGCATTGGGGATGGACGAGCGTGATTGCCGCACCATTGCTATAGAAGTGGGAATGCAAAACGGCGGCATGGCCGCGGGGCTTGCCAAAGCAATGGGCAAAATAGCTACGCTGGGCCTGGCACCGGTAATTTTTTCAACTTTTATGAATATCACCGGCTCTTTACTGGCCTCGTACTGGCATAAAAAAAAGCCGGCTCCCGGTCGTAAAGCTGCTTTGCAAAGCGCAACTGAGCAGTAACCGCGATTTATGCGTTGAGTTTTTTGTGTAAAAATCAACGCTGTGTTTTTTTGGAAGACAAAGCAATTTGCTTTAACATTCTTTGTACATAACCAAGTAACCTATTTGTTACACTTTTTGATAAATGAATAACTACCGCACAAACGCGGGTAGTGAAAAATAGCTATGCACATATTTAAAACCAACAATAAAGTTATTGTAAAATACGCCGGGCTGCTTTACAGCTCGCCCGTTTGGACCTGGGATAGTTTTATAAACCGTGAAGCATTGCATAGTGAGGTTTTAAAAGATCTCCAAAGCATTACCGCCGATCCTTCGCTGGCGAACGACCTGGAACATTTAAGTACGCCCATTGCGGGCCAGGAGATCTGGGCATCGGGCGTAACCTATTTGCGCAGTAAAGATGCCCGGATGGAAGAATCTAAAGATGCCGGCGGCGGCGATTTTTATGCAAGAGTTTACGATGCCGAACGCCCCGAAATCTTTTTTAAGTCGTCGGCATCCCGCGCGGTTGGGCCGGGCGGTACTGTCCGCATCCGTAAAGATTCGAAATGGAACGTTCCGGAGCCGGAGTTGGTGTTATTTATTTGCAGCGTGGGTACCATTGAGGGATACCTGATTGGCAATGATATGTCGTCAAGGGATATCGAAGGAGAAAATCCTTTATATCTCCCCCAGGCTAAATCATACGATGGTGCAGCTGCTGTTGGTCCGTGTCTTTACGTACCGGATACAGCCATTTCGCAGGATACAGAAATTCAAATTGAAATAAGCAGGGGTGATGACAAGGTGTTTGCTGAAGCGATTTTGATCAGCAGGATGAAACGCACGCACCAGGAACTTGCCAATTACCTTTTCATGGAGATGTCATTCCCGGCGGGTGCATACCTGATGACAGGTACAGGAATAGTGCCTCCTGATTCATTCACGCTTAATTATGGCGACGTAATCGATATCACCATAAGTAACATAGGTACACTTACAAACCAGGTGGGCAGGTAACTGCAGCACGGCAACAAAATAAATTATAATATAAAAGAATATAAAATGTCACAATTCAGAAGTGCCGATTGGTTTGGAAAAACAGGTAAAATGGGTTTTTTATATAGAAGCTGGATGAAAAACCAAGGCATGCCGGCCGATCTTTTTGACGGGCGGCCTGTTATCGGCATCTGTAACACATGGTCGGAACTTACGCCTTGTAATGCCCATTTACGTGATCTGGCCGAATCTGTTAAACGTGGAGTTTTTGAGGCCGGCGGTTTCCCGGTGGAGTTTCCTATCATGAGTTTAGGCGAAACTTTGCTTAAACCGACAGCCATGCTTTTCAGAAACCTGGCCAGTATGGACGCCGAAGAATCGATCCGCGGCAACCCGATAGATGGGGTTGTGTTACTAACCGGCTGTGATAAAACCACACCATCTACCATGATGGGAGCTGCAAGCGTAGGTTTGCCCACTATAGTGGTGCCGGGCGGGCCTATGCTGAACGGGAAATACCGGGGCACAGATATCGGATCGGGCACGGCAGTATGGAAGTTGACCGATGACCTTAAAACCGGTAAAATAACCAACGACGAATACCTGGCTGCCGAAAGCTGCATGTCACGAAGTGCGGGCCATTGCATGACGATGGGTACCGCCTCTACCATGGCCTGCATGGTCGAGTCCTTGGGAATGTGCCTTTCGCAGGCTGCGGCTACCCCGGCGGTCGATTCAAGGAAAAAAGTACTGGCACAGCTATCAGGCAGGCGTATTGTTGAAATGGTAAAGGAGGGATTAACCATATCGAAAGTACTAACCCGTACCGCCTTCGAAAACGCCATTAAAGTAAACGCCGCGATAGGAGGCTCTACCAATTTCATTATCCATCTTACAGCAATTGCCGGGCGTATCGGCGTAGACTTATGCCTTGACGATTTTGACAGGCT
The DNA here is from genome assembly GCF_003576455.2 of Mucilaginibacter celer. Lineage (NCBI taxonomy): Bacteria > Pseudomonadati > Bacteroidota > Sphingobacteriia > Sphingobacteriales > Sphingobacteriaceae > Mucilaginibacter > Mucilaginibacter celer. Next base: position 1,880,632 of record NZ_CP032869.1, read on the forward strand.
GGGCAGTAAAATACCCCTGCTGCTCAACCTGATGCCTTCTGGTAAATACCTGATGGAGGATTTTTACTATGCAGGCGGGATGCCGGTTGTATTGAAAGAACTGAGTAAGGAGCTGGATCTGGATGCGATAACAGTAACCGGTAAATCGCATGCCGAAAATATAAAAGATGAAGGCATCTGCTATAATAATGATGTTATTGCAGGTCACGATAGCCCCATCATCCCCGAGGGGGGTATTGCCGTTTTAAAAGGAAATCTGGCCATTAACGGCGCGGTGATCAAACCTTCGGCAGCTACACCATCGCTCATGCAGCATACCGGCAGGGCCGTGGTTTTTGAAACTATTGAAGATTATCATGCAAGGGTTGACGAACCTGAACTTGATATTGACGAAACCTGCGTAATGGTGTTAAAAAACGTTGGCCCGGTAGGCTACCCGGGTATGCCCGAGGTTGGTAACATGGTATTGCCCAAAAAACTGCTGGATAAAGGGATTACGGATATGGTGAGAATCTCAGACGGACGCATGAGCGGCACGGCTTATGGCACCGTTGTGCTTCACGTTTCGCCGGAATCGGCCATTGGCGGTAACCTGGCACTTGTGGAAAACGGCGATCTGATCCGCCTTGATGTACCCGCCAGAACGATAGACCTGCTTGTAGATGAGGCTGAACTTGAAAAACGGAGGCAGTTATGGAAACAACCTGCTTATCATACCGACAGGGGCTATGTGTCCATGTACCAGCGCCACGTGCAGCAGGCCGATAAAGGAGCCGATCTTGACTTCCTGGTAGGTAACTCCGGATCTGTTGTAACCCGCGACTCGCATTAAATTAAGCTGATAACGATGACCATACTTGTACTCATCCTTGGCATTTTATTACTTGTTGCGCTGATAACCTGGGCAAAGGTGAATGCTTTTCTTGCCTTTATTATTGTGGCGCTGCTGGCGGGCTGTTGCTTCGGCATGCCGTTTACAGCGGTTATTGCATCAGTAAATAAAGGGCTGGGCGATACATTAGGATCAGTAGCAATTATTATAGTGTTAGGTGCCATGCTGGGTAAACTGGTTGCCGAAAGCGGTGCGGCCCAGCGTATAGCCCATTTTATGCATGGTTTGTTTGGTGCCCGGTATGTAAGCTATGCCATGGCCCTTACAGGTTTTATTGTGGGAATCCCTTTATATTATAATGTAGGGTTCATACTGCTGGTGCCTATCATTTTCTCGGTTGCTTCCAGTTATCGTTTGCCGCTGTTATATGTGGGTATGCCTATGCTTACGGCTTTATCGGTAATGCATGGTTTTTTACCGCCGCATCCTTCGCCAATGACACTCGTCAGTGTTTTTCATGCAGATGTAGTAAAAACATTTGGCTACGGGCTCATCATCGCTGCTCCTGCTATCATTATAGCAGGGCCCATATTTTCAGCTACTCTCAAAAAGATAGGCCCCAATGGCCTTCAGTTTGCCGGTAGTTCGGTCAATTTGCCTGCCGATGAGTTACCGGGCATTGTTAACAGCATATGCTCATCCCTTTTACCTGTTGTGCTGATTGGTGTGGCTTATTTGCTGCCCGTACTTTTTGGTGAAACATCTTTTATAAAAAATATAGCATCATGGCTTGCTGAACCAATTATTGCTATGCTGGTAACGATAATTATAAGCACTTACACGCTTGGATTATACAAAGGCAGGCCATTAGCAAAAATAATGGATGCTTATGTATCGGCAGTAAAAGATATAGCTATGGTGTTGCTCATTATTGGCAGCGCCGGCGCATTAAAGCAGGTATTTGTAGATAGCCATTTAAGTGATGCACTTGCCGGCATGCTGATTAACAGCACTATGCATCCCTTATTGCTTGCCTGGCTTGCCACGGCTTGTTTACGGCTTTGCCTGGGCTCGGCCACGGTGGCGGGTGTGACTGCTGCAGGTGTGTTATTCCCGATAGTTCATCACGCCGCCATTAATACCAATTTGCTGGTGCTGGCCATAGGGGCGGGGAGCCTGTTTGGCTCACATGTAAATGATACGGCTTTCTGGCTCTGTAAAGAATATTTCAGGTTATCGGTCAAGGAAACACTTCGCTCATGGACAGTGATGGAGAGCCTGGTATCTGTAATAGGGCTTGCGGGCGTGCTGCTGTTAGATTTTTTGCTATAAACAGATTATACCTATTAAAAGTATTAAACCAATTCAAACCAAAAAACCTGCGTAACATGAAGAAAAAACTATACTAAAATCAAAAAAACGGCAGCAAAAGCGCTGCCTGGAACATGCCCTTTCTCCATTACCAATTTTTGAGAAGGAAGTAGAATTAAGATTAACCAATTGAATTAAACCTAAAATTATGGAAAAAAAAATCAAAGCATCTGGAATGATGCTGTCCAGTGCAATAAGTGTTCTTTTTACACTTATGTGTGCAGCGGATGTACGGGCAGAAAATGCCGTCGGTGCGCGAATCAGCGTCGAAATTAATGTACAAACAGTTACCGGTAAAGTGCTCGATGAAAAGGGTAACCCACTTGCCGGCGTTAGTGTAAGCGAAAAAGGTACTAAAAACGGTGTTGTGACCGATGTAAATGGTAACTACCGGATCCAGGTAGCTACAGATAATGCAGTGCTGTTATTCAGCTATGTAGGCTACAACCTCAAAACTGAGCCCGTGAACGGACGCAGCACGCTGAACGTTTCGCTCGAGCCAAAATCAACCGCCATCAGCGAGATTATTGTAACGGCCTTAGGCATCAAGCGCGAATCGAAAAAGTTAGGTTATGCTGCCGAAAACGTACGTGTGGGCGAAATAACCACCAACCGTTCAACCAACTTTGTCAATTCGCTTGAAGGTAAGGTAGCCGGTTTGGATATCTCTCCACCGGCAAGCGGCCCCGGCGGCAGTACCAAGATCAGGCTGCGCGGGCAATCAGCCTTTCAGGGTGATAATGCACCGCTGATCGTATTAAACGGTCTTCCATTATCGCAAAGCCCCTCAAGCACCAACGGTTATACACAGTCGGTGGATCTTGGTGATAATATGCAGCAGATCAACCCCGATGATATCGAAACGATGACGGTATTGAAAGGTGCAACGGCGGCAGCGCTCTACGGTTCGAGAGCGAGTAACGGCGCGTTGATCATCACCACCAAAAGCGGTAATAAAAACAGCGGCATCGGTATTGAGTTCACCTCAAACTTTACACAAAACCAGGCATTGGATTTTACCGACTTTCAGTACGAATACGGGCAGGGCGAAAATAACGTACGCCCCAAAACACAGGGCCAGGCCCAAAGCTCAGGCGCATGGAGTTTTGGCGAAAAATTTGATAACGCGCCTACTTACCAGTTTGATGGCGTGCAACGTCCTTACGCGCCCGAAAGAAACCGTATCAGCAAATTTTTCAGGCTTGCCAATGCCTGGACAAATACCATTGCATTTTCGGGCGGGAATGATAAAGGCAGCTTCAGATTTTCTTACTCTAACCAGGACGCGCAGGGTATAATACCCAATAATGATTATCATAAAAAGATCTTCAACCTTGGGCTCAACTACAACTTTACCCCCAAATTGTCGGCCCAGATTTATGTGAATTACGATCATGAAAATAACAACAACCCACCGGTAATTGGTATCCAGGGATCGTCGGTCACCAATTATATCTATCGTTATTCTAACTCGGTTAGTTTGGATGTACTAAAAGCAGCTGCGGTTGATGCCAACGGCAACGAAACGCCTACATCACGTTTCACTACCCTTACCAACCCGTACTGGATCATGAACAAACAATTTACAAAGCAAACCAAAGACCATCTTTTAGGTACTGCAACCCTCCGATACCAGTTTTTTGACTGGCTTTATTTACAGGGCCGCGTTAATATGGAGTACAGCACATCGTATTATGAGCAAAATTCACCAACCGGAACCCTGGCAAATGCGGCTGCGCCGGTTGGCCTTTACAATGGTAGCTATAACTCCAATGATAATACCTACCGCGCACTAAATGCCGACTTTTTACTGGGCGGCGGCCATAAATGGGGGCCATTTTCTTTTGATGCCACCGTAGGCGGAAATACTTTTCCATCTTCATCACAAGGATATACTGTTACCGCTACCAACTTTTATGTAAGAGACTTTTATACGCTCGGAAACGGTGTAACCAATACATCTGCCTTTGCAGTTTCCAAATCAACGGTAAACTCGCTTTATGGTACCGCCGAATTTGGCTATAAATCTTATTTATTTTTAAACGTAACCGGCCGTAATGATTGGTTCTCTGTGCTGAGCCCTGAGCATAACCATTATTTTTATCCCTCGGTAAGCGGCAGTTTTGTTTTTTCGGAGTTTTTAAAAAATCCGCCTTCATGGCTCAACTTCGGAAAAATCAGGGCTACTTATGCCAACGTGGGTAGTGCAAACGGCATCAGTCCTTACAGCAATTCGCTCACTTTCGCGCTTTCGCAAAACTCCTTCAACGGCATTCCGCTGGGGAGTATTAATAACGTAACCACGCCAAACCAGGCAATTAAACCTTATAGCGTAAAAGAAAAGGAAATCGGGCTTGAATTGCGCATGTTTAACAGCAGGGTAAACCTGGATGTGGCAGTATATGACAAACATACCACTAACCAGATTTTAAGTGTTGCCATCTCTAACGCATCGGGCTATACCGGCACCATTGTAAACCTTGGTGAGTTGCGAAACCGCGGTGCCGAGTTTTTGCTGGAATTGGTACCCATCAGGAAACCGAATTTCAGCTGGCGTTCGGCGTTTAATACTGCTATAAATACCTCAAAAGTTTTGGCGCTGGCCAACGGTCAAAAACAACTGACGCTGGGTACAGGAGAGTTCTTCGGTTCTATTGTTGACCAGGTAGGCCTTCCCTTAAACCAGATCCAGGGTTCAACTTACCGCCGGGATGCCAATGGTAAGATCATTGTATCGGGCGGTAAACCGGTAGCGAGTACATTACCGGCACTTTTTGGCAGTGCATTGCCCAAAGCAACAGGTGGTTGGGTAAATACATTCACCTATAAAAGGTTTACCCTGATGGCTCATATTGATTATAAAACAGGCGGTAAAATACTATCGAGCTCTAACCTGAACTTCCTACGTGAAGGTTTGTCGAAAGAATCGCTGGTGGGCAGGGAAGGAGGCGTAACCTTTGATGCGGTTAATGCCGACGGTACACCAAACACCACGGCCGTGAATGCTGAAGATTTTTATGCCAATTACCGCTCACAGGGCATCCTTGATCCTTTTATTTACAAATCAGACTTCATCAAATTAAGAAACGTTTCGGTTAGCTATGATTTTTCCAAGATGATGAAAGCTAAGTTTATTAAAGGGTTGGTGTTATCAGCAGTTTGCCACAACGTGCTCGTCATCAAAAAGTATACACCTAATATCGATCCGGAAGCAATTTCATCAAGCGGTGATATTTTAACAGGTTATGAGCAAAGCTCGCTGCCTACAACACGCACTTACGGCTTAAACCTAAATGTAAAATTTTAAAAAAGAACAATCATGAAAAAATATATAAAGATCATATTGTCGGCAGCCTGTCTGTTTTCGGCAGTAGGTTGCGATAAGGGGTTTAGAGATCTCAATGTGAACCCCAACAGCACAACCAGTCTCGATCCGGTGTTCCTGTTTTCCAATGCCGAAGTTTTAACTTATGCAGCGTTGATGGAAACCGAGCCAACCGTTGTTCAGCAGTTTATTGATCCCTTTGGAGGTGTAACATCGGCATTTAATTTTAACGTTTTAAACCAAACGTATACCGTTATGCGGTGGAATAATGCCTATCCCAACAGCATAAAATTGCTTGAACACATTTTACCCGCCACCAAAGCGGATGCATCAAAATCTAATTTATATAATGAAACCCGGATTTTGAGGGCGTATAATTATATGATGCTGGTAGATACCTATGGCGATGTGCCTTACAGTAATGCAGGGCAGGCTTATCTCAATTCGGTTTTCCAGCCTAAGTACGACAAGCAACAGGATATTTATGCCGACCTGGTAAACGAATTAACAACAGCCACGGCAGCTTTAGATGCCGGAAAAGATGTTGTTAAGGGGGATGTGTTTTATGCCGGGAGTATTCCGCAATGGAAGCGCCTGGGTTATTCGCTGTTACTGCGGATAGGAATGCGCTATTCCAAAACAGACGCGGGCAAGGCAAAAACTATTGTGCAGGCGGCCGTTGCCGGAGGCGTGATGCAATCTAATGCCGATAATTGTTTCCTGAAATATAACAATACTTATCCTAACCCGGTTACACAGCAAATTCAGCAATTAACCAATACCTATTATCTTGCCGAACCATTTGTTAACCAGTTAAAAAATACCGGCGACCCGAGGCTAAAATACATCGCGGCCATGTATGCCGACCCCGGGAAGGCCTTATCTCTTGCACCGGATACAACATCGGCCAACCAGTTTGGCCTGCCAATAGGTTATGATAGCGGTACATTACCAAGTGCACCCGGTTTTCGCGGCGTAAGTGGCTCCGGCTTTAAATATTCGCAGGTAAATTACAGTGTTTTTGGTAAAGTTACTGCCCCGCAATTTTTTGTAACCTATGCCCAAACGCAACTGTTATTGGCCGAGGCCGCTTTCAGGGGATATATCACCGGGACGGCAAGCACCTACTATAATAACGGTGTAAAAGCGGCCATGGATCAATTTGCCAGCTACGATGCTTCGGCGGTAATTAGCAGCGATGCCGAAAATGCTTATTTAAATAACCCGTTAAATGCATACAATGATGCCAACGCGCTGAAACTGATCAATACGCAGTATTGGATAACTTCGTTTGGAAACGGCGCCGAATCATGGGCCAATTTCAGAAGAAGCGGCTACCCGGCATTGTCGCCAAACACCTATCCAGGCAAGCAGATAAAAGGCAGTTTTGTGCGCAGGTATACCTACCCGCAAACCGAATCGGCCATTAATGCCGATAATTACAGGGCCGCTGTGGCCAGCATAGGTGGCTCAGACGATTTGGATACACCTGTGTTTTGGGATAAATAATACCCCCTGGTTAATATAATTCAATGCCCTGGCACCGGTTTGGTGTTGGGGCGTTGCTTTTGACAGGATTAAATAAAGGAGGGTAATCGCGACATTTTCAAGACCCAATCATTAGCTGGGTTTCAACTTTAAATATTACCACCACTGTAACTCCAGATTTGCTTTTAATCTCAAAACTACCTCCCAGCTGTTTGCTAAGCGCCTTCATCATCTCCATTCCCAATGATGCCGTTTCGGTTAAATTAAAATTGGGAGGCAGCCCCTTGCCATTGTCGGCAATACGCAAAGTAATGGTTTCGGGTGCCGATAATTGAGCGTCAATAAGTATTTCTCCGCCATCTTTCCCGAATGCATATTTAATGCTATTGGTGATGGCTTCATTTAATATGAGACCCATGGGCACGGCCTGGGATATATCAAGATTCACCTGGTCCAGATTTTCTTTAAACCTGATTTTCCGGTGTCCACAATCATAGCATGTGTAGAGGTATCTAACCAAATCGGTGATATAGTCGGCCATAATAATAGTAGCCACATTCGTTTTACTATAAAGCTTTTGATGAATGATCGATATGGCCTGTACCCGGTTTTGGCTATCTCTTATAGCATCCCTGGCGTCGGTATTTTGTAGATAGGCTGATTGCGTATACAGCAGGCTCATCACAATTTGGAGGTTATTTTTAACCCGGTGATGAACCTCACGAAGCAGCCATTCTTTTTCGGTGAGCAAATCCTGCTGACGACGTAACAGATCGTCCTTATCCTGAAGCAGGTTTTCTTTTTCATTTAGTAACAGGAAAAGTGAATTGTTCTGGGCGTTTATCTCTTCCTGTTTTATTTTTAGTTTAAAATTGCTGCGCTGTTTGCTTCGATAAGCCTGGTATAATACTCCGGCCAATATAAAACCAACTAATACGCCTGCAAAAGTGATATTTCGTTGCTGATGGATTTTTTCGAGGTTGTTTTTTTGTATTGTGGATTGATTATTTAGTTCCTGGATTTTCTTATCCTTTTGTGCCGATAAATATTTCGTTTCAAGTTCATTGATTTGTTTACTTGTTGTAACACTGGTAAGAGAATCTTTGATGATTTTTATTCGCTGAAAGCCTTTCAATGCCGCCAGTAAATCACCCTTGGCCGAATCGACCATGAATCGGTGCTGATAAATGGTCATTTTTGAAAGCACCGACATTTTACCTGTTGACAGCGCTTCCAGCATCTTCAGTTCATCGCTTAATTTTCCCCATTCTTTGGTAAGCAGGTAATGCTTAGGCAGCGGATCGTAGGCGGCAATGACCTGAATTTTGTTTAACGGTAGATGTATTGCGCCAAACTGCGGTAAGCTATGAGCAATTACTTACCGGTCAAGTCGCGTCTGTATTAGATAAAACCTTGGACAATCTGCAACAATTGATCTGAAATTGTTATCATCACTGTTTGTGCCCAAGCTTTATTATAGCCTTCAAAAAATCTTGCTTTCGAACCCTGAGCCCACAAATTATGGAAAAGCCCCGCATTTAAGCGATCAAACCGACTCGATTAAAATCGTAACCAATTATGAATGCTGATCGCCAACCCAGATCTGTTTTTATATAAGAAGATGTCAATTAGAAGACTGAAATATCTGACACATTTAGATAGTGATCAAGAACGCTCTGATGATTTATAGATTTGGTGGTTAATATCTGAAATTATAAAAAAAACAAGGTGTTAGATTTTAATCTTAAAAAGATCACTCTTCATTTAGGATTGCTTTCACTGAAAATTTAAAACGCTCGTTAGGTAGATTTCGATTAAGTATTCTGATTATCAAATAGATATTGAACGTTGCAGAGTCAATAGACCATGATTTTACCGTCGAACACTTATTTGATAAGCTGCCGTTAATAAATTAGGCCTTGATCTTTTAATACAGACCTGATCGTTCTTTTTCGCTTGATATTTTTAATCTTGATTTTAATCTACAGATAATATTATATAATTTCTATAGAAATAGTAGTATTTATCAAATCTTTTTCTACATTTGTGCCAGTAAACAAAATCACTACCATTAAATAGTTTAAAAGCAACCACCATGCAACCCGAACATTTACTCAAAAACGGCTTTGCTAAACATCAATTACCTGCTACTGCTTTTACCTGCTGTTGTACTTCTTGTTGTTGCTGTTAATAAGGCAACATTGGGAGTTTCTCCCTTCCTTTTAACCTGTTTTAACTAAACAGGTTCCCGATCAATTTTTAATTAACAGGTGCTTATACCGGTAATGCGGACCGCTATAAGGTGCCTATGCTATAATCACTTAATCAGATTTTATCATGACCCTTAACGACGTTTCCCTCATCGGGAAGAAGGTATTGGTGGGCATTATTGTAACCATCATCCCTTTCATTATCATCTTCGGAGGCCTGTGGCTTGGTCGCAAATTGCTTGATAGAGCGCCAAAGGCTAAAACCTCACAAATTGTTCAACCTCAAAACAGCAATGCCTCATGAAACTGGAAGAATCAACCAAAAAGCAGATCATCAGAAACGCCTCGTTGAGCCTGTTTCTGTATATCCTGCCTATCGCGCTCATGTTTGGCACGTTTGCCATTACCGGTCAGCGGCCATGGGAAAAGAAACAGCATCAGCATAAACAGGAAAACACAGTAAAAACTAAAACTTCAAACCAGCAAGACAATGATTGAGCAGATAAAACAAGTAATAGATAACCTTAACGGATACGGATTTTCCGTTTTGACGCTGGTATTAGGCGTACTCGAATTTTCATTCGGTTTATACAAAAAACGTTGGAATACCAATGAAAAATGGGTGGATATTGCCTGCTTTACCATACCTAAGCTGGTAGTAAGGCCTTTGGTAGCTTATTATAGCCTGTTGGCATTACCGGCTTTGTTACCAACCTTAAAAAACACGTTTGATTGGGTGCCGTTTTTATGGGGATGCGCCATCATTGCAGTGGCCGATGATTTGACCCAATACTGGTATCACCGCCTGCATCACCAGGTGCCATGGTTATGGCGTTTCCACCGTACGCACCACTCGGCATCGTACATGGGTATGGCTATGGCCAGCAGGCAAAATATCATTTACACGCTGTTCTTTTCGCAAACCTATTTAACCGCGGCTTTGGTTTATCTTGGTTTAGGTATCCCGGCGCTGGTTGTAAAAGGTATTAAGGGCACTATTACCACGCTGGCGCATTCAAGCATCCCCTGGGATAAACCTTTTTACCAGTATAAAATACTACATCCGCTGGCCTGGATTTTGGAGCGTACCATATCAACCCCGGCAACGCACCATGCGCACCACGCTGCCACTACCGATGATGGTGTAGGCTATTACAAAGGCAATTTTGGTAATATGTTTTTTTGGTGGGATATCATTTTTGGTACGGCACACATTTCACGCCAATACCCTAAAGCTTATGGGATCTCGCACTACGAGGGCGATCAATGGTATGCGCAACTGGCCTGGCCGCTGTTTAAATCGAAAGTTGAAGGCAGCGAATTGGCGGCAGACGGCCCGATGGTAAGGGATGATGTGCCTTTGCAGCCTCACCAGTTATACCGTCCTGACCCTTTAGTTAAAATCGAAGAAGAGCCGGTTGACGCGCAGTTTGAATTACAACCTGTAAAAGCGTAATGAAAAATATAGTACTAATACTGTTTGGGGCGATGTTTTTAGCTGCGTGCGGGCAGCATGAAAAACCGGTAACCGTTGCGGCTATTGCCCAGGTTCCGGGCAGCAAAAAGAAGGTTTGCTGCGAATCGAATTTGCCCAACAGGTTTAAAACAGCAGGGCTGAGCGGTGCGGCGCTTACCCTGCCTGATACTGGCAGCACCCATGCCAACCATGCGGGGATGGTATGGGTACCCGCCGGCACTTTCAGGATGGGGGCCGATAACCAACAGGCCGAGCCTGACGAATACCCCAAGCACGATGTCAGCGTTGATGGCTTCTGGATAGATAAAACCGAAGTGACCAACGCCGAGTTTGCCAAATTTATAAAAGCCACAGGCTATGTAACCACAGCCGAACGCAAGCCCGATTGGAACGAACTGAAAAAGCAAATGCCTCCAGGCACGGAAAAACCTGCGGATAGTTTGCTGGTACCGGCCTCACTGGTATTTGTACCCGCCGATCACCCGGTTAACCTGAACGATTACGCGCAATGGTGGGCCTGGAAAACCGGTGCAAACTGGAAACATCCGCACGGCCCCGGCAGTGATATTAAGGGTAAAGATAACTACCCGGTAGTGCAGGTATCCTGGTATGATGCCGTAGCCTATAGCAAATGGGCCAACAAGCGCCTGCCAACCGAAGCCGAATGGGAACGCGCGGCCAGGGGCGGATTGGAAGATAAAGTGTACCCATGGGACAACGAAAAAATAAGCGAAGGGCAACCTAAGGCCAATACTTGGGAGGGAAGCTTTCCTTATAAAAATACTCGGCGCGATAAGTTTTATTACTTAGCCCCGGTAAGCTCTTTCAAACCTAATGGTTATGGTTTGTATGATATGGCCGGGAATGTTTGGGAGTGGTGTGCCGATCTGTACAACAATAACTATTACAAAACATTAGGTACAAACGGTGTGAAGAACCCCAGAGGCGCTTCAAAATCGTACGATCCGGATGAGCCTTATGCCATAAAACGCGTAGTACGCGGCGGATCATTTTTGTGTAACGATAGCTATTGCTCGGGTTACCGGGTATCGCGCCGCATGAAAACCACCGAAGATAGCGGGATGGAGCATTTAGGTTTCCGTTGTGTTAGTAACTAAATTAAATACCCCGAATTAAATAATTGACCTGCCTGCTGAACGCAAGGCACAAACAGAAAGGAACATGAAACGATAATATTTACCTACCGCAAATAAGGGAAAAGCATTGCTTTTCCCTCCGGATCAAAACAACGAAACAGGGATCGATTGGCGTTGAGCCTGTTTCATGGTGTCATTTTAATTAATCAAATCTATGCAAAATATTGCAAAGGCGGGAAAAGGCTATGCGTTGCCTTTTGCCCGGCAGGCAGCACCCTTTACGCTGCAAATTATTGAGGAAGCTTTTCATCCGCAGCAATTACACAGGCCGTTTTACACGGCAAACCAGTCGGCAGAGTTTTCAACCTTTAACAACCTGTCGACATGAAAAAACTTTTATTAATTCCGTTTTTATTGCTGATAGGTTTACCATTGTTAACTATCGCGCAGCAAACCCAACCTACCATTAACTCGCATTTGGTTGGCCGTGTAATTGACAGCGCCACCCGCGAGCCATTGCCCGGCGCGGTGGTTAAAATTCAGGGTACTACGCACGTGGTATCTACAGATATCGAGGGCAAATTCAGCTTTATTACCGGTCAGAAATTCCCTTATAAGCTCATCATTACATTTACCGGCTACGAAAAAAAGGAATTCGTTGCCGATGGTAGCCCGGTAGAAATTAAATTGAAAGATGCCCAAACCCAGTTAAACCAGGTGGTTGTAGTGGGTTACGGTTCGCAAAAACGTAAGGATATTACGGGATCTGTCGCTTCAGTACCGGCGCTGGCCCTGAAACAACCCATCCCATCTTTAGATAGGGCATTGCAGGGTTCAGTATCAGGTATCCAGGTTACACAAGCCACCGGGCAACCGGGCGCAGGTGTTACCGTACAAGTGCGCGGTGTAAACTCCATTAATGCCGTTGCCGAACCATTGTATGTTATCGACGGTTTCCCAACATCTAACAGTAACTCATTAACCGATGCTGGCGTAACCAACGGCCCTAAAATCAATCCGCTGGCATCCATCAATACTTCAGATATTGAAAGTATAGAGGTGTTAAAAGATGCATCGGCTACCGCTATCTACGGTACGCGTGGTGCCAACGGTGTAATTATCATCACCACTAAAAAAGGCAAAGCGGGCGTATCATCTATTAATTACGATGGCAGCTTCGGCAGGCAGGAAGTGATCAAAACTTTATCTTTATTAAACACTAACCAATGGGAAGCCCTGCGTAACGATGCTTTGGTAAACACAGGCAAAACCGCCCAAACCGAAGCCCAGCTTAATCCTTACGGAGCCAATACCGACTGGCAGGCGGCAGCTATCCGCAAAGCGAACTCGCAGAACCATAGCCTTTCGATATTTTCCGGAACAGAACGTACAAGATTGGCATTTTCGGGCAACTACTTAAAAAGGACGGTATCCTGCAAAATACCAATTTTGAACGCTACGCAGGCCGTGTGAATGTAGAGCATGATTATAACGATAAGTTGAAGATCTCCTCATACATTACCGGCAGCCGCACTACCGCGCAAATTGCGCCACAGGGCGTTGTGCCAGCTATTTTATTGATGACGCCTACCACGCCGGTTTATAATGCCGATGGTTCGTTCTTCGTGAAAAACGTATTTGAGGGTACTTATGGTAACCCTATCAATACACTCTATAATCAAACCAACCGCACTACTACAAGCCGCATTTTAGGCAATATCTCGGGCGATTATAAGATCACCGAAAACCTGACCGCAAGAGTATTGGCCGGTGTTGATATCATCGACAATAAACAAAACCGCTACCTGCCTGCCACCGTTTACGAAGGTTCCGGTTATTCGGGCTTAGGCGAGGTTGGTACGCTAAACTCCTTTAACTGGTTAAACGAAAATACGCTTACCTACAACAAAAAATTCGGCAAGCACTCGTTGAATGTGTTGGCTGGTTTTACACAGCAGCAGTTTAAGGCTGAGGGGGCTATCACAGGTTCATCGGGTTTTGTGAGCGATTACGATACGTTCAATAACCTCGGTTCGGGCAGCGTTACCTCGGTATCGGGAAGCGGTTTCGCTATCGCGCCGGCTACCACATCAAATGTATGGGCCTTGAAATCATACCTGGGCAGGATTAATTATGGTTTTAACAGCAAATACCTGTTAACCTTAACCCTACGTGCCGACGGTTCGTCGAAATTTGCTCCTGGTCACCAATGGGCATCGTTCCCTTCGGCGGCTGTGGCCTGGAATGCTTCGAGCGAGGATTTCCTGAAAAACGTAACGGCTATTAGCCAGTTAAAACTACGTTTTAGCGCGGGGCAGACAGGTAACAGCGATATCCCTGCTTATCAGTCGTACTCGCAATTGGGTTACTATCGCTATAACTTCGGTAACTCCACAGTTGCAGGTTTTGCACCAAACAGCTTATACAATCCTAACCTAACCTGGGAAAAAACCAGCCAGTACGATTTCGGTTTCGACCTTGGGTTGTTTAAAGACCGTATCAGCATAACGGCCGATATCTACTATAAAAAAACAACCAACCTGCTGCTTTACCTGCCCTTGCCTGCAACCAGCGGTTTAACCATCATTACCAATACGGCCATCACCAATCCGCAGCAATATGAAAACGTGGGTTCGGTACAGAACAAAGGTTTCGAGATCGGTATCAACTCGCATAACCTTACCGGTGGCTTTGTTTGGAATACCAACGTGGTATTCGCGGTTAACCGTAACAAGGTGTTGAGTTTGGGTGGTAATGGTGTAAACCAGTTCATCCCCGATTCATCGCTGCCATCTATACTTAAAGTTGGCGAGCCCATAGGTTCATTTATCGGCTACAAAACCAATGGCCTGATCCAGGCCGGCGGACCGGTACTTACCCCGGCAGCCAATACGCAACCAGGCGGACAAAACTATGTGGATATTAACGGCGATGGTAAAATAACCCAGGCGGCAGATAGGGTGATCCTCGGTAATTCGCAGCCGAAGTTTACCGGCGGTATTACCAATACCTTCTCGTTTAAAGGTGTTGATCTGAGTGTATTTGTACAAGGTTCATATGGTAACAAGATCTACGACCAGCAGCGCAACACCCTTGAACTCGGTACAGGCTACACCAATGCAACTACAACCTTGCTTAACCGCTGGACACCTACCAATACAGCAACAGATGTACACAGCGCCTACCAGGATCCGGCACCAACCATATCCGACAGGTTTGTGGAAAACGGCTCATACCTGCGCCTTAAAAGCTTAAGCTTAGGCTATACCTTCCCGCAATCGGTATTGTCAAAATCGCCTATCAAAAAGGTGAGGATCTATGCCAATGCACAAAACCTGGCAACGTGGACCAAGTACACCGGCTACGATCCGGAGGTGAGCAGCAACGAGCAATCGGCCATTACTTCGGGTGTTGATAACGGGGCATATCCTAACAACAAATCATTTATTGTGGGTATAGGTATCACCCTGTAACCAATAACCTTTGATTTTTTTAACATGAAAACTAAAAATATAAAATATTGGGTTTTACTGGCAGCTTTGGGCGTGGCTTCATGCGCCAAGCTTAACGAAGACCCGCGATCATTTATCCCGGCCAGCCAGTTTTACAAAACACAGGCCGATGCCGTGGCGGCCGTAACTGCCGCTTACTCGCTGCTTAACGCGGGCGCAAATAGTGTGCAAACTCCATACAACACCCTTTTTAACACGGGCATGAACTTTATGGCCGATGACGAAGGGCCGGGTCCGGGGGCTACTAATGCCGATGTGCGTTCGCAAGCGGTTTTGGGCCATTCGGCTTCAGGGTTACGCATTTTGCAGATCTGGCAGCAACATTACGCTGCCATCAAAAAAGCCAATATCGCTATTGATACTATTCCTGATATAAAATTTGATGCTACCCTGAATAAAAGGCTGGTAGCCGAAGCCAAATTTTTAAGGGCGCTGTATTATTTTAATTTGGTGCGATTATATGGTGATGTGCCATTGGTACTGCACGATCAAACTTCCATTAACCTGGCCGATTTGCAACTGCCACGCAACCCCGCGGCAACAGTTTACACGCAGATAGAAACCGACCTGACCAATGCCGCTGTAGACCTGCCCAACAGCTACACTGGTGCCGACGTTGGCCGTGCAACCGCGGGTGCTGCAAACGCCCTGTTAGCCAAAGTTTATTTAACCGAACGCAAATGGGATAAAGCTGTAACCCAGGCTGAAACTGTAATTAACGGTCCTTACGGTTATGACCTTTTTGCCAATTATGCCGATGTGTTTTTACCGGCTTCCGAAAATGGTAAAGAGCATATTTTTTCGGCGCAGTTTAAATCAAACTCACAAGGGCAGGGTAATAACCAGGCGCCGCGCTCGGTGCTGAACGGAATCCCCGGCATGGTAGGCAGCTATGCCGACCAGGTAGTGTTTTATTCGGTACCCAATGCTACCAAACCAGGCGGTGTTGATAAATTCTTCAGCATTTACAAACTGTATCCGGCTAATGACAAGCGCAAGCGTGTAAGCTTTGTAACCCGTTTTCAAAGCCCTACAACCAACCTGTGGTATGGCAAGCTGAACGATCCAACTATCGCCAACGATTCTATCCCATTCTTCAATAAATACTACGATCCAGGCGTGGCCGCTAACGAGGCTGAATCGGGCGCCAATGTGCCTATCATCCGTTTCTCGGATGTATTGCTGATCCATGCCGAGGCTGAGAATGAGCTGAACGGGCCCACTGCTAAAGCTTATGCCTCAGTTAACCGTGTACGCAGACGCGCCGGACTGGACGACCTGACCGGGTTGGATCAGAACTCATTCCGTGACGCGGTTTATTTAGAGCGCCGTTTGGAGTTTGTTTTCGAGTATCAACGTTGGTTCGATCTCATCCGCGAGCGGGATGCATCGGGTAAAGGAATACTGGAAGCTGCCCTGCTTAAAGTTGGCAAAACCAATGTGAGCAAAGGCGCGGCGGGTAAGTTTTACCTGTTCCCGATACCGCAGCAGGAGATTGATAACAGTAATGGTAAGCTAACGCAGAATCCGGGCTGGCAGTAAGCAGCAAATGAAACTCGCAAATTCAAGCGTGTGGTCGGGGCTTTCACCATAGGTGTTCGGAAGAGATAAAAAGCGGGGGGGAGAGAATGTGCGATTCCCTCCCTTGGGAGGGTGTAGGGGGGGGGTACGCCCTGCAAACCAACTATGCAAGGCGCATAAACCCCTCCCTGCCACTGCACAAACCAACCGCACCCCTCCCGAGGGAGGGAATTAAAAAATCTACCGGACAGCTATGGTGTTTTCACCGCACCACATGATCTAAAGAAGTAACATTAATTGAAACGACAACAACATGCCCCGAAAGCGGTGCGGTGAAAACACCGACCACGGGCTCTAAATCTCTATGAAAAAGATAACCATATTCCTGCTCATCCTCGCCGCCTT
The DNA here is from genome assembly GCF_003576455.2 of Mucilaginibacter celer. Lineage (NCBI taxonomy): Bacteria > Pseudomonadati > Bacteroidota > Sphingobacteriia > Sphingobacteriales > Sphingobacteriaceae > Mucilaginibacter > Mucilaginibacter celer. Next base: position 1,897,870 of record NZ_CP032869.1, read on the forward strand.
AACCGGCCGGGTATCAGCACAAAGCGCCCCCATCGAAAGCGGCTCGCACGGCATCGACCCTCGGGTTTGCGAAGCCGTGTTCCAGGTACTTGACAAGTACATGACAACCTTCAATGCCAAAGATCTGAAGGGCTGGGAGGATACCTACCAGTTCCCGCACTATAGGCTGGCAGGCGGCAAGATGTCGGTACTGGAAAAGGCCGGTCTGCGCGATTCTGCCAAAGTATTTGGCGAATTGCAAAAGCAAGGCTGGGACCATAGCCAGTGGGACCACCGCAATATTGTGCAGGCCTCGGCAGATAAGGTGCATGTGGATACCCGCTTTTCGCGCTTTAGGGCGGATGGCAGCCTGATAGGGCATTATGAATCACTATACATTTTAACCAAAGAAAATGGCCGCTGGGGCGTAAAATTCCGCTCCAGTTATGCCGAATAAAACCTACTATAACATGAAAACAAAAAAGATAACCTTGTTCCTGTCGCTTGGCCTGCTTGCAGCAATTACGGCCAAAGCGCAAAACGGACAAACACCGGTATTTGGCGGCACGGTGGGCAAAACGCTTGATGATTCGAAGGAGTGGTGGCCCGAGCCTCATAAAGCGCCCGCCGGCGCGCCAAACGTATTATGGATCATTTTGGATGATGTTGGCTTTGGGGCCACGAGCACCTTTGGCGGCATCATCAAAACTCCAAACTTTGGTACGCTGGCCAATAATGGTTTGCGTTACACCAATTTCCACACGGCGGGTATTTGCGCGCCAACGCGGTCGGCCCTGTTAACCGGGCGTAATCATCATTACGTGCATGAGGGTGGGTTTTCGCACGTTACCCTATCGGCAGGGTTTCCGGGGTACGACGGCCGGATCCCATCGGATAAGGGGACTATTGCCGAGATTTTGCGCGAGAATGGTTACAACACCTTCGCGGTGGGTAAATATGGTTTAACACCAGATGAGGATGCCACCGATGCCGGTCCGTTTGACCGTTGGCCTACGGGTAAAGGTTTTGATCATTTCTTCGGGTTTTTAGGCTCGGCAACCGATCAGTACAAACCCGATCTGGTAGAGGATAACGCTCATGTAACACCGGATGGTCGTCATCTTACAGATCAGATCACCGATAAAGCTATTTTTTACCTAACCCGCCAGCACAAAGTAGCACCCGATAAACCATTCTTTTTATACTATGCGCCGGGAGCAACCCACTCGCCGCACCAGGTAGCCAAAGAATGGAGCGACCTGTACAAAGGCCAGTTTGATAACGGTTGGGACGATTTCAGGGAGAAAGTTATCGCAAGGCAAAAGCAATTGGGCATTATCCCTAAATACGCCAAACTACCCGAGCGTAACACCCGCATCCCGGCCTGGAAATCATTACCGGAGGCCGAGAGAAAACTGTATGCTCGCTTTATGGAGGTATATGCAGGTTACTTAACCTATACCGATCATGAGGTTGGCCGTTTAATTAACCACCTGAAACAAAGCGGCCAGTTGGATAACACCCTGGTGTTTGTAATTATTGGCGATAATGGCGCGAGTAAAGAAGGTACGGCTCATGGGGTGATCAATCCTAAAAAGAACTCGCCTAAACTGGCTACCGAAGAGGCTTTCCTGAAAACTAATATCGAGGATATTGACGATATAGGCACACCGCAGGCCAGCACCAATTACCCGCTGGGCTGGGCGCAGGCAGCTAACACACCGTTTAAATACTGGAAACAGGATGCCAACTCGGAAGGTGGTACCCGAAACCCGCTTATTGTTTATTATCCTAAAGGCATTAAAGATAAGGGCACTATCCGCACCCAATACGGCCACGTGATTGATGTGCTGCCAACTACTTTAGAGTACACCGGCATCAAATTGCCTGAATATATCCGTGGTATTAAACAGGATACTTTGCAGGGCACTTCATTGGTTTATTCGTTCGATCATCCCGAAGCAAAATCGAAACATGTGTTACAGCACTATTACATTTTTGGTTCGAGATCAATTTATAACGATGGCTGGAAAGCCGAAGCTGCGCACCATCCGGATAATGTGGAGCTGGGCGATTTTAAAGTAGGGCAGAACGTACCAGATAAAAGCTTTGATGAGGATACCTGGGAACTGTACAACCTGAACGAAGATTTTAACGAGCGTATCGACCTCGCCAAAAAATACCCCGAAAAGTTAAAAGAACTGAAAGCGGTATTTGAAGCGCAGGCGTAGAAAAACAACCTGTACCCATTTATTGATTGGTACGATGTATACCGCCAGCGCATCCACAAAAACTATAAAAAGTAACCAATAAGCCCATTTTATCATGAAAACTTATCAACGAATTGCTGCACTCTCAGCCTTAGCCCTCGCATTTGGCGGGCGGGCCTCTGCGCAATTGCCACAGGTAAAGGTAACTGCTGCCAACATAGCACCGATAGAACCGGCCAATTACAAAGGCGTGGAAGGTAAAACCCTTGCCGAATCAAAAGAGTGGTGGAACAAACCCCTTAAAGCCCCTAAAGGTGCGCCAAACATAGTATGGATTTTACTGGATGACGTAGGCTTCGGCGCTTCGGGAACTTTTGGGGGATTGATCAGTACGCCTAATTTTGATACGCTGGCTAACAACGGCCTGCGTTATACAAACTTCCACACGGCAGGTATTTGCGCGCCTACACGTTCATCATTATTAACCGGGCGTAACCATCACTATGTGCACATGGGTAACTTTGCCCATGCTTCAACAGCGGCCGGTTTTCCGGGCTATGATGGCCGTATACCACCGGATAAAGGCACCATTGCCGAAGCTTTGAAAGCGAACGGCTACAGTACCTTCGCGGTAGGTAAATGGGGCGTGACGCCGGATGAGGATACAACTGCTGTTGGCCCGTTTGACAGGTGGCCAACCGGTAAAGGTTTTGATCACCATTTTGGATTCCTCGAATCGGCAACCGATCAATATAACCCGCCGCATTTGGTGGAGGATAATTTCCACATCAAACCCGATGGCCGCAACCTGAACGAGCAGATCACCGATAAAGCCATTGCTTATATCGATGCCGCCCATAAAGCCGCGCCCGATCAGCCTTTCTTTTTATACTATGCGCCGGGCGCAACCCATGCCCCGCACCAGGTAAGCCATGAATGGAGCGACCTGTATAAAGGAAAGTTTGATGAAGGCTGGGACGTGTACCGCCAAAAAGTATTCGAAAACCAGAAAAAGGCGGGCTATATCCCTGCTTATGCCAAACTGCCCGAGCGCAACGAGCGCATTAAAGCATGGAACAGCCTCCCTGCCGATCAGAAAAAACTGTACGCCCGTTTTATGGAGGTTTATGCCGGATATCTTACTTATATTGATAACCAGGTTGGCCGCGTGATCAGCTACCTGAAAGCGTTGGGCCAGTTTGATAATACCCTGGTTTTTGTAATGATTGGGGATAATGGCGCCAGTAAAGAGGGGACAGTTCACGGTGTGATCGATCCTAAAAACTCTGCAGCAACCACACTTGAAGCTGATTACATCAAAAAGAACGAAAGCGATTACGAAACCATCGGCACACCCGAGGCTTCAACTAACTATCCTTTAGGTTGGGCACAGGCAGCTAATACGCCATTTAAATACTGGAAATCTGATGCCGATGCCGAAGGCGGCACCCACAACCCGCTGATTGTTTACTACCCGAAACTAATCACCGAAAAAGGTGGGATCCGCACGCAATACAGCCATGTTTCGGATGTATTCCCTACTACTATTGAGGCGGCTGGTTTAAAACTGCCGGAGTATGTTAAAGGCATTAAACAGGATACTTTGCAAGGTAAATCTTTCTTCAGTTCGTTCAATAACGCGCAGGCAAAAACCTTGCATACACAGCAATACTATTACATTTTCACCTCAAGGTCTATCTACAAAGATGGCTGGAAGGCCGAGGCTGCACACCGCCCGGACAATGTTGATCTATTAAACTTCCCGCAGGGTAAAACCATCCCTGAGCGTAACTACGATAAAGATGTATGGAAGCTTTACAACCTGAACGAGGATTTTAATGAGCGTAACGACCTCGCCAAAAAATACCCTGAAAAACTAAAAGAGCTGAAAGACCTGTTTGATGCCGAGGCCAAAAAGAACCACATCTATCCGTTTATCGACCGCGACGATATCAATAACAAACGAATCCACAAACTCGAAAACAATTGATCATGAAAAACTTAAAAATTGTTTTACTCGCCTTGCTGATAATTGTTACCGGCGGAGTAAAAGCTCAATCGCCAAAACTATTATCACTTGAGGCTTTTGCAACAAAACTGAAACAGGCTAAAGAGCCACAGATATTGGATGCCCGTTCGGCAGAGGAATTTGCACAAAACCATATTAAAGGCGCTACTAACGTCGATGCTAAAGCTGCCGATTATCAGCAGAAATTAGATGCTTTGGATAAGGGCAAGCCAACTTTTGTGTACTCAATAGCGAATGGCAGAAGCACCGTGCTTTCGCGCGAATTAAGGGCGAAGGGTTTTAAAGATGTGGAAGAATTGCCGGGTGGTTTGGCCAACTGGATAGGTTCGGGTTATCCTATTATCTCAACCACCAAAAAAGGCGTTTCGCTATCACGAAGTCAGTTTAATGAACTGGTAGCTTCATCACCGGAGGTTTTGGTTGATTTTGGATCGAAGTACTGCGGGGCTTGTAAAAAGCTGGTGCCTGTGTTGGATTCTTTGAAAGCTAATAAAGCTTTTTCACCTAAAGTGATCAGCATTGAGGTTTATGATAACACCAGTCTGACCAAAGATTTAAAGGTGAATGTGTTACCAACCTTGGTGCTATATAAAAAGGGTAAAGAGGTTTGGAAAAAGCAGGGTTTTTCATCAACCTTCCAGGTTATCGCGGCTACAGAATCGGCAAAAAGCCCGCTGGCGGTTAATGGTAAATAAAAGCAGTTTATGTTATTCAAAAAAATCGGCTACATAATCATCGCCATATGTTGCACGGGGCCTGTATTGGGGCAGGCCCCAATACAAAAGCCCAATATCGTGGTCATCCTGGCCGACGATATGGGCTTTTCTGATATCGGCTGTTTCGGCTCGGAGATCAGCACCCCCAACATAGACAGGCTTGCCCGCGAAGGTTTGAAAATGACCCAATTTTATAACGCGGGTAGGTGCTGCCCCTCGCGTGCGGCCTTGTTAACCGGCCTATACCCACACCAGGCAGGAGTAGGGGATATGGTGAAATATAAAGGTTCGCCCGCTTACCAAGGCTACCTGAACGAGCACAGCGCTACAATTGCCGAGTTATTGAAAGAGCAGGCTGGTTACAATACCATCGTATCCGGGAAATGGCACGTGGGTTTGCAAAAATCAGCCTTAGCGTATAACCGGGGTTTCGATAAATCATTCACCATGCTCAACAACGGAAGTAGCTATTTTAACTCGGCACCGTTGTATAATGATGGCAGCAAGATCACTTTTATGCTGAACGATAGGGAAATCACCCGCAACGATACCTCGAAATATTTAACCCGCGCCATTACCGATTTTGCCATCAAATCATTAGATGAGATAAAGGATGAGCAAAAGCCTTTCTTTATGTATGTGGCCTACAACGCCCCGCACTGGCCCATCCAGGCCCTGCCCGAAGATATCGCCAAGTTTAAAGGCCAATACCTGAAAGGCTGGGACGTATTGCGTAAACAACGCTATGAAAAACAGTTGACCCTCGGTATCATCAAAAAACAATGGGCATTATCTCCCCGCGATAAACGCGCGCCGGCATGGGATTCTCTATCCGAAGAAGAAAAAGAAAAATGGGACACCCGCATGGCTATTTACGCCGCCATGGTTTACCGGATGGATGCCTGTATAGGGGAGATCCTCACCAAGCTTAAACAACTGGGAAAAGATAAAAACACCATTATCCTTTTTGCATCCGACAATGGCGGCAGTGCCGATGAGGTAAAAAGCTTATCAACAGTGATCCAAAAAAATGGTGAACCTGGTTCAGTAAATTCGATCGATAGTTATGAGATCCCCTGGGCTAACGTAAGTAACACCCCGTTTAAACTATTTAAACGCAATACCCACGAGGGTGGAATAGCCACGCCTTTAATCGCCTGGTATCCACGTCATGTTAAAGCGGGAAGTAAGAACAACAGTGTAGGGCATTTGATCGATCTAATGCCTACCTGCCTGGAACTTGCCGGCGTAATTTATCCCACTCAATTTAAAAACAGGGAACTTACTCCTTTAGCTGGCAAAAGTTTGCTTAACACCTTTAAAGGAAAGCCTGTTTCCGGTAACCAAACGCTGTTTTGGGAACACGAGGGCAGCCGTGCCATCCGCAAGGGAAAATGGAAACTGGTAGCTGAGCCAAAGCAGGCCTGGGAATTATTTGACCTTGAAGCAGACCGTTCTGAAATGAAGGATCTGGCGACGAAATATCCTGCAAAGGTTATTGAACTGCAGAAGGAATATCTGGCCTGGGCAAATAAGGTCGTCGTGGTTGACTGGGAGACGATAAAGGGCTTGTAAATCAATTGGCTTAAACACCTCTTGTCTTGTAATTTTGTTACGATACGATGGTCGTTAACGTAAACATCATTTTTAGGCTAAGTTGCTACGCAACCTTACAAGAAGCCCCGATGCCATTCTTGATTTGTTAGGTAAAAAATCACCGCCTAAATTGATTTGAAAGTTGCCAATTTTCTCTGGCACCGGTAACATTTGTAGCGCTTAACCGGTAAGAAAAAAAGTAAAACTTTCATAAACAAGTTCCGGGGGATTCTAACCATGTCGGATTTTGATCCTTTACCGCATATGCATGACTCCTTTATCGGGGGGTATAAAGGTTTAATATTATCCATTAAAAAGTAAATTGTAATTATGCGCTTTTGTACAATGCTGTGTCAACTACCTGTGAAAGATATAAAGTGGATGCAGGCCTGCTAACATAAAACAGGTTATCGTTTTGTGTGATGCTGTTGTTTATTGCAATGCGCCCCTTATCGTTAAGCCACCCCCATTTATTAAAATAATAAATAGCACTTGCAATATGGTATAAAGCCAGTTTGGAAGATTTATATGAGCCTTGCGCTAACGTATGGGTGATCTTAATTTTGGGATAGTACAGCGTAGACGAGATTTCGTGCATCCTTCGGCACAGATCAACGTCTTCAACATATAAAAAGAAATTCTCATCAAAGCCACCGCAGGATACCAAAGTTGAGGTACGGGTAAACATGAAACATCCGGGGAGGTTAGGAATGTTCATAATGGCCGAATAGTCTTTATCTGTTAAAATATAGCTATCCAGCTTTTTCTGAATAGCCGGTTTTAAAAAATTGGGGATAAACCTCCTGGCAAACAAATCAAAAGGAGTTGGCAACTTTCTGCAGAAATGTTGAATATCACCACTTGTGTTAAGGATAGTTGGGCTTATCAAACCAACTTCGGGGTTGGCTTCCATAAATGTAAAGGCGTTTTGCAAAATATCATGATTAAACTCAACATCTGAGTTCATGATTAAGTGATATTTTGAACTACCGCCGGCTTTGTTGATAGCAATGTTGTGCCCAGATCCATACCCGATATTTTTTCCGGTATAGATGTATTGGACGTTTTCAAAATTTGAAAACCAGCTTAAATCACTGTTGGCAGAGTTATCTATTAAGTAGATTTTTTTTCGAAGCGACGATTTGTTAATAAGGTTAAGTACGTTTTTTAACTCGTTTTCATTGGTATGAAATAAAACTATTGAGATAGTAATATCAAGCATTTTGAGTGTTGGATAGCATAAAATTTCATCATGATAATATTCCGGATCTTCATATTTAAGCAGTTTAGAGTTAGTTTTTTTAATGCAAAGTCTGTTCCCGCGCCGGAAAAATAATAACTTTTAATGATGTTTTTTTTATTTTTAGGTAAGTTTATGCTACTCAATCAGTTATAAAAAATCTTAATAGGATAAAAATGTAAATTATAGTAAATTTTGATAACCAATGACTATTTACTATACACTTAGTGCTGTTAATAGTACAAAAAGTGTCCTTTTTGTACTATAGCTTAAATTGGCAGATGGGCCGGTGGTGAAATATTACCGGTATTTGCGGGTTGCGATATCGCGTTCTTTCAGGCCTTCAAACAGGCCTTTTAAAATGGCTCCAAGTTTTGAAAATCTTTCTTTTTCCAATAGTACGGTGCGTGCGGTATCCAGGAAAAACACATACAGATCATTTAAAATAAAGCCGGGATAGTTTTTAAAATATCTTCGCCAAACAATTACCCTGTTCTTTGCGCCAAGGTATTTTCTTTGGGCCGAGTAATTGGTTGGCGACCACCGGCCGCCGCCGTTTTTCCGGTTGCCTATGCCGTGAATAATACATTGCGAGGTATCAACCAGGATAGTGTGATTTTTAACTTTTAAAGCCAGGCAAAACTCAACGTCGCAACCATCAATGATGAGCCTTTCATCATAATATAAATCTTTCGGCAGCAGGTTCATATTTATTATGGAGGCGCTGTTAATGGCAAACAACGCATTCAGTAAGCCTTCATCCGCACGCGGCCATACACTTTTAATTTTCCACTTGCTGATATCCATCATTACCCGCCCGGGATGCCCGGTATTCATATTGGTAAATCGGGGAGAGATCATTACAACGTGCGGATTGGCTTTTAATGCACTGATGAGCTGCGAGGTTACATGTAATGGCGGCTCGGTATCCTGGTCAAAAAGCTGCAGATAATCAAATCCCCTGTCGCGGGCCACTTTAAGCGCGATGTTGAGCGCGCCGGCTACGGCTCCTTCATTTTTGTTATAAACAATTTCGGTATTCGCGGGCCAGGATACGGTACTGTTCAATAAAGTACTCCCGGGCGAGTTATCGACGATCAACAAAAAAGAAACCTTTTCGGCAATAGCTTTACAGTTTTTCTCAAACTGATCGCCGGGATAAAAAGCCATTATACAGGCCAGCACATTATCGTTCATCATTTACAACGCTATTATGATCGCCATCGCCAAACGTTAAAAATAAGGCCGGGAGGCAAAGTACCAGAAACAATACAATATCAATTGAGGTTAGGGGAAACTCCCCGTTCCTGAACAGGTTAAAGGTTTTAAATGTCATATAGATCACCAACAGTTTTAATACCGGTGTCTTTTTTTGCCTGAACTCATTGGTTACCGATCTGATGATCATACCTAATACCAATAACATAATTACAGGCACAACCAACCCATACATATAGCTGATACCACCTATGCCCAACACCGGATTATTGGCATCATCTTTCCAGCCGGTTTGATTTTGCACATAGGCCGATGCTATGGTGGTTTTTAAAATATGCATCCTTACCGGGGTAACGCCTATAAAAGAGCCCGGAATATCGGGCGTATTATGCTGAATGATATAAGCGCTGTAAGCCATAGGCGACAACTCTTCAGAGTCGGATGCGAACATGGCCTGGTCATTATCCTGCAAACTCAAACGCAGCGCCAGTATAGATACCAATATGATACCTGTAATACTGCCTACAACAATTAGATAAGCCCGGCTGATCTTGTTTTTGCGGGTGAGGAGGAAAAAGCACAAAGTCATCAAACTAATTTCCCTGCGGCCTATAAAAAAGTAAAACAGCACAATGGTAAACATGGTTGCATAAACCGCTATCTTCAGCATAATGCCATCTCTTTTATCCAGCAATGCGTAGCCTATACATCCGCTCATGCCGAAAAAGAAACTTGCCAGCAGCTTTTGTTCAACCATATCGCCACCAACGCTTAGCATGGTTGCCGCCGGATCGCTTATCAGCGAACTGATAAAGTTGAGTTTGGCGTTGAAAACATAAAAGCAAAGCCAGCTTACCCCTATATAGCAAAGTATAACCAGCTTGCGCACGTAATGAGGGGTAATTAAACTGTGAAACCGAAGTTTGATAATTGGCGATACGGAGAAAATATAAAACAATAACAAGTTGAGTAATATGGCCGCCAGGCCAAACACCGGGTTAACCGTTAATGTATAAGTATAACCACCGGGCAGCAGTATATATCCTTTGGTTAGGATGCTGATAACTACAGGCAGCGAAAAAACGGATATGGTTAAAAAGGCGGCAGCCAGGGGGGGCTCGCTTTTTATTTTAGCAACAATTGGCAAATTAAGTAACCTCATTTTAACGCCCCCGTTCAATTATTAGTTTGATCTATACAGACTGATTATTATTCGAAATTTTAGCCGAACGCCCTTTTTTGAAATTGACAATTAGTGTTTTCATTTCATCGGCTATGGCCAGGGGGTTAAAGTACCCGGGCACAAAAAGCTTGTATCCTTTTTTGCTTAAATACCGGTTTAATACCAGTGCAATCAATGTTTCGGCAATGATCCACGACCAGGCACAACCCACGTAACCGTAAAAATTAATGATGATGATATTGAAAATAACGCTGAACAAACCGCCCGAAAACACAATGGTGAAATAGGCTTTATCCATTTTTAAGTTGACCATAGTTTGCAGGCCCAGAACGGTATTTATAAAAGATAACACCGGTACGATGGTTAAAATGCGGAAGATGACTACCGTGGCATCAAAGTTTTTGCCATAAAAGCCATGTATAATGAGGTTTGCAGCCAGGTAAAGAACTGCCGAAAAACCCAGCGAGGCATAAATAACGATTGGAAGCATGCGCTTTATTTGCTCAATACCCTTGTTAATATTTTTTGAAAATGATTCGGCTATGTAAGGGAACATAGCCTGCGATGTAGGCAGTGACAGCAATACCAGGAAAACAAACATGAGGCGCCACGCCGCAGTGAAATAACCGATGTGTTCTTTAGTTTCATAAAAACCAAGTATCACAATATTGGTATCGGTATATAAGTTTGTTGCCAACATCGAGAAAAAGATCATTCTGTCTTCCCAAAGTAAATCAAGTACGGTTTTAAACGGCACCTTTAATAGTTTGATTTTAAAGTGCCTGATAGCATACTGTAATGAAATTGCCGATACCAGGATTTGGCTCAGACTAAGGATGAGGGGCTGCCAGATGTAGTAGCTTTTTTGACGTATGATCACAACGATCAATACATTAAACAGCAACTTACTTAAAAAGTTAAATAACGCAACCTGGGTTAATTTTTGCATGCCCTGGTAAAACCAGTTTGGCGTTATTACCCACGATATGGCAATTAAAAAAGTATATATGGCAACTTTGCTTTCGTTGTATGAGTGGGATACAAAGGTGAGCGCCCCGAAAAAAATAAGTGTTGATACCGCAAACAAGATGCTTTTGGCATAAAGCACCTTGGTAAAATGCAGGTTCCGTTTTTCAGCGTTATCCCTTTCTATAGCAATAAAACGCGTGCCCGAGTAATCAAAGCCATAGTTAATAAGCAGCATAAAATAGGCTACAAACGAGCTGTAATAGTTTATTACGCCAAAGCTGTCAGGCCCGATAATTCTTACCACAATAGGGATAGAAATCAGCGGTAACACATAATTGGCTACCTGCACAATCCCCAGCGAAAAAATGTTTTTAATTAAATGTTTTTGCTCACTCATGCCTTTTGGTTTGCCCCGGTAATTTGGCCGGCGAGAGCAGGTTTTTAAGCGTTATAAAACTGGTTGATATAAAAAGTGCCAAAAAAAACCCCAAAACAACCCCTTTAATTTTTTTGATATGATCGTTTGAAAGCGGGAGCACCGGCTTATCAATAATTTGTATCAGGGGTACGTCCTGCCGCAAGGCTATTTTGGCAAGCTCCAGGTTTTTAATTACCTCACCATATACTGCCGAACTTGCCTGTACATCTACCTGCTTGCGCTGGCCTGTAACTTTCAGGGTTAACATTTGAGGATTGGCGTTAGGGGTAGCATCAGCCGCCGAGGCAACGCCGCCTATGGAGGCGTTCAATACTGATCTTACACTATCGGCCTGGTGCTGTAATACCACCATATTTTGATAGCTTTTTTTGGTTTTTGTTTGTACATAAAAATTGTTAACCATATCCACCAGGCGGTTATTAAACTCCCGGGCAAACAATTCGTCCTTATCGGTTACCTGTACAACAATGATGCTTAACTTTTTATCCAGCTTTTTTACATTTAATACTTTGGCATTGAATTTATCGCACAGGTCGGTAATGATACTGTCCTGGGTGCGGTTAAATTTGGCCGGGTCGCCTTTAAAATCGATCTGGTCAATCTGGTCTTTACTTTTCCATTTATGCCGCAGCTCATAAAAATCAATATAACGGTCAATAAGTAATTGCTTTTTACCGTTAAACTCGCTTTCGGTTAGTAGAGCCTTTTCAATCATGGTGCGTGATTTATATAACTCGAGGATGTTATCGCCCTGAAACAGCCCGCTTTCCGAATTCAGGTTGATACCTGCCAGCGAGGCCAGGCCCGAGTATTGACTCAGTGCGCCCATTTTGCTGTTCTCTTCCAATACAAAACTGCTTGTTGCCGTGTAATACGTTTTTTTGAAAGTGTAGGCGAAACCGGCTATGGCGCCAATTATAGCAATTATCAAAATTACAGACCACTTCTTTTTAACATACTTCCAGGTATCTCCAAGCCGACCGGCAAATTCACGCAGGGTGATCGCTTCATCGTTATTACTCGCTTTATTCATTTAAAAAGCTATTGAAATTTGCTGTTGACTTATTTATGTAAACTTAAAATCCCCAGGATCACTGCTGCTATTGATGCCAGGCCGGATGATAACCCGATAACTTCGCCGGCCGACAGGCCACGGTGTACAGGTTTTTTAGGAATGTAGATCTCGCTGCCCGGCTTAACCTCGGGATGCGAGTTAAAGAACAGAAATTTACTTGTTCCTTTAACCGTGCCGTTAGGGTAAACAACATAGGCACCTCTTTTTAATGCGGTAGGGCTGTAGCCGCCCGCGTTTAAAACGTATCCTTTAAAATCTTTGTGTTTATCATATACAACTGCGCTTGGAAATAGTACCTCGCCGTTAACCCTCACAATCTGTTGTAATTTCGGAATCCTGATAATGTCTCCGTCTTCCATAATGATATCGATGGATGAACCCGGTTTGGCAAGGATGTTTGCCAGATCGATCCCTACATAGTTATTTCTCAACTGCTGGTCAGTAGGGGTGTTGCTTGTCGAATCGCGAAAAGATTGTTTTAGTCGGTTCATCCTGGCGGTTTGTTCACGTGCGATGGCGGCAGTATCTACCCTGTTTTTGTCGACGCCCAAAATGGCAATGTTATCCCGTTTTAACGTACCTCCGTCAACATCTGCTGCTGCCGAAAGACCGCCCGCGCGGGTAATGATATCTGATATGGTTTCGTTCTTTTTCCTGATGGTATAATAACCAGGGTAAAGTACTTCGCCTTCAACCTTGATTGTTTTTTGAACTTCAAAACCGGGCAGGGTATAAACCGAAACCACATCAAAGGGTTTTAAAGTAAAGTGAGCATCAGCAAATCCCAGTTTAGGATCAATATCCACATTAAAAACCTGCGCTACGGCGCTGCTTTTTACCCTTGGGTCGCTGTCAAACACCCGGCGCGAAACTTCAATCCTTTTGGCGCTGGCCCCTTCGCTAAAGCCGCCGGCTTTAACAATTAAATCGGCTACCGACATGCTATCGGCATAAGCGAAAGTACCCGGTGCCCGAATCTCGCCTTTTATGGTTACCCGGTACTGGTCTCTTAGGCTAAATATCGACGAGATCTCGATAACATCTTCCCTTTGCAGTGCAAGATCTTTGGTTTTATTAATAACATCAGTTACGTTGAATGAAATCTGCTCGGTAGTATTATCAGGCTTAAGGCGTACAATGCTGCCCCGGCCCATAAAGGCGTCTTCTTTTAAACCGGCGGCTTTTTTAATTAATTGCGAAAGCGTTAAGCCCGCTTCCAGCTCATAATCGCCAGGCCTGAATACTGCGCCGTTGATGGTAACACGGTTTTCAAACCTGTTTAATACAGGCTCTACAAAATACTGATCGCCGCGCAGGGGGATGTAATTTTTATAGTCGGCTTCAAAAACATCGGTAAGTTTACGTTGCTGATCGCTTATTTGCGATACCTTGATGCGGGCGGTATAAGCGCTATCGGTAAAGCCGCCGGCAAAGTTGATCACATCCTGTAAGTTTTCGCCCGATAGTACCTCGAAGTAAGCCGAGATTTTAACCTGCCCAGACATGGCTACCCTGGTGCGGTAGGTAGGCACCCTAACTATATCCTGATCTTCAAGAGCGATATTATTTTTCTGATCGCCTTTAACGAGGAAATCATAAACATCCAGTCGTCTTAATATCCTGTTATTACGGATGATTTCTATTTGCCTCAAGCTTCCGTTATTATTGGTTCCGCCCGCCGCATATAAGGCATTAAAAACCGTAGCCAGCGATGGTAAGGTGTAAGTGCCGGGTTTTTCAAGCTGCCCAACCATGATCACCTTAATACTCCTGATATTCCCTAAGCTCACCTGCACATTTGTTCCGCGCCCAATGGCGTAGTTATTGGCAGCAAGCCTTGTTTTAATAGCTGTTGTGGCCTGTTCAATTGTTTTGCCGCCCACATTCAATATGCCCACGCCCGGAATGTTAATATTACCTTCGGGGCTAACTTCCAGTTTCCAGTTTACCAGCGAATGGCCGTATACATTGATGGTTAGCTGATCATCAGGCCCCAGTATATAGTTGATTGGTGTGGCAATTTTAAGATTAGGCTCAAAACTTGTGCTGCTGCTTTTAAAAAGATCGGCACCAAAAACAGGCAAACCGGTAGTTTGGTGTGTTTTTCCCTTGGTATCGTCTTTGTCCGGGCTGTAATTTAGCTTACGCGAAGTGCTTACCGTGGTATCGTTGCTGTTCAGGTTAATGCCGTTATTGTGTAAGGTGCTGATCCGCGATTTCAGTTTCGAGGCCTCGCTTTGCGACATGCCTTTGCTAAGCGCCTGCTGAACTATCTGGTCGTCGGTTAAACCATTGTTATGGGCTTGCTGCAATACCTGGTTAAGTTGTTGATCACTAAGGTTATCAATGTTAATGGTAGAAATATCAGGTATGTTTTGAGCGGTTGCTAAATCAGGTTTTAGGTAAAAAAACAATACTATTAAGAAAGACAGCAGTAAACGTTTACTCATTGTAGTTATATTAAACTATTAATAGTTTTTTTAAATTAATGCGAAAGTAATGTAATTAAATAAGAGAGGCAATTAGTTAATTGAATAATATGGGATTATTGCAATGCTTAGTATAACACGTGAATGCAGTTGATGTTTTTTGAGAAGTAAAATTATTACCGTCACATATTCAATCGTTAATAAATGACACTAAAACTGCAACAAAAAACCCCTCAAACGTAGCGTTTGAAGGGTTTTAGCGGTGTTTAATACCGTTTTTGTGGAGGCGGAGGGATCACAATCGAACCACTCATCCCGTTCCTGACCTTTTTAGATGGTTTAAAATTGTGATGATATTTTTATATTTATTCAGTTAACCAGAATTGAAAAAGGAAACGGGGGATGTCTTTTTATGGAATCACTATGAGGTTTAAAACATCTTCGAAAGTTAATAACTCATTAAAATAATCCATGTTTGTTAGTTGTTTGTAATAACTAATCCCTTCCTGTAATTGTGCTTTAAACTTACCCAGCTGTTTCTTTTTCTTATCCGTAATATTCAATAGGTACAATTTTATATCAGCCTTCAAATATTCAACATAAAGCTCGAGCTCTTTAACAAACATATGCGGGCGCTTTACCTTGTCCAACAGGTCAAGCTTACCATAAATATGTTTTACCATTTCGTCAAGCGTATACAGCCTGTTAAAATAGGCGAGGTTAGGACCGGGGCAAACAGCTACAGCAGTGTTTTCTTTAGGCTTGAGAATACCATTTTTAATATAGGCCGATGTGCACAAACCTTCACAAAGACAAATTTTTTCGGTTACTGTATCAATCTGTTGTTGCAGTTCAGCCGGTGGCAGGTTAAGCGAATTCAATTGCTTAATCTTTAAGTTTTGATATTCTCTTGAAGCGGTGCAAATTGGCTGATCAGTAAATTCAGTATTGGTAACCAGGTACTTTTTTGTGCAGGGACTGCCCGGTCGGTTTAGTTGCAGGCGTTTTAACCGCAGCTGCTCCATACTGTTAGGCCTGAAGTTATTGAAGAGGATTCCTAAAGGCGAAGCTCCGCTTACGTAAAAATCATCTGGTGATGCCTCTGCCAGTTGTATCAGCGTTTGCTCGTCAACATTGGTGGCTTCGGGCACAAGTAAAAACGGGCTTCCCCAACCTGTGGCATCCAACTGGTAGTGTTTCATTAAAAAACTATTTTCCTCGGCTGTACCGATGCCACCCTGAACAGTCAGGCGCTGTTGCGGGGCGGCCTCGCAACTGATACCTTTGGTTGCTAACGCACCCTGATATAATTGAAAAAGGTCATCAACCATTTCTGCCCGCTTTTCTTTAAACTCTTCCAATATCGGCCCCAGTAAAAAGCCTTCAGTGGCAAAGGCGTGCCCTCCACAATTCAGTCCGGATTCAACCCTGAACTCAGATACCCATAAACCTTTTTTTGCAAGGAATTTAGCCTGTATAAATGCCGAACGGAAATCGCTTACCTTAAGAATGATGCGTTTGGTGAAATGTCCGTCGTTATTTGGTAGAAATTCATCGAATGTTTCGAGATAACTATATAACCTTGGGTTCATTCCGGCTGATAGTATGATTGACGAATGCAGGTTGCTATTAACAAAGCCCCGTAGCGCGGCCAGTGCGTCTGTATTTTCGTCGCCAAGATAATTGCCATCGGCATCAAAATTCATTTTATCCACTTTCGACATAATATTTACGTCGATAGCGCCCGGTGTAATCATTTTGCGCAGGATATCCTGGAAAATTTGCCTGCCTTCATCGTCCGGATAATCCAGCATCAGATCGTAACCTTGCTTAGGCTGCGATGTATCGGGCAGTAGTTCAAAGTACCGGGTCATATCAGTTCCGGGCTCGAACGGTTCATTTTTTAACCGCTCAATTTGCTCGTCTACCAATTGACCTATCAGGTTTAGGTAGGCGGTAATACGCCTCGCGCGCGCATCCGGCTCCGATTTTGGGATAGGCACAAATGCCTGGTTGCTGTTTAAAGTATGATATTCCCGCATCCGCTCAACCAACTCATCATCAACAATCGAAATAACCGACGAGATGCCGTAGCGTGCTACTTTTAGTGGTGTATCAACAGAATATCCTAATCCTAATACAGGGATATGAAATGTATGGCTCATGTAGCTTTTGTTTTGACGGAACCAGTGTTCCGGCTGGCAAAACTATACAGTGTATCAACTTCAAAAATTGACCGATATCACATTTTTGGCAATTGCTCATCATTATTTATATAGCATTTATGGGGCAGTTTTGAAGTTGAAACTATCCCGGTATGAAAGGAAGCCAAACGCTCGAAAAAACAAGCTGCTACCATTGCGGCGACGATTGTACAACCCAAAACTATATACTTGAAGATAAACATTTCTGCTGTCAGGGCTGTAAAAGTGTTTATCAGTTGTTATCAGCCAGCCAGCTTTGTAACTACTATAATTATAATGACCATCCCGGTGCCACACGTGCCCGAACCGACAGGCGGTTTGAGTATCTGTCCGAACCATCGATAGTAAATAAGCTGATTGATTATACCGATGAGCAGGTTACCATGGTCACATTTTACATTCCGCATATTCATTGCAGCTCATGCCTTTGGCTGCTGGAAAAGCTGAATAGGATCAATCCCGCTATACATTATTGCCGGGTTGATTTTTTAAAGAAACAATTGAATATACGGTTCAGTCATCAGCAGATAAGTTTACGGCAATTGGTAGAATTGCTATATGATATTGGTTATGAACCGCTGATCAGTTTACAGGATGTTATTAAAAAACAAAATGCAACCGGTAAAGATCAGCTGGTGCAAAAAATAGCCGTTGCGGGGTTTTGTTTCGGTAACGTAATGTTGCTCAGCTTTCCCGAATATTTTGGTATTTCATTATACGAGCAGTCGTTCAAACAATTTTTCGGTTGGTTAAACGTGTTGTTCGGTTTGCCGGTGGTTTTTTACAGTGGCCGCGAATACTTTGTTTCGGCCTGGCAAAGCCTGCTTCGTAAATCGCTGAATATTGATTTTCCGCTGGCGCTGGGCGTCGCGGTACTTTTTTTAAGAACCGTTTTTGAAGTTTTTACGCACACCGGCGCAGGCTTTGCCGATACGCTTTGCGGACTGGTATTTTTTTTACTGGTAGGCAAATTTGTGCAAAAGAAAACCTATCACCATATCTCGTTCGAGCGTGATTACCGCTCTTTTTTTCCGGTAGCGGTAAATACTATGGCCGAAGGAGATGAAAAGCCCGTGCCGCTTTCAGATTTGCATACCGGTCATCGCATCCGGATCCGCAATAATGAGATCATCCCTGCCGATGCCATTTTGCTGAAAGGGCAGGCTTTGATTGATTTTAGTTTTGTTACCGGCGAAGCCCTGCCGGTTAGCAAAACCCTGGGAGAGATTATCTATGCAGGAGGCCGTCAAACCGGCGAAGCTATTGAACTGGAGGTGGTAAAGCCTGTATCGCAAAGTTACCTTACCCAGCTTTGGAACAACGAGGCTTTTACGCGTAAGCAGGATAACCGCATCCAAACCTTTAATCAAAAGGTGAGCAAATACTTCACCGTTGCTTTATTGCTGATAGCCATCGGCTCGTTATTATTTTGGCTGCCATCAGATATAAGCAGAGGGATAGCAGCCTTTACAGCCGTGCTTATAGTAGCCTGCCCCTGCGCGCTGGCATTGAGCACGCCATTTACCATGTCGGCCGCATTGAGCATTTTTGATCGCAACCTGTTTTACCTTAAAAACACCGCGGTTGTTGAACAACTGGCAGCCATCGATACCATTGTTATGGACAAAACCGGCACCATAACAACCGGCAATAACCAGTGCATTCAACTTAACGCGCAATTGAATGACAACGAAAAAGCACTTGTTTATAATATCTGCATGCACTCCAGCCACCCTTTAAGCCGCATGATTTGCCGTTACCTGGGCAACCATGAATGGGCTCCTGTAACAGGGTTGGCCGAAATTGCCGGCAAGGGCATAGTAGGGTTAGTTAAGGGCTGCCACGTTAGGATAGGAAGTGAACAGCATGTTGGCAGTTACAATAATACACCATCAGCAGGTACTAAAGTTCATATATCAATAGATGGTAATTATAAAGGATATTTTACCCTCGCCCAGCAGTACCGCGAGGGTTTGAAAAACATAAGCGCACTTGAAAAGGAATACGAAATGTTCCTTCTATCGGGCGATCAGGATCATGAGCGCTTTGAACTTGTTCGTTTTTTTAAAGATTCGGGCCGGTTGTTTTTTAACCAGTCGCCCCAGGATAAACTCGATTTTATCAACCGGATACAGCAGCATGGAAACAAGGTTATGATGATTGGCGACGGCTTAAATGATGCCGGGGCCCTTAAACAAAGTGATCTGGGCATAGCCGTAACAGATAACGTTAATAACTTTTCTCCGGGCAGCGATGCCATTATGGATGGCCGGTCATTTGCCAAACTGCCCGGGTTTTTAAAATTCTCTAAGGATACAGTCCGCATCATTCACGCATCTTTTGTCATTTCACTTACTTATAACCTTATCGGTTTAAGTTATGCAGTTACCGGTAAGCTTTCGCCCTTGTTTGCGGCCATATTAATGCCGGTAAGTACGGTTACTATCATTTCATTCACCAGTTTGGCTACGCATTTTGCCGCCAGGAAAAGGAAACTATCATGAGTATTATCTATTTTTTGATAGCCTGCAGCGTATTGCTTGCGCTGGTGTTTCTCACCGCTTTTTTCTGGGCTCAAAGAACCGGGCAAAACGAAGACCTCTATACGCCATCGGTAAGGATTTTATTAGACGATACGGACGATGCTGATCCTGAAAAGTGACCAGCATCATCATTTACACAAACACTCATCATTCTGCCGGTTAGCGCAAGACAATAGTTTTACACCATAATAAAGACACTTTATGCAGCCCGAAAAATTTTACTATGACAACAAGATTGTACGGAATTTTGGCATAGCCACCGTAATCTGGGGTATTATTGGGATGACCGTAGGCCTCATCGTAGCTATACAGTTGTATAGTCCGGCCGTGAACATGGGCAACCAATACACCACCTTTGGCCGTATCAGGCCGCTACACACCAATGCCGTGATTTTTGCCTTTGTGGGCAATGCCATTTTTATGGGCGTTTACTATTCGCTGCAGCGGTTATTAAAGGCACGTATGTTTAGCGATGCACTCAGCCGGATACATTTTTGGGGGTGGCAGCTCATCATCGTGTCGGCGGTTATAACCCTGCCCCTGGGGCTAACCACGTCGCACGAGTATGCCGAACTGGAGTGGCCTATTGATATTGCCATTACATTAATTTGGGTAGTATTTGGCATAAACATGTTCGGTACCATATTTAAACGCCGCGAACGGCATTTGTACGTGGCCATCTGGTTTTACATAGCCACCTTCGTTACCATAGCGGTGCTGCATATTGTAAATTCATTCGAGCTGCCGGTATCGGCCTTTAAAAGCTATATGGTATACGCGGGCGTACAGGATGCACTGGTGCAGTGGTGGTATGGGCATAATGCCGTGGCGTTTTTCCTAACAACGCCTTACCTGGGCATGATGTATTACTTTTTGCCTAAAATGGCCAACAGGCCCATCTATTCGTACAAATTAAGTATCCTGCACTTTTGGGCGCTGATATTCATTTATATCTGGGCCGGTCCGCACCATTTGCTGTACACAACTTTACCGGGCTGGGCACAATCATTAGGTGTTGCCTTTTCTATAATGCTGATTGCACCAAGCTGGGGTGGTATGATTAACGGCTTGTTAACACTTAGGGGCGCCTGGGATAAGGTACGTGATAATGTGATCCTGAAATTTATGGTGGTAGGCCTTACAGCCTATGGTATGGCTACCTTTGAGGGGCCCATGCTTTCGTTAAAACAGGTAAACGCCATAGGGCACTTTACAGATTGGATTGTAGCTCACGTACACGTTGGCGCTTTAGGCTGGAATGGCTTTTTAACTTTTGCCATTCTATACTGGCTTATTCCCCGCATTTATAAAACCGAGCTCTTTTCTAAAAAACTTGCCTCGTTCCATTTTTGGATAGGTACTTTGGGTATTTTGTTTTATGCCGTGCCAATGTACTGGGCAGGGTTTACGCAAGGTTTGATGCTTAAGGAATTTACGCCCGAGGGGATCCTGAAATATCCTGCATTTTTAGAAACCACCATGCGCATATTGCCTATGCATGTAATGCGCTCGGTTGGTGGCACCCTGTACTTGTTAGGTGTTATTATAATGGCTTACAACTTATGCCGCACTGCTTTGCAAGGCAAACTGGTGGCCAACGAACCGGCCCAGGCTATGCCGCTGCCCGTTTTAACTAAAACTGATCAAGAGGAAAAATGGTACAGGGTATTGGAGCGCAAACCCATACAAATGATGATTGCAGCGTTACTGGTAATATTGGTAGGTACTTTTATCGAGTTGATGCCAACATTAACCATATCATCAAACATCCCAACCATTGCTGCGGTAAAGCCTTACACACCATTGGAACTGCAGGGGCGCGATATTTACATCAGGGAAGGTTGCTCAAATTGCCACTCGCAAACGGTTAGGCCCTTTCGCTCCGAAACAGAACGCTACGGCGAGTACAGTAAGGCCGGAGAGTTTGTATACGATCACCCTTTTTTATGGGGCTCTAAGCGTACCGGTCCGGATCTGGCCCGCGAGGGGGGTAAATATGGCAACGCCTGGCACTACAATCACTTGATGGACCCGCGCCTGATGTCGCCGGGTAGTATCATGCCCAATTATGATTGGTTGTTAACGCAAAACCTTGATACGGCTACTACTGCCGCCAAAATAAAAGCCATGCGCACTCTTGGCGTTCCGTATCCCGAAGGTTATGAAAAAATGGCCAACCTCGATCTGCAAAAGCAGGAAAAGGAAATTGCCGATAATTTGTACAACGATCATATCAAGGTTAAAAACAACAAAGAGATCATTGCCGTGATAGCCTACCTGCAACGTTTGGGTACCGATATCAAAGCAAATAAAACCGCTGCTAAATAATAAAGCCATGTTTAAGCAATTTACAGAGAACCTATCCGGTGCCCAGGCGTACCTGCTGTTCTCGCTCGGAATTTTCCTTGTATTTTTTATAGTAGTGGCCTTTATGCTTTTCAGGCTGAGGAAACAACATGTTGATCACATGCGCGATCTGCCCCTGCATGATGGTAATGGCGAAACTTTTAATACCCGCAACTTATGAAATACCTGCGCCTGTTAATTTTAATTGTACCAATACTATCGGTACAACCTGCCTTAGCCGCCGATGACAATTTGATACCGGCCGACTTAATGAATGAGATAGGTTTTGGCGCTATTATAGCGATGCTTGCATTGTTCATTTTATCGATGCTGATATTGCTTCGTGCGCTTAAAGCAGTTACAAGGATAACGCTAAAGGCACAAGGCTATACCGAAGAGCAGATCATGGCCGAATTGGCACCGGCCAAAAAGGTTAAGAAACCCAAAGGCGAAAAATGGAATAAAATATTGTCATTAAGGCCATTATCTGAAGAGAATGAATTAATCATCGCACATGATTATGACGGAATTCAGGAATTGGATAATCCTATACCTGGGTGGTTTATGTACCTGTTTTATATCACCATCATTTTTGCCGTAGGTTATATTTTAACTTATCATGTGTTTGGCTTCGGGCAGTTACAATATGACGAATACAAAACCGAAATGGCCCAGGCCGATATAGCCAAACAGCAATATCTGAGTAAGGCTGCTAACAGGGTTGATGAGAATACCGTAAAACTGGTAAGCGACCCGGCGGTATTAAACTCAGGGCAGGTAATATTTAAACAAAGTTGCGTTCCCTGCCACGGCGACCACGCCCAGGGCGTGGTTGGGCCTAACCTTACCGATGATTACTGGCTGCACGGCGGTAAAATAAGCGATGTGTTTAAAACCATAAAGTATGGTGTGCAGGCTAAAGGTATGCCAACCTGGGAGAAGCAATTATCACCTAAACAAATCTCGGATGTAGCCAACTACATCAAATCACTACATGGCACTAATCCTGCCGGTGCCAAGGAACCCCAGGGCGAAAAAGAAACAGATGGTATTGCCGCAAAAGATAAAGCGATAGCTAAGATATAACCGATATGGAAGGTTTACTGGCAGCAAAGGAGAGCGGGAAAAGGCAATGGATGTACCCGCTGATACGAAAGGGTAGGTTTTACAAATGGCGTAGCTGGCTAAGCTATTTCTACCTGTTGTTCTTTTTCAGCGGGCCGTTTTTACGTGTAAACGGGCGGCCTTTGCTGCTGCTTAATGTGATAGACAGGCAGTTTGTATTATTAGGACAGGTTTTCTGGCCGCAGGATATTTTCCTGTTTGTGCTGGCATCGTTGGTGTTTTTGATTTGCGTGGTGATATTCACCATTGCGTTTGGCCGTATTTTTTGCGGGTGGATCTGTCCGCAAACCATTTTTATGGAAATGGTTTTCCGGAAGATAGAAATTTGGATAGAAGGGGACGCCCCAAGGCGCAAAAAGCTTGACGCCGGCCGCTGGACTAAGGAAAAAATCATAAAAAAAGTAAGCAAGCACACTATATTTATTTTAATCTCGTTCCTCATCGCCAACACCTTCCTCGCCTATATCATTGGCAGCCAAAGTTTAATCAGCATTATTACCCAACCTGTTACTGCTCATTGGGTGGGTTTTATCAGTATTTGGGTGTTCACCGCCGTTTTTTACCTTGTTTACAGCAGGGTACGTGAATTGGTTTGTACACTGATATGCCCGTATGGCCGGTTGCAGAGTGTTTTGATCGATCATCATACGCTGGTGGTGGCTTATGATGAGGTGCGCGGCGAGCCCAGGGGGAAGCTTAGCAGAGAGGCTGATCCTTTTAACCTGAAGGGCGATTGCGTAGATTGCAACCTGTGTGTTGCCGTTTGCCCAACCGGTATTGATATCAGGAAGGGAACCCAGATTGAATGCGTTAACTGCACAGCCTGTATTGACGCGTGCGACCAGGTGATGGATAAAATAGGTAAGCCCCGTAACCTGATAGGATACTTTTCCGAAAACATGATCCGCCTGAAAGAGAAACCAACTTTTACCGTACGGATGAAGGCTTACACAGCGGTGATATCGGTTTTAATAGCTGTTTTAAGCTATTTTATTTTTAGCAGGACAGATATGGACCTTACTGTAATGCGCAGCGCCGGGATGCTGTACCAGCAACAGCCTGGCGGTTACATCAGCAATATTTACAACGCCGAGATTATCAATAAAACCGATACGGAGAAAACTGTAACCATTGTGGCAGATGATCCCTCGGTTAAAATAAAATATATCCAGGCACCGGATGTTATAGGCAAAGGGGCCACAGAAAAGGCCGTGTTTTTTATACTGCTCCCGGCGTCGCACATCCGCACCGCCAAAACTAAAATCCGCTTAAAACTGGTGGTTAACCGCGAGGTGATCCAGATAGTAAGCACCAACTTTATAGGACCTGTAAATGATTAAGCAAATGAATTGGGGAAAAGGAATAATAATAGGAATGGCGACATTTATGCTGTTCATCCTGAGTATGTGTATTTATATGTTCAACGTACCGGTTGACGATTATGACCACCAGTACTATGAAAAAGGAATGAGTTTTAACAAGGATCATAACCGTGAAGAGCAGGTAATTAAAGATCATGCCGAGCCGTTAATAACCCAGCGTGGCGATCAGCTCAGCATCGCTTTCAGCAAGCCTGTAACCGGCCGGATAAGCTTTATGAGGCCTTCGGATAAAACGCAGGATAAAGCATTTGCACTTAATAGTGGAGCCGGCAACGAAGCCGGCATTATTTTGCAGGGCATGGCCAAAGGCCCCTGGCAATTAACGCTGGAGTGGGAGAGCGGCCATAAAGCTTACCTGTATCATAAGGAGGTTTTTATAAAATGAGCAGCAACCAGATAGCTTTTTTTATAGGCCTGTTTGGCAGCGTACATTGCATAGGCATGTGCGGGCCGCTGGCTTTTGCTGTACCGGTTTCGCAAAACCGGTGGTGGCATGTTATAGCCAATAAATTGCTGTATAACATCGGCAGAGTAATTACATACACATTTTTAGGCCTGCTTGCTGGCGTTGCCGGGAAACAACTATGGCTTTACGGTTTGCAGCAGGGTGTAAGTTTGTTAAGCGGTATATTGATTATTATGGCGGGTTTTTCGCGCTTATTTAAACTGCAGCTGGCCGGGATGAAATTCACGCCTCACTTACTAAAACCAGTTAACAAACTGTTACACTATGCGTTACAGCATCGTGCCGGCCATTTGGTGGTTGGGTTACTTAATGGCTTGTTACCTTGCGGGTTTGTTTACCTTGCATTGGTTGGGGCAATTAATACTTCATCGCCTCTCAACGCAGCCAGCTATATGTTTTGGTTTGGGGCGGGCACATTTCCTTTAATGCTGGCTGCAACCATTGGTTTGGGCTTTGCGGGGCCGGTTGTAAGGCGACGTATAAGTAAGGCTATGCCTTACCTGATGGTGTGCCTCGGTTTTTGGTTCGTTTTAAGGGGCTTGAATCTGGATATTCCCTACCTAAGCCCTGCTAAACAATCATCATCGGCTGCTGGTGTTTGCCGATAGGTTTCTAAACACGCAGGGGCTAAGAAAACTTTATTCTTAGCCGCTGCGTGTGTGAAAAAATCTGCTCGATATGTGTTGACTGATCATAAGTACATGCTATATCGCCATACTAAACAGTTGTGTTGCCGGTTTATTGGCCCAAAGCCGGGCGTCGAGCGCCATGCAAATGTTTCGTAAAAAGTTTTTGCCTGTGGGTGTTACCTTTAATCCCCACGAATTAAGTTCAATTAATCCGTCATCGGCCAATGGTTGTAATCTTTCAATTCCGTCCAGCAAGGCTTCACATGGCTCGGTATGATGGTTCCAACTGGTTTGGCCTTTACACATGATCTGCTGGATATGCCTGCGGATTATGATATCATCGTTGGTTAGCAGGTGACCTTTAAAAACAGGCAGTTCGCCGTTTTTTACCAGTTCGAGGTATTCCTCAACAGATTTTACATTTTGGGCAAAAGCATATCGAGAATCGCTGATAGAAGATACTCCCAAACCAACCAGTAGTTGAGTGTGCTGATGGGTGTACCCCATAAAATTACGATGAAGGTTACCGGCCTGTTCAGCAAGTAGCAGCTCATCTCCTGGTAAAGCGAAATGGTCCATGCCAACTTCAAGATAACCGTAGTGCTTTAACAGCGCGCGGCCTACATCGTATAGTTTGGTCTTGAGTTTTGCATCCGGCAAATCATCTTCGGTGAAACGGCGCTGGCCTGGTTTTAACCACGGCACATGAGCGTAGCTGTAAAAAGCAATCCTATCGGGCTTTAATGCGGCTACTTCCTGCAGGGTTGTTGCCAGGCCGGCTAAGGTTTGCAGCGGTAAACCATATATCAGATCATAGTTGATGGATGTATATCCTATGTGCCTTGCCTGCCCGGTAACCGTACGCACCTGATCAATACTTTGCTGGCGGTTAATGATAAACTGAACCTTAGGATCGAAATCCTGGATGCCAAGACTTAGCCTCCTGAAACCAAGATCATACAAAACCTGCAAATGATCAACGGTGGTATTGGCCGGATGCGCTTCAAAACTGAAAGATGCATCCAGGTGTACTTCTGTATGCAGCAGGATAGCACTAATGAGCGCTTTTAAATTTGCCGCACTAAAAAAAGTAGGCGTACCGCCACCGAGGTGAATCTCCCGGATCAGGGGCTTCCCGCCAAAAATATTTTTATACATGGCCCATTCCAGCAATAAAGCTTTAATATATGGCTCCTCGACCCTGTGGTTTTTGGTAATCCGGGTATTGCAGCCGCAATAGGTGCAAAGGTTTTCGCAAAAAGGTAAATGAATGTAGATGCTTATACCTTCCTGTGCATTGCTCTCATAAAATGAGCTGTTTACAGTTTTTATCCATTCTTCTTTAGTAAAAGCCCCGGTATCCCAATAAGGCATAGTTGGGTAGCTGGTGTACCGCGGAGCAGCCACATTGTATTTAGCTGTTAGTGATGGTTCCATAAAATTAAATTTTAATTTCAACAGGCAGGCTAACGCGGCAGCTATTAGCGCAGGCACAATTATCGCCCGCGCATTTGTTTATTTGCCATTTATCCAGATTGCGGATGGTTTTGTCTGCAATTTCCTGCAGGGCTTCTTTAGTTAGATATGCCTGGTGCGGCGTAACCAAAACATTGGGATAGTTTAATAAGCTGTGTAGCAGGGGATCTTTAACGGCATCGTTTTCATGATCTTCAAAAAATAAACCTTTTTCAAATTCATAAACATCAAGGCCCAGGTAACCCATTTTGCCGCTCTTTAATGCGGCTATGGCATCGGTTGTTCTGATGAGTGCCCCGCGGGAGGTATTGATCAACATCACGCCATTTTTCATCTGCCTGATGGTTTGGTTTTTGATAAGATGTTTTGTGGCGGCTGTAAGCGGTAAATGAAGAGATATAATATCGGCATTAGCCAGTAGTTCTTCTAAAGTTACGGGTGTAATATGCTCAACATCGGCCGGAAATGCGGGGTCGTAAGCTATTACGTTGCAGCTAAGCCCGTTAAATATCTTTGCAGCAGCTTTGCCTGTATTGCCCAGGCCTATCAGCCCAACTGTTTTGCCGGCAAAATTAAAACCAATCAGCTCATCGTTCCTGAAATCGAAATGGTGACTGTGTTTATCCGCCCTGATAATTTGCCTGTTTAACGCGAAGGCCAGTGCTACCGCATGTTCGGCAATGGCCTGAGGCGAATAGGAGGGGATGTTTGCAATGCTGATGCCGTATGTAGCGGCAAGCTGTTTATCAATATGATCGGTTCCGGTTGATCGGGTTATGATAAGTTTCACACCATAATCCGCAAGCTGTTTAATTACCGCTGCCGATACATCATCGTTGGTAAAAACAATTACTGCGTCTTTTCCCTCGGCAAATACGGCTGTATCGATACTGAGGGCATTTGATATTAAGGTAATGTCGTGTTTTTTTTGATTGGCCTTTGCCAAAAACTCCTTTTCAAAAGGCTTTATACTGTAGGCTACTGCTTTCATTTGCAATAATATTAATGTAACAAAGTTAGCCCCGGTGCCAGGCTTACCGAATGAGGTTCATCAATCCGAAATGTGATGTTTATCAGTTTCTCATTTTTGAAAGCCGGGTAGGATCTAAAATGGTAATCACACTGCCTTTTTTATCAATCAGTCCTTCATCTTTAAAATCAGACAGCGTTCTGCTCACCGTTTCGGTGGCCATCCCGGCCATAGCTGCAAGATCTTCCCTCGAGATCTTAAAACTTTCGGTGTCGCTGGTATATTGCCTGTTAAGGCGCAGCATAGCTTCGGCCATCCTTTTTCGTACCGAATGGTAAGCCAATTGTAATAGCTGTTCTTCTTTTTCGCGGATGTTGTTGGCCAGCAACCTGATAAATTCCCTCGCAATGTCCGGATATAAATTAAGCAGTTCATCCAGCTGATCTTTCGGGATCAGGCAAAGCAGGCTATCCTCAAGTGCGGTAGCCGTTTCGCTGTACGTTTCGTTAGATAAAAATGAATGGATGCCGATATATTCTTCGCTTGTGTAAATCCCGGTCATTAACTCGCGGCCGTCTTCGGCCATTTTAGTGCTTTTAATACGGCCTTTTACCAACAGGTAAAGGCCATTACCCTTATCGCCCTCGTAATAAACTACCTGGTTTTTTTTAAACTGCCGGGCTTTGCGTTCGTCAATTACCCGCTTTAGCTCGGTAAGCCCTTTGTTTTTAGCAAGCAACAAATTCAAATTATCAAGCGATTTGCTGTAGAAGGATTGCTGCGCCTCCCTTTTTTTTAACCTGCTTTCAACGGCATTCAGCAATTCCATATCGTCAAACGGTTTGGTAAGGTAATCGTCGGCTCCCATTTCCATGCCTTTTCGCAGGTCAACGCGCTCGGCCTTCGCAGTTAAAAATATAAACGGGATTGCCGCCGTAACGGGGTTTTTATTCAGCATATACAATACGCCGTACCCGTCAAGCTCGGGCATCATGATGTCACACAAAATAATATCGGGAATATTGTTTACGGCCAGTTCAACCCCTAAACGGCCATTGGCGGCTTCAAATACTTTGTAGCCGGCAAGCTCAAGTATTTCAACTACGTTTTCGCGGATGTCGTTATTATCTTCAATAATCAAAATTTTTTTGCTCATTGTTCGGGAAATGAAATGGTGAATAAAGTGCCTTTGTTAATACTGCTTTTAAAAGTTACGTTGCCATTCATAAGGCGCACGTAGCGGGCCACTATATGGAGGCCCAAGCCGGTGCCTGGAATATTACCGGTGTTATGAGCTCTGAAAAAAGCCTCGAACAGATGTTTTTGATCCGTGTCGGGAATACCTATACCATTATCTTTAACGGTGATGGTGCATCCGCTTTTGCTTAACTCGGTATTAAACTCAATAAAAGTGTTCTCCCCCGAGTATTTGATGGCATTGGCGATGAGGTTGATGATACAGTTTTTTAACAGGTTAAGGTCCAGGTTAACCTTGCTGTTGCTGCCGGTATGCAGGTAAATAATATTTTGATCTTTCTTGGCCATCAGCTGCATTTCTTCGGTTATTTCTTCGGCCAGTTTAACAAGGTCAAAAACCGTTGGAGAGGGCTCAACACGCCCGGCCTCCAGTTTCTCGTGCGATAGAAAATCATTCAGGATAGTGGTAAGATTGCCTACCGCATTTTTTATTTTACCCACATGCTTGCTGATGTTTTTGCTTTGCGATTGCCCGGCATATTTTTCAATAAGCGAGGCAGAAAGCTGTACTGCGCTCAAAGGGGTGCGAAACTCGTGCGAAGCCATCGATACAAAACGACTTTTCAATTGCCCCAGCTCTTTTTCTTTTTCGAGCGAGATGCTTACCTCATCTTTAGCTTTCTCGAGTTCTTTAACTGATAGCATGAGCGATTGGGTGCGCTCTTCCACCTCGTCTTTCAAATGGGCAGCATACTCTTTTAACCGGTCTTCGGCTTCTTTTTCACGGCTTAGGTCGTGTATAAAGCCGGTATATATGATGCGCCCGGAGTATTTTACTTCGCTAACTGCGAGGCGAAACGGAAAAAGGGTTCCGTCTTTTCGCAAACCGGTTACTTCACGGCCAATACCGATGATATGTCCGCGACCGGTTTGCTGATATCTTCTGATGTATTCGTCATGTTGTTCCCGATGAGGCGGGGGCATTAATATAGATATGTTTTTACCGGTCACTTCGGCGGGCTTATATTGAAACAGCCTGCATGCCGGAGGGTTGATCGATTCGATCAGCCCGCGATCGTTGATAGTGATAATTCCATCGATAGCGTTTTCAATAATAGCGTTCAACAATGCCGCGCTTTCCATATAAACCCCGGATGATTTTTAAGTGGCAAACAAATATCAGCTCGTGCGGGCAAATGGGGCATAACGATATTCAGTTTAAAAAATGATCAATATCATTTTTTAAACCGGGTTTTTGATTAAATAAAATTTGCTTTATGTAAAAAGCCGGGCAGTAGTTGCCAGGCCTTTTTAAAATTTGATTATAAGTTTGATATTACTTTATTCTATATCCAACCCCGATGCCAAACACCCAGGGCCTGATCTTTACATCGGCCGCAATATTTTGCAACAACGGAGCTAAGGTCTGGTTATTTGCAGGGGTAAGGTTAGCCGCATTAACTGTGGCATTGGTGTTCAGAAAGATTTTTTTCACATCAATATTCAGGAATACGTTTTTGCTGATATCATAATCAATGCCGGCTTGTGCCGCGAATGAAAATTTATTTTGATAATCTATCCCCTGTACAACCGGGCCTTTATCGGCGCTATAAAATATAGTGTAGTTTGCACCAGCACCCAGGTATGGTTTAAATGCCGTACCGGTTGGCAAATGATATTGTAAAGTTAAGGTTGGAGGCAGTAACCAAACCTTGCCAAGGTTAACATCTGCCGAGGCGCTGCCCCCGATGGCGGTAAGGTTTGAACCCTGCGTTTTTACCTTATGTTTTGAAGTGGCGAGGATCAATTCGGCAGAAAAGTTTTTGGTAAAAAAGTAAGTGATATCAAGTTCGGGCACAAAGGCATTTGTGATATTGATATTACCACCAATAACACCAATGTTAGCACTTTCCTGCGGTACTATCCCTATGGCGCGTAAACGGATGTCCCATTCGTTTTTTTGTTGGGCAAAAGTATTTAATCCACAAAACAGGCACAGGGCCATTACACATAGTTTTAAAGTTTTCATAATATCTCAGATTGAATTATGGCCCAAAACTATGGCGGTTAAAATGACCGGTCCGTGATGCTAAACAGACTGCATGCTGATATTGATCATTGCTGCTAAGTGTTTGATTAAGCAGTTAAGCAAAATCGTTAATAAAACAATGATAAAGGTTTTATTATCCGGAAACCATCGTCATTCGATAGACTATGACCGCGGCCGGATCTTGCGGCCTCATTATTTATTGTAATAATCATGATCATTTATCAGCATTTTACCTTTGATGCCGCTCATTTTTTACCTCATGTGCCCCAAGGGCATAAGTGCCGTAATTTGCATGGGCACACCTATCACCTTACGCTTTACATAACCGGTGAAATTATGGAAAAGGAGGGCTGGATATTGGATTTCTCTGATTTGAAAGCTATTGCTCAACAGGTGATAGGGACGCTTGATCACACGCTCCTCAATAACATTGAAGGCCTCTCCAATCCAACAGCCGAACTTTTAGCCAAATGGATCTGGCAAAAATTAATACCCTTGCTGCCCGGTTTAAAAAAGATAGAGCTTAAAGAAACGCCGGCTTCGGGCGTAGTATATAACGGAGACTAACAACCGCTTTTGGAAACTTAATTCTGTTTCGGCATCATTTATATAGGTGACCGCTGTCATTATTTCCCCATCTAAAAAAGGGCAGTTTTGTGATATCAAATAATCATAACCAATATGAAAACACTGCTTATTGCCACCGATTTTTCAGCCAATGCAAGGCATGCTGCTGAATATGGCTATCATCTGGCTAAACAAATCAAAGCCAATATCGTGCTATGTAACGCCGTTATCGTACCAGCCGAAATGCCTCAGTCTGGCATGGTGGTGTGGCCAATGGATGATCTTGAAACATTGTTGCTTGGCAGTACCCATCAACTGGAAAACCTGAAACTACAATTGGAAAAACCAGTTGAGGGAGGTGGGTTCAAACCCGAGATTTCTATTGTAAATGAGTCGGGCGTGGTTACCGATATAGTGGAAGGCTTTGTTGAAAATAACCAGATTGATATGGTACTGATGGGAACCCATGGCGCAGGGATGAGCCGCTTTTTATTAGGTAACCACAGCAAAAATATGATTGAAGCGACCACCAAACCCCTGATGTTGATTTCGCCGGAAACACGGTTCCGCCCGCTTAAAAAAATAGCATTCGCTGCAGATTTTGCCCACCCCGGCACCAGTATGGAAAGTTTGTTTAACCTTATTCCGTTTGCTAAAACATTAGGCGCCGAAATTTTACTTACGCACATTCATGAGGGAGGGGAAGTAAGTGTAGAAATGCAAAAAACTATTGCCGGTTTCATGACTGAGGTATCCAATAAAGCAAACTATTCTCAAATTTATTATCGAAGCGTTCAAAATAGCCAGGTTGAGGCAGGTTTGAGCTGGATTTGCGAACATGGAGACGTTGATATGCTGGTAATGGTACACCGGCCGCATAGTTTTATTTACCGGCTTATTAAAAGTAGTCATAGCGAAAAGATGGCCGGCCGGCTTGATATACCTTTATTGGTATTCCCGGCAGCCCAGTAATTATTTATTCATCTTAATCCAATTTAAATATATGTTGCCTAAAACAATGAAGGCCGCCGTAGTTCATGAGTTTGGACAGCCGCTGCAAATAGAAGAAATGCCGGTAAAAGAGCCGGGCGAAAACCAGGTATTGGTAAAAGTGATAGCCTGTGGGGTTTGCCACACCGATTTGCATGCCTGTGAGGGCGATTGGCCTGTAAAACCTAAAATGCCGTTAATACCCGGGCATGAAGCCATTGGTTATGTGGCCGCTTTGGGTGCCGGCGTTAATAATATTAAGGAGGGCGATATAGTAGGTGTACCATGGTTATACAGTGCCTGCGGATGCTGCGAGTTTTGTATAACCGGTTGGGAAACCCTTTGCGACAATCAGCGAAATGGAGGCTATAGCGTTGATGGCGGCTTTGCCGAATATGTTGTTGCTGATGCCCGATACGTGGCCCGTTTCCCGGCTGGCGTTAGTTTTACGCAAATGGCACCTATAATTTGTGCCGGCGTTACGGTATATAAGGGCATTAAAGAAACAGAGGCCAAACCAGGCGAGTGGATAGCTATTTCAGGGATAGGCGGCTTAGGCCACCTTGCGGTTCAATATGCTAAAGCCATGGGACTGCACGTAGCCGCCATTGATATAGCCGACGATAAGCTACAACTGGCCCGTGATTTAGGTGCCGAACTAACCGTTAATGCCATGAACCAGGATCCCGGGGAGTTTTTGAAAAAGGCAACCGGCGGAATGCATGGCGTATTGGTAACCGCGGTATCGTCTGTAGCTTTTAAGCAGGGTATTTTGGCATTGCGTAAAAAGGGAACCATCGCTTTAAATGGCTTGCCTAAAGGCGATTTAGGTTTGCCCATCTTTCAATCGGTACTCAACCGTTATACAGTCCGCGGCTCGATAGTGGGTACCAGGAAAGATATGCAGGAAGCAATTGAATTTGCACTGGATGGTAAAGTTAAGGCAACTGTGCAAACAGCCGCTTTAGAAAATATTAATAACGTGCTTGACAGAATGAAAGTCGGAAAGATTGAAGGAAGGATAGTGTTGGATATAGCCAAAACCAAAGCATAAGCCAGGCATTCGTTAGTAAATAATGTATAGGAGGTGGATAACCTTAGCCCATCTCTTTACATTAATTAGTTTAACGATATATTTTGAGTCAGTCGATTAAATGTTTTTTTAGTTTTACTATCAAATCGTCGGGGTTAAAAGGTTTAACAATACAATCCTGCATGCCGGCTTCTAACACCTTTTCGCGTACATCGCTTGTTGCAGATGCAGTTAGGGCAATCATCGGCGTGTTGTTATTGAAAGTTCTTATTTTTACTGCAGCCGTGTAGCCGTCCATTACGGGCATTTGTAAATCCATCAAAACAAGGTCGTAGGGCGTGTTTTGCATCATCGATACCGCTATTTCACCGTTATCAGCTACGTCAACTTTGGCATCCCAACTTTCCAGTAACTGGGTAGCATACAAAACGTTAAATAAAGTATCTTCAACAAGCAATAATCGTTTGTTTTTTAATGTGAAGCCTGCTATATCGTTCTGTAATGCATTGATGGTTTTATCGTCAACTATAGGAAAATCCAGCACAAAATGAAATTTTGAGCCTTTGCCAAGTTCTGATTCCACCGTGATATCGCTTCCATAGAGTTTTAAAATACGACGGGTAATAGCCAACCCCAAACCTGTACCGCCGTATTGTCGGGTAATGGAAGTTGACGCCTGCAAAAAAGGGACAAAAATGTTTTCGAGGTTCTCTTTCGCAATGCCAACACCTGTGTCATGTACCGAAAAGTGAAGGGATGCCCGGTCGGTTTTTAACTTTTGAAGATCGATACGGATAGAGATGAAACCCTTCTGTGTAAACTTTACCGCGTTCGAGATCAGGTTGTTTAAAACCTGCCCAAGGCGCAATGAATCGCCCAGAAAATAATCAGGCAGCCTGTTGTCTAAAACAAGCGACATCCGGTTTTCTCGTTCGTTTGCGCTGTTTGAATTAGCGGCTACAATATCCTTGATCAGTTTTTTTACATTGAATGGAGCGTTATCAAGATCGAGTTTGCCCGCTTCTATTTTATTGAAATCAAGAATATCGTTAATCAACACCAGCAGATTGTCTGATGATGTTTTTAACGTGCGGAGATTGTCTTCCTGGTCGGCGCGCGGGTTGTTTTTTAGTAGCAGGTGTCCCATGCCAATCACAGCATTCAAAGGAGTGCGAATTTCATGGCTGATGATAGAAAGAAAATCAGATTTAGCGATATTGGCTTTCTCGGCTTCTTCTTTCGCGAAAATCAGTTCTGATTCAACTTCCTTCCGGCGGCGTATTTCATTGTTTAAAAGGTCAACTATTTCAAGCAGGTCGCCGTATTCACCGTCTACAGCACCGGTATTATCAAACTTAATATTGTTAAGGGTTTCTTTTAGTTTTTTAACAGATAGATTACGGTATTCAATCTCATCTTGAAGCTTTTGATTGATATCGGCAAATTCCTGCTGGCTTACCGTAAAGGCATGGTCTGATAATTCCTTGTCCCTGTCAAAAGCTATATAGGAATCATTAACTGCGTCGATAAGCCTAACAAAAGATTCGTTCGACGAAAAATCGTCATTATAGTATTTTTTTAATTGCCTGGCTAAAAGTTTATGATAAGACATCCTGATCAATTTCTTCAATAAAGGTAGTTATTGTCATGGTTTGATTATGCAGTTCACAACGGCTATTTTCATGCACAGGCGATATTTCTCCGTACGAATAGAAGCCGGTTAATATAGTTTTATCGCCAAAAATTTCCTTTACAGCTTCGGTCTCCTCATCTATACGGTTACCTAATATAAGCTTGCGGCCCACGCAGCTTATCAACAGGGCGAGTTTGGGTTTTTGAAGGGCGAATTTGGTGAGCGATTTATTCGCGGCGCAGGTTGCCGCGTCGATTATTTTATCAAAATTAGCCTTCATAAACCTGATATACGCTCCTTCAGGAATATCGCCGGCAAAAATCATGCTTTGCTCATCATTGTCAATCGACAAAATTGTACGTACTACCGAATCGGAATTGTGGGGCGGTCGCACATATAGGGGAAACAATAAGGCAGATCCTGGCAGCTCATCTGCATACCGGCCAAGATATTGTTTATAAAGTTCGAGGGCACTTTTGTTATCAATTTCAAACAGGCGGTTTGATACCGATCGCGTTACCTGCTTTTCGGGGCCAAATATATCCCATCCCCCCATGGAACCATGCCCAATTTGTAAATAACGGCCATAAAAACCTATCGCAGCTATGGTGCCGTGTTGAGGTGGGGTATTACAGCCAACTGTAGTGCTGATAAATTTATCGCCATCACCGGCCAGGCCGCCGGTAATAGGGATATTTCTTTTATTCTCCTGTTCAAGCCCCCTAACCAGTTCGCTGCCATTAACCAGACTGCCGTCTGATATGATGAGCATATTACTAAGCTGGTCTGAATTTAAGTCACCAAACAGGGCCCTGCCGGCTTCGTAGCTATTGGGATGATCGGCAATGTTTATGCTCACCGTTTTAATGCCCGTTTGCTCAAACATCATTATCGAAACCGATACGGTGTCATCTAAAACGGTATCTTCATATATTTCTCCGGCTGTTGAGCAAAGTACGATGTCGCTATTCGGAAATTCGGCTGAGAGCTGCCCGTAAATATCGTCTGATATCAGGAGCCGCTTGTTGCCAAAAGCAAGGATAAGCGCTTTCGCATCCTGCGGGATACGGTCGCCGTTTTCTAAAATGAAACGGCCCCCGCTGTATAATTTCTGTGCTACTTTCATAAATTGTATTATTAGGCCGGGTACTCATTCCTTATTTTTGCAATCACTTTTTCAACGGTGGCATGCAGCAATTGTATGTTATGGGCTAAAATGACTTTATCAGTTTCATTAGCTTCGCTGCTTTCAATATCCCTTATGGTTTGCTTAATTGAGTTTATCTTTAAATTATCGATGCTTGGCTTCATTTTATGTGCCATAAGCCGTACAACTCCCAAGTCGCCTTTATTATAGGCGCTTTGCATGTCGCTTATCATGGCTGGGGTTTGCTCGCAAAAAATATTTACCATTTTTTGCACAAATGCCTCATTATCTTTACTAATAGCTTTAAGTAAAGACAGATCATACATCGGACTATCGCTGCTCATATCGATATTTAGTTTAGGGCTTGTTAGCGAACGGGGCTGGAGCCAAAGGTCAAGAACCTTTAAAAACTCGGCCTCATTTATTGGTTTGGTAATATAATCATTCATCCCGGCAGCAAGGCATTTTTCCCGTTCTCCTTTTATAGCCTCGGCCGTAAGCGCTATGATCGGGCTTTTATTGCCGGTTCCCCTAATCATTTTAGCCGTTTCAAGGCCGTTTATCCCCGGCATCTGGATATCCATCAGTATAGCGTCGAAATTTTGTTTCTTAATAAGTTCCAGCGCGTTAACTCCGCTTATCGACTCGGTTACCGATGCTCCATAATTTTGCAGTATCACCAGGGCCACAAGGCGGTTAAGTTCATTATCGTCGGTTACAAGTACGTTTTTACCCCGCAAAAAATCCACATTATGATATGGCTCAGGTTTACTGGGCAAATCGGCAGTGCTACCTTTTTTAAATTCGATGGTGAGCGTTATTTTTGTACCCTCATGCTTTCTGCTTTCGGCAAAAATCTGGCCGCCCATCAACTCAACAAGATCCTTGCAGATACTCATTCCCAAGCCGGTGCCTCCGTACTTTCTGCTTACCGATTTTGTTTCCTGGCTGTACTTATCAAAAAGATGTTTTAAAAACGTTTCATCCATGCCTATACCTGTATCTTTAACTTCTATTTGTAAAAGCTGTGAATGCAGGGTGTCGCTGATTAGCTTGAATGTCAAATCAATTGTGCCCATTTCTGTGAATTTAACCGAATTATTTACCAGGTTTAACAGGATCTGATTGAGGCGGTATGGATCGCCGATCAGGATAGGAGATATTTTGTCGTCAAAATAGGAATTTATGAGCCGTAATCCTTTTTCTTCGGCTTTGTGCGATAACACCTGGATCACCCTTGCTGCCGATTTTCG
Organism: Mucilaginibacter celer; assembly: GCF_003576455.2. Lineage (NCBI taxonomy): Bacteria > Pseudomonadati > Bacteroidota > Sphingobacteriia > Sphingobacteriales > Sphingobacteriaceae > Mucilaginibacter > Mucilaginibacter celer. Next base: position 1,935,964 of record NZ_CP032869.1, read on the forward strand.
GGGTTCGAAGCCAATGTTTTCGATATTTAGTTTTCCGGCTTCAATTTTTGAAAGATCGAGTATGTCGTTGATAATTATCAACAAACTTTCGGATGCAGAATTAATAACATCAAGATAAAATTGCTGCTGCGGTGAAAGTGCAGTTTTCGAAAGCTGGTTGCTCATCCCCATAATAGCGTTCATGGGCGTGCGAATCTCGTGGCTCATATTAGCCAAAAAGTTTTCCTGCACACGTGCCAGGTGTTCGGCGTGCTTTTTGGCGTCGATAAGTTCCTCTTCCTGTCTTTTTTGCTCGGTGATATCAAGGTGGATTCCGATTGATCCCATTTGCTCACCTTTGTTGTTATAACGCGGTGCACCGCTTATTAGCCACCATTTTTCGTTACCTTGTTTGTTATTCAACTTTACCTGGTACGCATCAGATACGCCTTTTTTGCGTAGTTCGTTTTTTTCGTGAAAAATGTTTTTGGTTTCCTCGCTGGCCAGCAATGTTGCGGCGTTTTTTCCTAACAGTTCATTTAAAGCGTAGCCGCTCATTAAGCAAAATGTATTGTTAGCAAACGTTATATTTTCATACATATCAACCTCTACCAGCCCAAGATTCATATTATCGATGATTCCCCGGTATTTTTCCTCTTCATTTTTTAAAGCTTCTTCAACGTTTTTACGTTCGGTAATGTCGTTCATAAAACCGGTAAAAACTTTGGAGCCGTTTGGCGAAAGATAAGAAAACGAAGAGTATACAGAATGCCATTTTGGGGGCTGGCCGGGTATCAATAAAACCGACTCATCATAAAAAGGTTCAAGCGTTTTTTTGCAGTGCTCGTTTTTTTTGATGATCCTGTCCCTGTCTGCCGGGCCGATATAATTCAGGTAGTTTGAAAAATCGTCCGGTTTTATCCCAAAAATACGTTCAATTGCCGGGCTGATGTAGCGCAGGCCTTCGGTACCGTCCCGTCTGAACTCATATTCATATATCACGCCCGGGATGTTCTCGGATAATGCCTTAAACTGCATGGCGCGGTTTTCCAGTTCAATTTCGGTTTGTTTAATTTTTGAAATATCGGTATGGGTGCCCGTTATTCGTACAGGCATATTACAGTTGTTATATTCAATAACAACGCCCCGGTCAAGTATCCATCTTGTGCCGCCATTACTGTCAATTACCTTGTATTCGAGGCTGTGCGAATCTATTTCGCCTTTTTTGTACTTTAAATAAGTTGATTTCAGTAATTGCTGATCTTTAATATCGGCAAGCTCCCACCAAAATGAGTTTTGATCGTTTTTAAAATGCTTACGGTAATTTAATTGGTGGTTTGTTTTCGAAAATATGGTTTCGCCCGTTATTAAATTATGCTCCCAAACATTATCACCTATTTTTTCGAGCGCGAGCCTGAACCGGGCTTCCGATTCTTTAATATGTTCCGATGCTTTTTTCTCATTGGTAACATCCTCTTCCAAGGCAAAAAAACCGCTTAACTCTCCATTGGAATTTAGTATGGGTTGGCCCTGTATACGCAGCCAGTATTTTCTTCCGCTTTTTGAATAGTTTATAATCTCTGCGGCAAAGGGTTGCCCTTGCGCTATTTGGTTCCGGAGGTAATTAACAGTTTCTTTATCAGTTTGCGGGCCCTGCAATAGGTGGCCGGGTTTTTTATTAACTACTTCGCTAAGGGTATACCCGGTTATCTTGGTAAAGCCTTTATTAACCCAGGTTACATGGCCATGTTTATCAGTGAGGATAACAGCGTTTATATTTTCTTCAGCAATTTTTGATAATACTTCAAGTTTTTCTTCTCTCGCCTTTTCAACGCTTATATCTTCAATAACTGCAAAGTATCTTAACGCTTTAGTTTCATCCGCAGGGTACGATTGTCCTTTTACCCTTGCCCAAAACCATGAGCCATCTTTGCGGTAATGTATCAGCTGCTCATTAAACGATGTTTGCGTGCCGATTGCTTCTTCGATACGTGCTATAGTTTCAGGCCGGGTAAGCGGCCCTTTGCAAAAATCAAACGTGTAATTCCCTATAAGTTCATGGGCATCATAACCCATCATCTTACAAAAGCTATTGTTAACCCAGCTAATTTTACCTGTATTATCATTAAATACCACCCCATTTTCATTGGCTACGGCAACAATTGCAAGCTGTTGCAGTTCATCCTGACTAAAGCCGCCGGAAGAAAAAAAGGGAGAAATAGAAACACTTGTCTGATCCATTTTTACAGCTGTTTAAAACCGCTGCGCCTACGGTAATTATGCAATAAGCGCGTTTGCCTATTTACCGTAAAAGTGTACCAAATGCTTGCGTTTAGCCTAAATCATTAATAATGAGTATTTTAATTGAGATTTAACTGGATGGAATTTCCGCTTTTTGGAATTTTTTCCGGGTAATGGAATTATTTCAATTCACCATCCTGTATCATTTTGTATATGGTGCTTTTGCCTATATCAAGCATCCGGGCGGTGGCTATAACATCGTCGTTATTTTTCTTGAGGTACATTTTAATGATTTCTACTGTGTACTCCCTGAGTGTTTTTTGACCAAATAAAAAAGGTTCGTCCTTCCTGGTCGAATTAAAGGTTATGTCTGCGGCCTTTATTTCATTGTTATCGCACATTACCGCGGCCAGGTCTATTATCGCCTTTAACTCGCGTACATTGCCCGGAAATTGGTAATGTAACAGTTTGCTCTTTGCATCCGATGCAATTGTTACGGCCCCGAGTTTGTTTTGTTTGGCAAAGTCATCGGCAAAATGGCGGGCAAGAATCAGTATATCATTCCCGCGTTCTCTAAGCGGCGGTAAATCAATAGGCAGGCCTATAACCCGATAGTAAAGGTCTTCTCTAAAGTTGCCCTTTTTAACTTCGTCGGCAAGGTTTTTATGTGTTGCTACTATAACCCTGATGTCTAATTTTATTTTTTCGTTTCCGCCTATGCGCACCACCTCGCGTTCCTGTAACACACGTAAAATTTTACTTTGAACGCTCAGTTCCAGTTCGGCTATTTCATCTAAAAAAATGGTGCCGCCGTTGGCGTCTTCAAACTTTCCGGCTTTACGTGCTACAGCGCCGGTAAACGCGCCTTTCTCGTACCCAAAAAGTTCGCTCTCAATTAACTCACGCGGAATGGCTGCCATATTTACCGGCACAAAAGCTTTCTTTTTTCTTTCGCTGGCGTAATGGATGCCTTTTGCCACAACCTCCTTACCGGTGCCGGTTTCGCCCGTTATGGAAACGTTTATATTGGTTTTGGAAGCTTTTTCCATCATCGAGAATATTTTTTTCAATGATTCGCTTTGGCCAAGTATGGTTTTCTCGAACGAAAATTTCTGGCCAAGCTCTTCCCGTAGTGTTTCCACTTCTTTTTTAAGGCTTTGGTTTTCGCGGATCCTTACAATGCTGTTCCATAAAAGATCTTTCGTCGAGTCGTCTTTAACAAGATAATCGGTAACGCCCATTTTAAGCAGGTTTACCGCTACGGCTATTTTTTCCTGCGAACTGATCATGATGATAGGTACAGTAGAGTTTACTTCCCTGATTTTTTGAAATAACTTATCGCCGAGCATATCCGGCAACGAAAAATCAAGTGTAATCAAATCTGGCTGCTGGTAAAGGTTATTTAGCAGGTCTTTAGCGGTTTCAAATCGCGTTACCTTATAATCGGGGTTTAAACTTATATGGTACTGAAGAATTTCGCCATACCAGCGGTCATCCTCAACTATAAAAATATTGTAAGCGCTCATGTAATTAGGTTACCAGGTATATGCTTAAGCGATAATACGCAAATCCGGAATAAAAGTTACCGGTTAATATTCCTGATTTTATGTTGAAACATAAATATCTTTTTCCTTAAGCATTGCTATTATCTTATTAAATATAATATGCTATAAAGTTGATAACTTTTTAAATACTAAATACCGTATAAACACCTATTGGAGAAACGATTTTTTTTTCTAAAATTTATAGGGTAGTACACCTTATAACTCCTTTCAGTTGTATTTATGTATTATATAAAGAGAATAATTCATAAGCAATAATTCTCTACTCCTAATTATAATTTGCTATGCCGTTTGAACCTGAACGTAATATTGAATCGGAGCACCCATATGCAGATCAAAGCAGCAGGCGTGTTAAAGACGCCCGGCTGTGCAGGGCTATGGTAAACAGTATTGTGGATTATGCTGTAATATTGACTGATCCGGAAGGAACAATTATCAGTTTAAACAAAGGTGCCGAACTTATATTAGGATATAAGGAAGGCGAAGTTCTGGGAAAATCGATCTCTCTTTTTTATCCGTTTGAAACACTTAAAACCGATAGCCCCATATATAACCTGCAGGAGGCACTCATCAATAACAACTATCAAATAAACGGGTGGCGGTTAAAACAAGATGGTACTATTTTTTTCGCTAACATTCACTACACAGCCCTGTACGATGAAGACAAGGAACTATTAGGATATACTAAAATAATTTATGATTTAACCGGAACCGATAGTGCTACCAATGGGGGGATTATAAAACACGAGCCGGGAAGCGGCAACCTGAGTTTTCGTAAACTGATTGAGAATAGTTACAGCGGTATCTCGCTGCTTGATGCCAACATGAATGTGATATACCGCAGCCCATCGGCCGAGCGGATTGGGGGTTGGAACAATCAGGACCGAGCGAAGTATGGTGTTGCCGATCTCATTCACCCGGACGATATCGCGACTGTGCAGGGATTACTTGATGAAGCCCTAACGGCACCGGGAGTTCCAAAAGCCGGCAGCTTTCGTACAAAACATGCCGATGGCGGGTATATATGGCTTGATTGCGTGTTTTCAAATTTTCTTGACGAACCTAATGTAAATGCCATAGTATGTAATTTTATTGATAGTACCGAGCGCAGGCTAAACCAGAGCCGGGTGGCAGAACGGGAAAAGTTTATTAAAACCATAACCGACAATGTGCCTGCCATGATTGCCTATTGGGATGCCCGTTTAAAATGCCTTTTTGCCAATAAGCCGTACTGTAACTGGTTTGAGAAGACTGCCACAGAAATTATCGGCATGAATAAGGCCGAACTCATGTCGTCTGTCGGGCTTGAAGAATTGCACGGCAAAATAGAAGGGGTGTTATCAGGCTCCGCTCAAAGTTTTGAACGTACATTTGTAAATAAAAGCGGAGCGAAAATTTATACGCATACGCAGTACATCCCTGATATTAGTGATGATACGGTTAAGGGCTTTTATTCGATAATTTATGATATAACTGAAGTTAAAATTGCCGAGGGTGAACTGAGGGCGAAAAACGAACAAATAGCAGATTTGCTTGAAAATATTCAGGATGGTTTTATCGCCCTTGATGAGCATATGTGTTATACCTATGCCAATAAAACAGTTGGAACACTTCTGGGGATGCCAACTTCGGCATTAATTGGCAGAAATATATGGGAAGTATTTCCCGACGCGGTAGGATCTAAAACCTACGAGGCTATTATGGAGGCTTACAGCAGTAATGTATATGTAAGCAATGAAGACTACTATCCTCCCTTAAACCTATGGCAGGAAAACCGTGTATATCCCTCAGGTAAGGGCGTTTCGGTGTTTATAAGGGATATAACCGAGCGCAAAGTAAACGATTTACAAAAAAACCTGCTTGCCGGCATTAGCGCAATTTTTAATGAAGAGGCTACCCTGAAAGAAACACTGTTCAAGGTGTTAAACAAACTTGCGCATTTTGGCAATTTTAAATTGGTGGAAGCCTGGTTGGTTTCGGCAGATAAGCGGAAGATCAATTTGGCTGTTAACTATTGTGAAACAGATGAAGCCCGGTCTTTTTACAAGGAAGGCAATGCGCTGAACAGTTTTGTTAAAGGGGAGGGTTTACCTGGTATGGTATGGGAAACAAAGGCAATACAGTTTGTACCCAACCTGCAGCGAAACGATTTCTTTTTGCGTAAGCAGGAAGCGCTTCGCGCCGGAATAACCAGCGCCTACGGAGCGCCGATTATTTTTAAAGGAGAAGTAATAGGAGTGATGGTGTTGGGTTTATCGGAGGCCGATTACCAGGAAAGTTTTTATACACTATTGTTCGAGCGCTTTAGCCGGACTTTTGGGGCCGAAATATGCCGGAAACAGGTAGAACAGGAGCTTAACCAAATTTTTAATCTTGCCCCCGATCTGATATGTTCAACCGGGATAGATGGTTACTTCAAAAAGGTGAATCCGGCCATGGTTGCCTTACTTGGCTACCCGGAACTGGAATTATTGAACAGGCAATTTGTTGATTTTATACACGCTGATGATAAAGAGCGCAGCCTTGCCCAGTTTAATAAAATACTGGAAGGTGAAGCTACTCCTTATTTTGAATGCCGGTTTGAAACCAGAGATCATAAAACCAAATGGCTTGCCTGGACAACTTCGGCTCCGTCTGAGGATGGTTTGATTTTTTGCGTTGCCAAGGATATTACAGAGAAAAAAGAACTTGAGGATTTGCTGGCCAAAGCAAACAGCATGGCCCGGATAGGCAGCTGGGAATTTGATTTGAGCAACGGGAATATTTATTGGTCGGATGTAACGAGGGAGATCCATGAAGTTGGTGGCGATTTTATTCCTGATCTTGATACAGGTATCAACTTTTATAAAGAAGGCGAATCAAGAAAAGTAATAACAGCAAAAGTAAAGGCAGCCATTGAAAAAGGTGTTCCGTGGGATACTGAACTTCAAATAATTACCGCCCAAGGCTACGAAAAATGGGTGCGATCAATAGGCGAGGCCGAATTTTCAGGCGGCAGGTGTATGCGGCTTTACGGCAGTTTCCAGGATATCGACGCGCGTAAACGGGCAGAGATAGCGGTTTCGGAAATATTGGAAGAGAGGAATGTAATACTGGAAAGTATTGGCGATGCCTTTTTTGCTGTGGGCAAAAATTGGGTGATAACCTATTGGAATAACATGGCCGAAAAGGTTTTGGGTAAACCTAAGCAAATGATGCTCAATTCCAATTTATGGGATGTGTTTAATGAGTCGGTCAATTCCAAATCATATCATAAATACCACGAAGCAATTGAAACCAACAAGGCCATTCATTTTGAAGATTTTTATGCGCCTTTACAAAAATGGTACGAAATAAGCGCCTATCCGTCGGCCGCGGGCTTGTCGGTATATTTTAAAGATATTACAGAGCGCAAGGTTTCCGACAAGCGCCTGAAAGAATTAAATGAAAGTTTAAAGCGCCAAACCAAAGAGTTAACCGCATCTAACGCCGAGTTGGAACAGTTTGCTTACGTAGCATCGCACGATTTACAGGAACCGCTGAGAATGGTTACAGGTTTCCTTTCGCAAATTGAAAGAAAATACAGCGATAAGCTTGATGAAAAAGGGATACAGTATATCAACTTTGCTGTAGACGGCGCCAAGCGGATGCGCCAGATTATACTTGACCTGCTTGAGTTTTCAAGGATAGGAACCACCGCGGATAATATTGATAATGTTGACGCAGGCAGTCTGATCAATGATATACTGGCCTTTTACAATAAGTTGATTGATGGAGGAGGGGCGACCGTTTTATTTAAAGATTTACCCGTATTGCGCACTTACCGCGGCCCTTTACGGCAGGTTTTTCAAAACTTAATAAGCAACAGTTTAAAATACAACGAACATAAAACAGATATCCATATCGAAATAAAATGCGCGGAAACAGATGGGTACTGGCAGTTTTCGGTGGCGGATAACGGTATCGGCATCGAGCCCCAGTATTTCGACAAGATATTTGTAATATTTCAACGCCTGCACAACAAGGATAAGTATTCGGGAACCGGTATGGGGCTTGCCATAGCTAAAAAAATAGTGGAGAATTTAGGTGGGAAGATTTGGGTTGAATCTGTTTACGGGCAGGGAAGCACATTTTATTTTACCATAAAAAAAACTGAGTTATGAAATCGGTAAGTATTTTATTGGTTGAGGATAATGAAGGAGATATTATTTTAACCACCGAAGCTCTGAGTGAATGCAAGATCATCAACGAAATAACTATCAAAAGGGATGGGAGAGAGGCCGTTGAATTTTTTGAAGGCATCAGTTCGAAGGAGTTACTGCCCGATATAGTGCTGCTGGATATTAATCTCCCGAAAATGAGCGGGCATGAAGTGTTGATGTACCTGAAAACCAGCGAAAGATACAGGCACTTACCGGTTATCATGTTAACAACCTCGTCATCGGAGAATGATTTACTAAAATCGTACAAAAACCATGTAAACTGCTATATAGTTAAGCCGATTGATGCCAATGATTTTATAAACGCGGTTACCAAAATAGAAGATTTTTGGATAAATATTGTTTCAATCCCCCCCAGGTAACCCATGGCAATAGATACAAAAAATTACAAACTTTTAATCATTGAGGATAATCCGGGAGATTTCGCGCTTATTGAAGATTTCTTGTTTGAAGAGATCGATGCGCCCCAGATAAGACACTGTTTTGATTTTGAAGCGGCCCGTGAGGTGTTATCAAAAGAAACATTTGATATTGTGCTTTTAGATCTTACTCTGCCCGACAAAACCGGTGAGGAGTTGATAGCAAGTGTTATAGCTTTGATAGGCACATCGCCTTTGATTGTATTAACGGGTTACACTGACATAGATTTTAGTGTCAAATCATTATCAATGGGGGTTGCCGATTATTTGCTAAAGGATGATTTAACCCCTATGGCGTTGTACAAAAGCATTTTGTATAGCATTGAACGCAAGAAAAAAATAATAGAATTACAGTTATCCGAAAAACACAGCAGTAATTTATTTAATTTCAGTCCGCTACCTATGTGGGTGATGGACATCGAGACCATGAAATTTCTTGATGTTAACCAAGCTACTGTTAGTCATTACGGATTTAGCTATGACGAGTTTTCGATAATGACGTTGAAAGACATCAGGCCTCCTCAAGAAATTCCGCATCTACTTGAAGGGCTTGCTAAGGCGAGGATAAATCCAACAGAAATAGCCAAAGAAGTTTATATCCACAAAAAGAAAAGTGGCGAATTGTTTAATGTAAAAATACAGGTATCACCCATCGAGCATAAAGGCCGATATGCAAACCTGGTAATAGCTACCGATATAACAGAGCAGTTAAAGCATGTAAAAGCTATTGAAGAGCAAAACAAACGACTTAAAGAAATATCCTGGATACAATCACATATAATTAGGGCTCCTTTGTGCAGAATAATGGGGCTCATTCCTTTACTGGAAGACAATAATGTAGAGGATAAGCGGGAAATACTGGCCTTTATATTATCATCAGCTTACGAGCTGGACGATGTGATCCGAAAAATAACCGACAAATCTAATTTGTCGAATTTTGAGGAACCGGATACCACGGAACAGCAGTAAATACATTTTTAGGTTCGTTCCCATTGGCTGGTATCCTGATTGTAACGCTTAAGTATTTTAGCAGGATTGCCGCCCACCACACAAAATGCAGGCACGTTTTTGGTAACTACGGATCCGCCGGCAACAACGCTATGCCTGCCAATGGTAACACCGGCTGTTATTACCGAGTTTGCGCCTATCCACACTTCATCTTCTATAACTATGTTGGCGGTAGTCACTTTTTGCAGCCTTATGGGGGTATTAACATCGGTATAAGTATGATTGAGGCCGCTTAGTACTATGTTTTGCGCTAAAATTACCTGGTTGCCAATATTTACCGGGCCAATAACTACATTGCCAATACCAACCCGTGTATTATCGCCTATAATTACATCGCCCACGCCATTATTTACGGTGCAAAAATCTTCGATAGTTGAATATTGGCCTAACGAGAAATTATTAAATGGCAGTACATCCATCCTTGCAGTACGCCTTATAGACGATTTTCTGCCGCGTTTATAAATAAATGGCGTAACAATGTTGCGCACCCACCACTGTGGCCTTGCATTTTTTATAATGAGCTTGTATACCAAGGCTTTAATGGCAGGGTTTGATTTTATTGCAAATTTAAGGCTCATGTTTAATTGTGGATAAGGTTTGATATTTCAAGATTGATATGTGCATCCTCTTTAAGGCTTTTGATAAATTTGGCCGGCACGCCGCCAACCAGCGTATAGGGTAATACATCTTTAGTAACTACGGCCCCCGCGGCTACTACAGCGCCATCGCCAATGGTAACACCCTTTAATATGGTAGCGCGGGTAGCGATCCAGGCATTATCGCCTATAATTATTGCCTCTTTTGCCGAACAGGTTTTTTCCCTGGCGTAAACATCATGAAAATCATCGTCCATAATAATTACCTGGTTAGCAATCTGGCAGTTTTTACCTATCCTGATGTTTTTTCGCGAGGTGATGATCGCCCCGGTATTGATAAAGGTATTTTCTCCTATTTCGATAACCGCGCGTGGGCCGGCCGATATTTGTGTTGTGCCAATGTGCGACCAGATCCGGCAGCCATCGCCAATTATTATTTTGCCTTCGTTCCTGATCATTAACCTGCCTTTTACGGTTATTAGTTTGCCTGTGCGGCAAGCCCGCAACCGGTATTTGGCGTTTAGTATGCTGATAAAGCTGTTTAACAGCCGTTTAAACAGTACCCAATAAATAAATAGTTTTTCGCTGGTTGATTGTGCCGGGCGGCTATAATAGTCGGCAGCCAAAACGTCAACCTTATCCATTATCCTTTTTTTCATTACTTAATCATTTTTTCTACTTCGTGATAAACCGAAACTGTTTTTTTTGCCGCGTCTTCCCAGTTAAACAGTGCTGCCCTTTTTGTGCCAACTGCTGATAACCTTTCGGCAACTGTTGGGTCGGTTAAAATGATATGAGCTGCAAATGCCAGGGAGGCCGGTTTTTGAGGATCAACATAAAGAGCGGCATCACCGGCTATTTCTGGCATACACGATACCGACGAAGTGACAACCGGTGTGCCCGAAGCCATAGCTTCCACTATTGGCAACCCAAACCCTTCGCTGAACGATGGGAACCATAACATGCTTGCGCCCTGGTATATCATGGGCAAATCGGCGCAGTCAATATATTCTATGGTATCTATCTTCTGCTCCAGGTTCAGTAAATCTGCTTTAGCCAGTAAAACATTAAGTTTTTCGCGGTTTATGCCTTTCATAAGCAGTCTGGGCGCATTGCTGTTATGCTGAAGCAGCCTGGCATAAGCTTTTAAAACACCGATAGTGTTTTTACGGGGATCGGTATTGGCCATGAAGAATATGTAACCCTGTTGTAAGCCCAGTTTTTTAAGCGTGTTGCTGATAGTTTCCTGGTCATGGCGAACAAAGAAATGTTCATCGGCACCGTTGTATACAACCTTGATTTTATCTTTTGATATTTTAAGTTTTTCGGCTATAACATCCCGTTGAAACTCGGATACGGTGATGATTTTCAATGCCTTTTTTGCAATTTTTGATACGATCAAACCGCGATAGATATTCCCTAAACGCTGATACCAGTTGGTATTTGTCGATCTTACAGATTTTTCGAGGAATATAACGTCATGAAGCGTTACTATAAGCGGCACTTTGCTGTTTAGCGGAGCGGTGTTGGCTGTGCAGTGTAAAACGTCGGCATGGTATTGACGGCAGGCTTTTGGTAAAAAATACTGCTCCCAGATAAAGTAAGGAGCCCTACGAATGGTATGTATAATGCGGTGGGGGATACTCGACAGGCATGCGTCGGCATCTGGCTTAACCATTACATGATAATCAAAGCCGTCTTCGCCGTAAGGGAGCCTTTTAAGCAGTTCATGAGCTACAACATCCATCCCGTGTTTTCGGGGGCGGAATATCCTTTGCACTTCTATAGCTATTTGCAAATTAGGAGATAGGGTTTGAGAATTTAGTATCATGGCGTTTAAAATTTATAATCAGATAGTTTGGATAGTACTAACCTATAAATGTGCCATTGATTAAGTAGTTGATAATTAGTTATTTATAATATTTTTTTATTCCAGATAATGGAATAATTCCTGATTTTAGCAATAGGGGAGGTCGCTATAAAAAACAAAAGCAGGAATCGAATGATTCCCGCTTAAGGAGATGGAGACTTAGTTGATTATAGGGGTATTGCTTATTTTAGACGGCCTTGTACGGTACTAAACATTTTCCTTTTGCAGCAGGGCCGGGATAGTTTTCATTATCAATTTTAAATCGTTTATAAAACTGTGATTTGCGGCATACTCATTATCCAGCAGCAAGCGCTCATCTTCGCTCATTTCGCCTTTGCCACGCTTTTGCACCTGCCACAACCCGGTAATGCCCGCCGGGGCCGAAAACCTGAGTATATATTTATCTGTTGTTAGCTTCTCGGCTTCATATAGTGGGAGTGGCCGGTTGCCTACTATGCTCATGTCGCCCTTTAACACATTCCAAAGCTGGGGCAATTCGTCAATACTGGTATTCCGGATAAAATTTCCTATGCGGGTTATCCGTGGGTCGTTTTTTAATTTAAAAAAACGTGAAGAGGAATTATTTTTTTGGGATGATTGAAGTGCCTTTTCACACCATTGGATATGATCAGCAAACATAGGGTAACTACATTTTCCGGATGCCTGGCATCCGGCACACAAACCGCTATCGGGCAAAGGCGAATCAGTAATATCAGTTATTTTTTGAATATGGTATTGGTTTAAATGTTTCAGATCTTTAAGGCGTTTTTCTGCGTCAACATACATCGACCGGAATTTGTAAAATTTAAAAACCCTGTAACCTGTACCGGCCCGTAATGAATAGTAAAATGCCGGCCCTTTTGATTCTACCTTTATAAGGATGTAGGTAACCACAAACACCGGCGCAAGAATTAACAAGGCGAGGCTTGCTGCAAGGATATCAAAGGCTCTTTTCCAATGCCCGGTATTTTTTATCACCGGTGTAAAAATTGCTTTCGTTATCCTGATTCTATCGTAATTAGCTATTATAAAATCAATTTTCCGCTCAATCCTGTCAGTACTTAAAGGAATTTTAAAAACATCAGCCACGCCCGCCTGCAAAGCCGTGTGGCGTAAATTATCATCAAATTGGTTTAATACCAGGAAGAAGGGTACATCGGGCAAGTTCTTTTTTGTAATAGCTTCCCGTAATGGTAAACCGGCCGGGCCTGTAATTTCGCTTCGTGAAACGATGGCAACTATGTTTAATTTATCGCTCGTCCACCGCGAAACCATTTTTAGCCCGTTGTTAAAGTGCATAACAATTTTTCCGGGAAAATCGCAGTTAACAAATGTGGCTGAAGTATCCGCATCGAAACCTATCAGCGCTATAACCGGTGTTTGATGCTCAATTAAATCTATCATACGTAAAATTTAAGCTTGCCGGTGCGGCGTAAAATAACCTTTATCCTTGCCTCCAGTTCGTCGGGGTTGAAGGGTTTTACAACAAAATCGTCGGCCCCTTTATTAAGGCATTCAATCCTTTTGGCCGAGCTTTCTTCGCCCGATAACACGATAACGGGGATCGAATTAAAAAAATCACTAATCCTTATTTGCGTGATCAGCCCAAGCCCATCAAGTTCAGGGGTTTTCAAATCGGCAATAACCAAATCGGGGATATCGCCCCGCTGCATCTGGGCCAACGCGTCAAGCCCGTTAGCCACTATTTGCACGCGGTATGTTTTACCCAGATATTCCTGCAGTATCGTTTGCATAAACATATCATCTTCTGCAACTAATATTTTTATGTTGTTTAAGTCTTCCATCGGGTTTCGTTTATTTCAATCTGGTATTAATTAATCGCTTTTCCTGCATTCTAATAATGTGCCATTCGAATAACTAATTGATTATCAATGTATTTTACTATTTAACATTCCAAAAAATAGACTTTTATTCCATTTTTTGAACCCATTAGTATAGTATGTTAAATATATAGTGGGTTTGTCGGCCCGCCCGCACGTCGAGGTCGCCGGATACACATTAATCAGGGCTCCAAGATTCCAACGGCAAGAAATTTTTCCATAAAATGGAAATTTCATTATTGTGTTTAAATTCTAAGTAATTGATAATCAGTGTATATTTTGATTTTTCGCATTTGGTACAGTTGATGATTTCAAAGGATAAACCTGCTTTAATTATCAAATCATATTTCAAAAGCAAATGCGATACATTATAACAATATACCTTGCCCTTTTAGCCGCAACATCATCATGCTTTGGCCAGGTGAAACCAATAAATAAAGAGCCGCTGGAACTCGACGAGGGTAAGGATCTGCAGGTTCAATTAGTCCCGCTTGATAGTATAATTGACCTTGCCGTTAAGAATTCGCCTGCGGTAAAATTTCAGAAAGACCTTGTTGAATCATCAAAAGCTCAGCTTGATTTTGCCAAAAGGGTTTGGACAAATAACATCATGGGCTTTGTAAACTACTCAACGGGCAATCAAAGTATCGTATCGTCTGATAGCCAGTCGCCGGGGTCGGTAGCTTCATCCAATATCACCAGCGGGTTCAGGATGGGGGTGCAGATCAACCTGCCGCTTTATGAGCTTGTGGGACGTAAATCGAGGGTTAACCTTTATAAATATCAATACAACTCATCTATTAATAAACGCGATGAATCTGTACAGGAACTAAAGAAAGAAGTAATACAAACCTACTACAACCTGTTGTACGCCAATAATTTGTTATCGATACGCAGCGAGGCGAAAGAATCCGCCATCAATCAATATACCATAGCTCAAAAGCAATTTAAGGATGGCGCTATAGATGTGCTTGAGCTATCCCGGTTAAAAACAATTGAAGTTAACGCCCGTGCCGATTATGAGGAGGCCAAACGCCAGTTTTCAACCCTTTACGCACAGATGGAGCCCCTGGTTGGCGTGCCGTTTAACCGATTAATAGCCAAAAAATGAACCTGATACATTATATAAAGTTACTGCTGCGGCACAAAACCTGGCTGATATTAGTGCCCTTGATTTGTGCATCGACCGTGTTTTTTTTAACAAAAAAAAGCAAAAAGCAATATACAAGTTCAACAACCCTGTACACCGGGGTTGCAAGCGGATACTCCATTACCAGTACCGAAGATGAGCGGCTTGACTACTTTGCCGTAAACAACGCGTTTGATAACCTGATGGCCTCTGCAAAATCGCGCGAAACCATACAGGCTGTTGCTTTGCACCTTTTAGCCGAACACCTGTTATTAAAAAAGCCAGATTTTCATGTATTAAGTGCGGAGGGCTTTGATAATTTAAAAAAACTGGTTGGTCAGGACATTATTAATACGGCACAAAAGCTGGGCAATGAACAGGCTGTGTACAACTATTTAAATGTTGTTTTTGCAACTAAAACCAACAACCCAATTGCCAATATACTTAACAACCCGGGTTCGTTTTACAGTATTGATGATCTGAAATCAAGCCTTGTAGTAACGCGATTAAATGCCAGCGATATTTTGCAGGTGGTTTATACATGTACCGATCCGGCTGTGTGTTTACGCACACTCGAGTTGCACAGTACCGTTTTTACTGAAAACTATAAACGTTTAAAATCTGATCAAACTTATAGTGCCGTTCAATATTTTGAGGCCAAACTGGCCGAGGCCAAGGCTAAACTCCAAAAATCGGAAGATGATTTGAAGGTGTTCGGTCAAAAAAACAGGGTGATCAATTATTATGAACAAACCCGGTATATAGCGCAATCAAAAGAGCAACTGGAAAAGGAGATCTATGCCGAAAAAGTTACTCAAAAAGGCAGTGAACAGGCTTTAGGTGCCGTTGAAAAGAAATTAAACTCCCGTAATCAACAAATTGATAACAGCCTTAATGTGATTAATACCCGGCAGCACCTGAGCCAGGCAAAATCCAGCCTCGAACGCGCGCGGTTATATGGCAATAATGATAAAATGGCGAAATACACAGCCCGCGTAAAATCGCTGGAAGACTCGCTGAAAACAGCCTCAGACGATTACCTTAAACTGAATTATACACTCGAAACCGTACCCCGTTCAAACCTGATACAGGAATGGGTTGATAACGCCGTTACAGGCCAGAAAGCAACCGCCGGGCTTGATGTACTTGATAAACAGCGCCAAAACTATCTGAGCCAGATTGATCAGTTCGCGCCACTTGGTTCAACACTTAAAAGGCTCGACAGGCAGGTAGATATCAACGAAAAGGAATTTTTATCCATTTTGCATGGCCTTAACCTGGCCCGCCTGCGTCAAAGCAATATCGCGCTTAACTCAAACATTGTAGTGCAGGATAAGCCATTCTTTCCGCTGCGCGCACAGCCATCAACAAGGGGCTTGCTGATCATCATTTCATTTATCCTGGGCTTTGTTTCGGTGGTTTCGGTGATAGTGGGGCGGGAGTTGATGGATTCATCTGTTCGTACTACCGACAGGGCCGAAAAAAGCATTGGGCTACCGCTTGCAGGTATATCAATTGCTCACGGAGCCGAAAACATACAAGCCTATCAAAAGCAATTAATGGATTTGCTGGCGGAGCGCCTCACCAGTACAATTTTGCCATTTATTTCGGCAGATCTTGAATGTAAAGGTAAAGCTACCCTGGCATTGGTGGCTACACGGCAGGAGGTTTATAATGCTCTTGATGTACAGCTGCTGCATGGGGCTTTGCTGGCCGTTTTTAAAAAGGTTTTTTGGGTAGTGCCGGTTGGATACGACAATGTTTTTCAGGGTGTTATACCAACTGACTTTATGTATACATACACCCCCACACTCGAGCAGTTAAACTACAAGGATATATGCGATTTTTCTGAAAGTTTAATTCCGCAGGATGGTTTGGTGGTGTACGTTTCACCCAATTTATCATTAAACAGCCTTCCGGTAGCTGTTGCCAAAAGTTCGGCAATGATGCTGTACGCGTTTAACGCGAGCCATACCAATCAGCAAGCCGACAAACAAATTATTGCTAAAGCCCAAAATGCAGTTCAGGAAGTGCCTTTTTATACCTGGCTTGTAAATGTTGATGAGGCCAATATTGATAGCTCAGTAGGCGAAATTTCCAAAAAACGGAGCTGGCTGAGGCGCAAAATAAAAAAAATGATAACCCTTAATTTACGATAACATGCCTGATAAGAAACCTCAGCATATTGTTTGCCTGGCATTACCCGCCTGGGAGGCCGAATACCTTAGATCGACCGTTGAATTGATGAAAAGCCTATCCGGCCACAACCTGGTTTTATACGTTGATTATGCTTATACCGTGTCCGATTTAATTAAGGGTATAACAGGTAAAAAGAAGTTCGACTGGAAGCGCCTTATCGGTCTGAAAAATCGGTTGCGAAAAGTAAGCGGCGATGAAAGTAATACCGGTTTATATGTTTTGTCGCTGCCGCCACTATTTCCCGCCTTTATATTAAAATCAGAACGCTTGTTCAGGCTGGCAAATAAATTTAACTCGGCATTAAGCGGTTACTTTATCAATAAAGCCATATCCCGCCTGCAAATGCAGGACATTATTGGTTTTAACTCGTTTCAGCCCTTTTTAGGCAGGTACTGGAATATCAGCAACATAAGCTTCAATGTTTACTATATCTATGATGATTTTTCGAAAGTACCCTGGTTTAACGGCTTTGCGGTTTCGGAAGAGCGCCAATATATCGCCAAAACCGATTTGGTTATTGTAACCTCTGCCGAGCTGAAGAAGAGGCAAAAGCTGTTAAACAAACCGGTAGAAATTGTAAATAACGGCGTTCATTTCGATTGGTTTTTCAAAAACAGAAACGTTAAAAGGTTTAATGAGGGCTACATCAAAACCGTAGGCTATACCGGGGTAATTGATAACCGGCTTGATGTTGACATGCTTGAGCGTGTGATAGAAGCGATGCAGAATACACGCTTTTTGTTTGTTGGCAAGGTTGCCGATCAATCAGTTTACAACCGGCTTATCAAATATATAAACGTTTGTTTTGAACCCGCTGTCCCCGCCAGCCAGGTGCCGGTGATACAAAGCCAGATCCACGTTGGTATTATTCCGTACGTGTGCAACGAGCTAACGGCGGCCATATACCCCCTTAAAGTTAATGAATACCTGGCCATGGGCCTACCTGTGGTGATGACACCTTTTGCATCGTTAAATGACTGTGCCGATGTGGTATACATCGCCAACGGCTATCAAAACTTTAAACATTGCCTGGAACTGGCACTGCTTGAAAACGACGTGGCTTTGCAGGAAAAACGGATTGGTATTGCCCAAAAGGCCGACTGGCAGGAGCGGGCCGATCAATTACTGGATCTGATCAACGAATATAAAAATCATCAATCTCTACTTAAAAAACCAATTAAAGCATAGGTTATGTTCAAAAAGCTTTTATATAGCAACACCTCGTGGTCGTTAATTTCAAATGGGCTTACGGCAATTTTGGGCTTTGTAAACCTGGCGTTAATTGCCCGGATTTTCACTAAAGACCAGGCAGGCATGTGGTTTATGCTGTTAACTGTTTATACCCTGTTAGAAATGCTGCGCAGCGGATGGGTGCAAACACCTTTTATCCGTTTCTACGTTTCCGCACAACATGAAGATGAAAGAAGGAAACTAACGGGCGCCTCATGGCAGCTATTATTGGCTTTTACACTGGTTATTTCGTTGTTCCTTTTACCGGCCTTATTATTTAAAAGCTTTGATCAACCTGCCTTTAAATTGGCAAAGCATTATACAGTGCTTTGGTTGCTTTGTGCGCTACCTTTTCAGCTACTGCAATGGCAATTGCAGGCACGGAGCCAATTTAAAAAGCTTGCCGCCATAAAAATTATTTTCGCGCTTTTGTTTAGCGCCTTCCTGCTGCTGCAATTCAAACTAAAATTGGATCTTGAAATAACTGTAATGTTTTACGGTGGCATCCAGCTTTTTATTGGCATGGCGGGCATCCTTGTAAAATGGGTAAGGCTTGGGCGTTGGGATGCTGATTTATCTGCCGAACGCAAAAAATTGTCGGGGTTTGGCAAATACAGCATGCTTACCATGATCACATCAAGCCTGCTCCGAAGTTCAGACCAGTTTATCATCGCAGCCTGGCTGGGCCCTTCGGCGCTCGCCCTGTATGCCATACCGCAAAAACTTGTTGAAGCCATCGAGATACCGGTACGCTCATTTGCATCTGTAGCAATGCCGGCTGCCACCGCTTTATACCATAAGCATGATAGCAATAGTTTAAGGATGCTTTTCTATCGCCAGGCCGGATTTTTAAGCTTCATTATTTTGCCGCTGGTTGCGGTACTACTCTTATTCCCCGTGCCGGTGGTAAATTTATTGGGCGGCGGTAAATACCTGCAGTCGGCCATGTTGCTGAGAATATTTTGCTGCTACGCCTTATTGATCCCTTTAGATCGTTATTGCGGCTTATTGCTTGATGCCGCCAACAGGCCAGGCCTGAATAGCCTTAAGGTAATATTAATGCTGATAGTTAACGTTGTTTTGGATATAGCCGCACTAAGTATGGGCATGGGCTTGTATGGCGTTGCAGCGGGTTCAACAATAACCTTTTTGCTGGGGGTAATTATAGGTTGGGGGCAGCTTAAGGATATTCTTTGCGCATTTAAACCAATATTGTTTTGGAGAGAAGGCATCACCCGGTCTTTCAATTCTTTTAAAAATACACCAATCCCATTAAAATGATTTCAAAAGTCGTTACGGAGATCAGGCTGGTAAAAGCATTTTTTATTGCAGGCCTTGCCGCATTACTGGGTTTTATCGCTGCACATATTGATGTGGCCGGAACCATGGGCCTGATAGCTTTGCCATTTGTAGCGCTTTACCTTATCTGGGTGTTTAATAAACCTGTTAGGGCGCTTTATACGGTGTTATATACCGGCTTTTTTGCCAACGGTATGATCCGTTATTCAACAGCGCCTTTTGGGTTATCAATTGATGTTTTTTTGCTCATTACATTAATTGCCGCCCTCGCGAAACCTCAAAAAGGCAGGTCGGCCCTGCTCAAAAACCCCTTTGTTTATGCTATTGCCGTGTGGACGGCTTTTACAGTTTTCGAGATCATTAATCCCGAAGCAAGAAGTTTCGCGGCCTGGTTTTATTCGGTAAGGGGCACCGCGCTGTACATGATGCAGTTGATTATCCTTACTATCCTGCTCATTGATGATAAAAAGGGGATGCTGAAGTTTGTTAACATCTGGATTTTTTGTTCGGCCCTGGCTGCTGTTTGGGGCATGAAACAATTGTACTTAGGTGTTAACCATGCCGAACAGATGTGGCTTGATGCCGGGGCTTACAAAACACATCTTTTGTTTGGCCGCCTCAGGGTTTTTTCATTCTATTCAGACGCGGGGCAGTTTGGTGCCGCCATGGGGCACGTTTTGCTCATCTGCCTTATCCTGTCGCTTGGGCCTGTGAAACGGAAGTTTAAGCTCGGCTATCTGGCGTTAAGCGTATTTTTCTTCTGGGCAATGGCAGTAAGTGGTACCCGGGGGGCGCTGTTCGTTCCGCTTTCGGGCTTTATGGTGTACTTGTTTTTAACCAAAAATTTCAAGATCCTGAGTATAGGTATCGCTGTCGTCGGGATATTATTCGGCTTGCTGAAGTTCACAAATGTAGGCGCGGGTAATTACCAGGTACAACGGATGCGCAGCGCGCTCGATCCTAACGACCCATCGCTACAGGTGAGGCTTGATAATCAAAAAAAGTTTGCAGCCTATCTCAAATCGCGACCAATAGGCGGGGGCATTGGCTCGGCAGGTTCCTGGGGGCAAAGGTTTTCGCCCGGCACATTTCTCGCCGAAACTCCTACAGATAGCTGGTACGTAAAAATCTGGGCCGAAACCGGCATCGTGGGTTTATGGATCCACCTGGGGATGATCATAACCATAGCCGTAACGGGCACGGTGATGATTTTCAGGATGAAAAATGATCTGCACCTGCGACAGATAAGCATGGCCCTTTTTTCGGGATATATCGGGATAGCGTTTGCAAGTTATAGTAACCAGGTAATAGGGCAGGCACCAAGCGGCATAGTTGTATTTATGAGTCTTGGTTTAATATGGCTGGCTTACAAATGGGATAAAGCAGCACAACTAATGGATACAAACGAGATAAAACAATAAAACATGAATAACGATACTCAATTGCCGCTGGTGTCGGTAATAACGGTAAACTACAATACTGATGAGGTGACAGCCGCGTTGCTTGCTTCGCTGCGAAATGTTACCTACCCAAACCTTGAGGTGATAGTTGTTGATAATGCATCGAAAGTTAATTGCGATTATCTTAAAACAGCGTTTCCGGAAATAACATTTATCCAGAATGAGGTTAATGAAGGTTTTGCCGGCGGAAATAACCGGGGCATTGAAAAAGCCAGTGGCGAGATTGTTTTTTTGCTGAATAATGATACCGAGGTGATACCTGGTTTTATTGAACCTGTCATTGAGCTTTTTAAAACAGATCAGTCAATCGGTATCATATCTCCCAAAATACGTTATTATCATTTGCCGGGGGTGATACAGTACGCGGGAGGCGAACCGATTAACCCTTTTACAGCCCGCGGAAAATTTATCGGCACGGGCCAGGCCGATAGGGGGCAATTCCAAATGCCTGTTAAAACCCAATTGGGGCATGGTGCCGCTATGGCTATACGCCGTACCGTTTTTGACAAAATAGGCCTCTTGCCCGAAAATTATTTCCTGTATTATGAAGAACTTGATTTTTGTGTACATGCGCAAAAGGCCGGTTTTTCTATCTGGTACCAGCCGGCCTCCCTCGTACTTCATAAAGAGTCGATGAGTGTTGGCAAATTAAGCAGCATCAAGGTTTATTATCAAAACCGCAACCGTTTGCTATTTATCAGGCGAAATATAAAGGGTTTGCAGGGATTTATAAGCAGAATGTTTTTTGTACTTATTTCGGCTCCGGTTGCGATGTTCAGGTATCTTCTGAGTGATACACCAGGCTATGCCAATGAAATATGGAAAGGATTGATCTGGAACTTTCGTAACAACGCAAGATAAATTAAGCGCCATGAATTATTTAAACGAGTTAATCTATTTATTATCAGTATTGGCTTTCGCGATACTTAGCATCCAGGTATTTTACCTGTTGGTTTTTTCGGTTGCCGGTTGGCTCGCAAAAACAAAGGTTTATCCAGAGGCATCGATGCTGGGGAGTTTTGCCATTTATATTCCCGCATATAAGGAAGATGCTGTAATTTTGGAAACAGCCATGGCGGCGCTTACCTTAGATTACCCCGCGGTGAAGCGGAAGATAATTGTTATTGCCGATTCATTGCAGGCCGAAACCATTGATAAGTTAAAAAAGCTGCCTATCGAACTGGTTGAAGTTTTGTTTGATAAAAGTACCAAGGCAAAGGCGCTCAATACTGCTTTATCCCAAACCCGGAGAAACTATGATTACGCATTGATTTTGGATGCCGACAACATCTGCGACAAAAAATATTTGCAACGGATGAATGATGCATTACAGGCGGGCTACAAAGTGGTACAGGGGCAACGGGTTGCAAAAAACACAAATACTGCGTTTGCCTTGTTAGATGCCATAAGCGAGGGTATCAATAACCACATATTCAGGAAAGGACATTGCGCGCTGGGTTTATCAAGCGCTATCATAGGCTCGGGCATGGCGCTTGATTTTAATTTGTTTAATGAAATTATACCTGAAATTACAGCCGTTGGCGGCTTTGATAAAGAAATGGAGCTTAGATTATTGAAAAGAAAGATCAAATTCGGGTACGCTGAAAACGCTGTGGTATTTGATGAAAAAACACAACGCGCCGAGGTATTTCAAAACCAGCGAAAGCGCTGGCTCTCGGCGCAGCTAAACTATTTGAAATTATACTTCGCCGACGGATTTATACAGCTTTTTAAAGGAAACCTTGATTTTTTTGATAAAGTACTCCAAACCATGCTGTTACCGCGGATAATGATAATTGGTATTTTGCCGGTGCTATTTGTTTTGTCTTTTTTAATACGACCGGTTTTGTCGCCCTTGTATTGGTTATCGCTTGCGGCGGCGGCTTACACCGCCATTTTCATTGCGGTGCCAGCAACGTATCGAACCAGAAAATTGTTAGGCGCCGCGGGCCGTTTACCTCTTGCATTTTTTATGATGGCACGGTTGTTTTTTAAATTGAAAGGTGCTAACAACACTTTTATCCATACACCGCATGGCGAAACTAAATAATTGGTATAGTGCCGGGTGCTTCTTCTTCGTCAAAATAGCGTGCTACAACTTCCGCCACAAGGTCCGGTCGTAAAGGCTTGTTTAAAAACTCGACTACTTCTTTGTTTTTTAAAGCTTTTTCCCTGTCGCCGGGGTTTAATGAGGTGGTGACCATTATTACAACCGCCTGCGCTTTAAATTTGGCATCCAGTTTTTCATAGGCATCTAAAAAATCCCATCCGCTAAGGCCCGGCATATTAATATCCAAAAAAATTAACCCTGGCCTCGCTGTATTTTGCGTATTTGCAAACTTGCCGGCATAGGTTAAAAAATCCAGAGCGTCCTGCACATTGGTAGCAACTTCTACTTTAGCTGCTATCGATGTGTTTTTGATCACCCTGGTATGAATAAAATTAGTTGGCAGGTCATCATCCACCAACAAGAAGGCATCGAGATTTTTATAAGTTTTCATCGCGGTTTATCAGGGTTTAAAGGTATGGTGAAAGTGAAAGTACAGCCGCTTACCGGGTTGGCCTTCACTGAGATCTTTCCGCCGTGCAGTTCTACAATTTTTTTGCAATGAGCTAAGCCTATTCCGTTACCCTCGTAATCGTTCCGGCCATGAAGCCGCTGAAATATAAGGAATACTTTTTCGGCAAACTTTGGGTTTATACCTATCCCATTATCGATAACATTGAAACGCCAGTCGTTACCCTCTTTTGAAGCCGTAATTTCGACAATGGGCGCAAAGTTCTTATCCCGAAATTTGATCGCGTTGCTTAACAGGTTTTGAAAAAGCTGTGCAAGTTCTATCTCGTAAGCTTCAATCACAGGCAGGTTTTGATAGCGTATAGTGGCACCGTTTTCTTTTATCGTACTATCAAGGTTGGCTACAACACCGGCAATGAGTAAATTGCAATCCACCTCGCTTAAAGTTTTTTCTGCACCTATCCTTGAGTAGTCCAATAAATTGGTTATCAGTCCCTTCATCCTGCCAGTCGCCTGTAGCATAAATTCAAGATACATTTGGGCTGTATCATCTAATTTGTGCGCATATTCCGTTTTCAAAAAATACGCAAAATTTGAAATGGTATGCAACGGCTCCTGTAAGTCGTGCGATGCGATGTAAACAAACTGCTCAATCTCTTTATTTTTAATTTCCAAATTCTCGGCGTGTTGCTTAATCGTCAATTCCGATAGCATTTTTTCGGTAAGGTCGCGGGTTATTTTGGCAAAGCCGTAAACTTTTCCTTCTTCATTATACATCGCCATTATGGTAACCGCTCCCCAAAAAGTTGATCCGTCTTTTCGCACGCGCCAGCTTTCATTGTAGGCTGTACCGTTTTTTGCGGCCTCGGCCAGCAATGTTTGTGGTAAATTTTTTGCCAGATCGACCTGAGTATAAAAGATACTTATATTTTTTCCGATAATCTCATCCGCAAGATACCCCTTAATTTTTTGGGCGCCTGCGTTCCATGTCTCCACGTTTCCATTTTCATCTAAAAGAAATATAGCATAGCCCTGTATTTCCTGTATTAACTTTAGGAGGGTTATTTGTTTCGTTTGCAGGTCCATTTCGTATCAAATGTTATTAAGCACCTCCGGAAATATAGAGGTGCCTACTCCTTTGTTTTTAGTCAGTTTCGTTACACCGTATCAACTTCGTAAAGCTTGCCGGCGTATTTTACAATTTCTGTCGCAAGGTGATTTAACAGTGTGCAGTTTTCTGATGTGGTATCAGCTATTTCTTCAATGGATTGGGCAAAAGGGCTGTAAGTTGCTTCTTTAGTAATCAGCAGTACTGTATTAGCAACACCCAGTTGTTGGCTCATCATGGCAGACAAATAATATACAACCGTCATGTCAATTTCCCAGATGTTGTATTTTTTGAGTTTCACCTGGCTGTATGCTTCATATACGAGCGAACTGGTGCCAAGGCAATATTTATATTCCGGGTCTTCGCTTAATAATTTAATGATATTTCGTAGTGTGTGCGCATTTTTTGATATATCCTCTAAAATTTCGGCTATGGCGTGTTTAAGCGGCATATAATAACAGTCGTTAAGCAAAAGTGGCAGATACCCTATTAGTTGCTGCTTTGAATTATACAATATTTTTATTTGCGCGACGAAAATATTTCTGAATGATGCATTCAAAATGCTTGATCTGGAAAGTGATATCATGATTGTAGCTAATTCATATCCGTACAACTTATGTATGCCGAGGCAAAGCACCCGTATATAATTCGTATTGCCATAACTTTACAGGCAAACCGTTAGCTGATAATTTTTCTCTCCAATCTGCTACTACTATGATATTTAAGGTAGCGGTTTATGTTCGTTGTAAAGTATATAAAGTGTTGCTCTCAAGGTTGTTAGGTAAATTAAAATGGTGAAATAATATTAAAGCGAAGTTACTGCCTTGAAGAGGCGCAGGAATATATGCTGAGGGTTAATTATTAGCTGCAGAAGGCATTTTTTAAGATAGACTGCCGGTATTGGACAACTCCTGGAATATCCCTGATAACTTATGGCATACGCCATTACTAAATTCGGGATAGCCAATTACCCTTACCCGTTTTAAATTACCTTTGGCAGATACTAAAGTTGCTTCTATATCAAAAGGGGTACCGTGGGTAATCGCGCTATGAAGCGCCGCTTTTACCAGGTCACGATCCTTACCTTCTTTATAAAAATTGAATGCCAGTTCAACGGTGGGCTCAAAATCCGGGGGCACTTCAAGAATCTCTTTTAATATTTTACTCCAGATGGCAGTTCCGTTATCAAAGTTTCGTTTCCATGCGCCTGTTCTGGTTATTTCGTTGGTTTTATTTAAAATCTCAAGCAGCTTTTGGTTCTCAATATCCCGCTGTTTAATGGCTGTTACATCGTCGGCGGCTATTATAACTCCTCCAATCATATCATTTTGCTGATACCAGGGGCGGATATCCCATTTTATCCATAACTGCCTGCCATCAATAAATTCAATCAGTTGCTCATTGCTGCTGTATGGAGTGCCTTGCAAACAGTTGGATAAAATCAACTCCCAGTCGTTTGCGTTTTGCCCCAGGTTATATAATTTAAGAACGTTTAAAACAGTGTCATCGCCTGCCTTAAAGTAATGCTGCCATTTTTGCGAATAAGCTAAATATCCTAAATCGTTATCCAGCATGGCCATAGCAAACGGAACCTGTTCGGTGAAGGTTTTATGCAGGTTTTCATTTTGTTTCTGCAAACCGGCGATAATTCGCTTTGTTTTTTGAGTGCTCAGGTACTTATTATAGCATGCAGAAAAATTAGCCTGGTTAGAAAAATTCAACAAAATGGAAACTTGTTTTTTACTGCACTTTTTTTCGCTCAGATATCTATGCGCAAGCTCCATCTGTAACTCCCGGTAATAGGAGAAGATGGTTGTGTTGAATTTTGTTTTAAAGCCTTTTTTCAGCTTGGTTTCTGAAATAAAGTGTTGCCTGGCCAAGGCCGCAATACCCGGAAATTTCGTAAACAAACAGGCTTTTAACGTTTCCTGCACCTGCGTAATCAAGTGGTCATTGTATGTTAAGCCATCATTGGGTATAATATTTGAGTTTTGACGATTTTTAAGAGGTGTAACATCAGCAACATGTACAAAAAAACCTCTAACTTCCTGGTTGGCAAAATCAGGACAATACGTGGCGATTGTACTTTTAACCTGGCCATCCGGAATTTTAATATCGCGTTCAAATACCTGTACTTTACCTTTTAAAACCTCGGTAATAAATGGCAAATTCAATGCAAACAGCGGTCCGAGTAATTGGTGTAAAGTTATTTTATCAATCATATCGGCCGGAGATTTGCCAAACCATTCGATATAGGCCGCGTTGGCATAACGGCAAACAAGGTTTTTA
Source organism: Mucilaginibacter celer (assembly GCF_003576455.2). Classification (NCBI taxonomy): domain Bacteria; kingdom Pseudomonadati; phylum Bacteroidota; class Sphingobacteriia; order Sphingobacteriales; family Sphingobacteriaceae; genus Mucilaginibacter; species Mucilaginibacter celer. The sequence goes on from NZ_CP032869.1 coordinate 1,962,911, forward strand.
TCCCAATAGGCAAGCATGGCCGAGGTATGGTCGGCCACTTCAAATCCTACCTCATAAAAACGGGATTTAATTTCATCGGTCATTTAACAGGGGTTAAGCGGGCTAAATATATAGCTTATCTTAAACTTAAAAAATGCCACACCCGTTAATACAAACAGAGCCAGGCTACGTACCTGGCTCTGTTTGTAATTGATCTGTTTTATTTTCTGTAGATCATCGATTCGTTGCGGTTGCCTGAAGTGCCCAGGTACCAATCCGGGTGTGATGTTCCACCTGATTTTGCCCATTGCAGAAAATAATTGTACGTTTTGCCAATATTGCTTCCTTCGGATGGGTAGTCAAACTGCTCTACAAAGTTTAAAGCCCACGGCCAGGAGTTTTTGGTTTTGTAGTAACTGTTCAATCCCGCGTTTGAGTTGTCTTGCAGCGTGCCGAATAATTTCTTGTCTGCAAGGTCTGTCGGCATATTATTAGGAAGGTGTACCTCGTATCCCCGGCGCTGATTACTGATCAGGAATGGATTGAAAGGCGCTGTACCTAATGTTGCTGCCGAAAGTGGAGTAGTAAAGTTAATATGCACATGCACGGTATCGCCGGTAATATAAGGTGCGCCATTTTGAGTATTGATATAATAACCGCCTGGACGTTTTATTACAGCCTGGTAGCTATCAAACGGAATAATAACCGCTTTACCCTGGCCAGCCTCGGTTCCGTTGCCGTTTTGTACAATGTAATTGGATGCCCTTTTTTGGCCGGTTACACTTTGAACCGCATTTGACGCAAACGGAAACTGTACCCCAAAGCCGCTTACAAATGATGCTCCGGAAGCTTTTACAGCATAGTCGGCGTACATTTCTACGGCGAGGTTTTTGGCGTTGGTAACGGTTTTGTATCTGTAACCTATTACCATATCATTCATGTCGTAATCGCCGGTTGCAGGCCAAAGATCTTCAAATAAAACTGTTCCGAATGTTGTTTTTGAAGGGTAATAACTTACATAAGCCCTTGTAGGATCGGTAGGGAACTGGTCGAAAGTATCTGTCACACCATCGCCGTCGGTATCTACCGGTTTATCAATTGGCTGTACATCGGTTTGTGATATCGCCCTTATCGGGTTTGATGTTGCGTAAAATACAATATCGTTAAAGTCGTTATCGCTGCCACCCGTCTGGCGGTTTTGATCGTCAATACCAATCAGGAAAAGGTTTTGAGTTTCAGAAAAAAGCAGCACGGTGTGTTTTTTAAGATCGGCGTTTGTTTCTGGATTGCAGGCAGTTGTTGAGTAAAATTTAGCAGTGCTTGTGCTCACCGTTTTTGAGCCGCCATCCCAGGCGTTGGCTAACAACACAAATCCTATTGATGTGCCCGCGTTAAAACGGCCCAGTTTCACTTTGCTACCCGAACGAAGGTTACCACCCGAACCGGGAAGCGAGGCGTTAGGAAATATATACTTAACCGAAGCTATGTCAGAAGGGCTTTTTGGCGGGGTGCCGGTAGTATAGGTATAATACCCCAGTGAGTTTAAATAACCGGCGCCTTCACTTACAAAGGTTATCCAAACATCGGCTGTTTCGGTAATGTTTAAATCGGCTGTGGCTGACGACTGGAGGTATTGAGGATGGCTCTTTCGTACATCCACTGTCTCGGGTAAAGAAGCGTTTATGAACGATAAAAGATCCGACGTGATCACATCATAAGTAGGTTCGAGATATTTAGGAACACCCGAATTATCATATTGGCCCATATAACTGTAAACGGTATTGCTGCTGTTAGAAACCATGGTGCTAAACGAGTTTAAGTTTCTAATTTTGCCTATACTTTTACTAACATAATTGTTTTGGGATATGTTACCCGAAAATCCCGCCGAGCCACCAATAGTGCCGTTGACTACATTATTCACTATTACAGCTTTGGCATTACGCATAAGGCCAACATATTTTGCATCAACTATCAAGGTATCAACATAAGCGGGTAAACTAACCTGGGCCTGCAATACGCCGTTATTGTCGCTAAGGCTTGTTAATATCGGGCTGCTTGTTGCCGGGTCGCCGGCAAAAATATCTACCGGCACGCCTGCTATGGGCTCATTGTTGTTTGATTGCAGGTTAATTTTAACTGATACAAGCTTTGTAGTGGCAAAATCAAAATTTGCAGGCGCGATAACGCTGTCACCCGGCGTTACCACAACCGGCGGCTGGCTAACCAAACCTGAGCTGGTATCCTTTTTGCAGGATATTATAAACATTGTCGATGCAAGCAATATTATCAACAAAGTAGCTCTTGGTTTGCTGTTTTGAAAGTTTTTTGAGGCGAAAGGGTTCATAACAATAATTTTATAACTCTCTTTTCAATTGGCATGCCTTTATTTAAATATCTTATAATCAGATATTTAAATTTTGTGTTTGGTCTATTTTTTGGAATTTTTCCGATTTTAGCAATACGGCGCAGTTCAAGCCGGTGAATCTCGGGCGTTTACAACAAAACCCGGTCACCGCCCAGCAAGAAGGTTTATTGTCAAAGATAACCATCGCTAAGATCAGTTGCGGAATGTGACCATAATCATTTCGGGCTCCATTCTCACCCGGTAACTTGCGCTATCAAAATCACTTATTTTAATGAAAGGAATTATCATATACGGGGGAAAGTATGGTGCTACCGAACAGTATGCACACTGGTTGGCTGATGCATTGGAAATGCCTGTATCAAAAGCGGAGGATGTTACGGCAAACGCACTGAAACTTTATGAGGTGGTTGTGATTGGCAGTTCCGTATATGTTGGCAGCCTGGTACTGCGTGATTGGCTGGCCAGAAATAACAGTAGCCTTAAACAAAAAAAGTTGTTCATATTCATTGTTAGCAGCGCTAATGGCCAAGATCTTCATCAGCAGCAAATGCTGATCAATAATAATTTTAAACGTAATATCATCGATACAGCTAAAATGTTTTTCCTCCCAGGCAGATGCGAGGTTGCTAAACTTTCATGGAAAGACAAGTTATTGTTGAAGATGGGGGCCTGGCTTGAAAAAAATCCTCAAAAAAAATGGATTATGAAAAAAGGCTTTGATTATATGGACCGGCGTCGCCTTGATGACATCGTTGGTCAGATTGAAGGCTTAGGCGATGTTTAACATTCGTTTTTTGTGTAGAAATTAAAAAAATAAGGTTTTACTTTAACTCATAGGCACTTTGCAAATGCGGCCCGGATAAGAAGCCCAGCCCTCCGGAATAAATCTTCAGCGCCTGGTCAAGAGCAAACTCCATCGAAAAATAGGCTACACCGGTTTGGTATTTTTCATCGGGTGTATAGCCGAAAACTTCGTTTTTGGTTATCATATAATAATTATTCGTAACCCTTTTACAACATGCCGCGCCTGCGTTTGTATTACCTGCCGGTTGATATTGAATGAGCCTTACCTGCTATTGTAGGTTTAATATGCAACAAAGTTAGCCTGAAGCTTTCCGCACGAAATGATTATCTCCGCAAAAAAAAAGATGATAATCATTTATCGAACAGCCAATGTTAATGCCTTTTGGTGCCAAATTAGTTTTATCCGATCGGGAACCAGATAGTAAACAATTGCCGTAGGATATTATCGGCACCATTGCCCCCAGGCACTGGATTAATCAGTTCTGCTCAAAACGGCCTGTAGTTTTGTGAATGATAATCTTATAAACAATAAGGTCTACTTTATCGCCAAGGTCATATTCGCTTTCGGTAATGCCATGTGATGGATGACCGGTAGGCTGTTCAACCAATGGCATTATCCTGTGAATGAGAGCCTGCATCGCTCGCTGCTGTTCTTCCATCCCGGTAATCTCTTCAAATTTTCCCCAGGCAATCACACTTTTCCAGCTAAAAATGTTTTTTATCTCGTCAACCTCAAAGCAAACCTCGGGGTTTTGCCGCATCATATCAATCTTTTTTCCCGGCCCAGAGTGCGCGTAAATGATGCCGTTTTTATAAACGTAATTAACAGGAACGATATAGGTTGTACCACCGGCGTGACACCCCAGCCGGCCTGTTACCTGTCGGCCGAGCAAAGCTTCAATTTCTGGTTGTTCTAATTTTCCTAACATAATGGCAAGTATTTAATTTAACCAAAGCTAAACTCAACGTTATTTAAATAAGATGTTCGCTATCAGTTTAAATAATGATTGCTGTCACACCAAAACTGCTATTTCCGCAACACAAATCGGATGATGGAAATCACATAAACGACTGATAGTCATCAATGAAAAAAAACTGCCTGATGCCTTATTTTGCTGTTGTTACCCGGTTATTAACCTAAAAACATTATTATGAAAACGATCCTGGTAATTGATGATGGCTCCACATCAGCACAACATGCGGCACATTTTGCATTGAGCGTTGCCCGGCAGGTAAAGCCAAATTTAGTGTTGGCACGCGTTTGTGCTTTAAAACAACCTTTGGTTTCCAGAGAATATCAGCTGGTCGGTAGGGATATAACTGAATTTCATATCCCTGAATCAAGGCGAAGCCTTTCTGATGAATTGAGGCGTAAAGCAGCCGCATCTGTAGGTTTTACACCCCTAATCAGCGATTTCAATGCTATACTTGATACTGAAGCTCAATTGACCTCCTATATCAACAAAAACAACATCTGGCTGCTGGTAAAAGGAGTAGGCGAATTTGAACCCTTAAGCAACGATGTAAAGATCCACGCGGTTTTAAACAGGGTTGCGTGCCCCTTGATGCTTATCCCGGAAAAATATGACGACCAGCCCTTTAAGCATATCATCCACATTGCCGATTTGCGTTATTGCCGTTTAAATGTACTGAGATACCTTGCCCAATTAGCCCGTCCCTTCAACGCCGATATACTGCTCGCGCACCTATCAGCGAAAGGTTTGCCACATATCGAACAAAATTATGCGCTCACACTATTTAGCGACGAGATAAGTAAACGCGTTGATTATAATCGGTTGTACTTTAATAACACGCAGGAACGGGATGTTACCCGCGCTGTAGACGTTATGGTACACACCATGAATGCTGATTTGCTGGCGGTGGTTCATCACCGTTTTCACTGCGAAGAGTTGGTTACACAAGGTGCCGACGCATCCGTCCCCATTCATATAACCATTCCGGTGATGATTTTTTCTTGCTGATTTTTAGCAGGTTAGCGCATGGCAGGGGTGTTTAGGATCAACCAAATAAGTGACCGTTATCACTTATTAAATAATTGAAGCACCGCAACTTTACATTATAAAAAACGATGTTATGAAAGCACGTGCTATAAATAATGCAGCCATTAAAATAACCCTTGGGTTCCTCTTTGCGTTAGTCATTTTTCCTTTTGGTAACGCTGAAGCCGCGAGGGTGGTTGCTTTAAAAGGCGATACTTCGGTAAAGGCCGAGATAACCGCGCAACTGAATGACAGGACGGTGAACAGCGGGTTATATTTCCCATTGTCGACAAAGCGTTTTTTCGCTAAACGCGGTTATGCGCCCATCTGGACATTGCAACAAAAAGACCAGAACAAAACCTGGGCTGCCATGTTGCTGGTTGATTGTGTACTGCAATTTGGTTTAAGGCACGAGGATTATCACCCCGACGAACTGCTGTACCCGCTGCTCCATAAAATACTTGAACAGTCCGAAAAAATAAGCAGTAAACAAAAAGCCCGTTTTGAAATACTGCTTACGGATGCCATGCTAACGTTTATAAATAACCTCCATTTCGGTAAATTAAATCCCTATTATCCGTCTTCAAAAACCGACCGGGAAACGGTGAAAGGTTTTAATGGCAGTGAGGTTTTAGCTAACGCGCTCACTCAGCCTGCTTTTATGGACGCGATAGTAAAAGTGCAGCCTACCAGTGCCGATTACAAAGCTTTTCAATATCAATTACACCTGATTAAAGGCGTTTACGAAGGCGATTGCTATGAAACACCAGAGGCCGACGTAAGAAAAATAGCCGTGAATATGGAGCGCTTACGCTGGGCCGAACTTAACGATAGTAGCTACATCCAGATCAACATCCCAACTTATTCATTAAAACTGGCCACGCCGGATACAGCTTTTTATTTTAAAGTTATTGTAGGGAAGCGTGCCACACCAACGCCAACGATGGTTGCCTTGCTTACTGATTTTGCAACTTCGGCAGGGCCTCGTGGCCCGAAAAGCGGTAGTCCGGATAAATTTAATTCCGGGGTTTTATCTTTTAAACCTACCGCAACCAACGGGCAAAAAGGGGATTATATATACTTTATACCCGATAATAGAGCAGGTATTGAATTGCAAGGTGTATCCAACAAACGTTTATTCAATAAGAGCGAAAGAGCCGTAAGCGACGGGGCGATAAAAATTGAGCGGGGCGAGGAGTTTGCAAAACAGTTACTTAAAACCGGGGGCAGCGAAAGCGATATTAAATCTGTTCATCGCGCCCTAATGAATCGGGAAGTTAAGGTTTTTGGTTTGAAAAAGCCTATCCCGCTCAGCATCACCTACATTACGGCGGCTATTGTTGAAGGCCAGATTGTTAAATACAATGATCTTTACAATTTGGACAGCAGCATCGAAAACATGCTTTATAATATTAAGCCTAACAATAAAACCCATTAACCGGATATTAAAACTTAGTACGTGATGAAAACCATTTTAGTACCAACAGATTTTTCGGCAGCCGCCAATAACGCGGCAAGCTATGCGGTAAATTTTGCAAAAAATATTAGGGCGGGTGTAACCTTGTGCCACGTTATTAAGGTACCATCAGAAGCGCCGATGGCTGCCCAGGTGGCCTGGCCGCTGGAGGATTATACTTCATTGAAGGAAGAAACCGACCAGGAGCTTAACGATCTGTCGGCAAGCCTGCGCCATGAAGCGGGCTTTGAAAAAACAGGTTCCGGTTCTGAATTTATCAATACCCGCAGCGCTACCGGTGAGGTAATGGATATGATCAGAAACACGGTTGAAGAGCAAAAATGTGTAATGGTGGTGATGGGTATGTCGGGAGCGGGAGCTATAAGCCGGTTCTTCTTAGGGAGCAATACACAGGAAGTTATTAATAAAGCAACTTTCCCGGTGTTGCTGATCCCGGCCGAAGCCCGTTTTCGACCGATATTGAAAATAGCTTTTGCCACCGACTTGAACAGCGGCGACATCGAATTGATCCATTCGGCAGCAAGCCTGGCCTATTATTTCAATGCAGAGCTGCTGATAGCACATATTACCGATGATAAATTTGAAGACGGTGATGACAAACAAAAAGTTGATGATTTTTTAAAGGATGTTACCTGCAAGGCCAATTATCCTAAAATTTATTACCGACATATAAAAAGTATGGATGTTATGCATGGCCTCGACTGGTTAAGCCAGCACGGTGTAATTGATATGCTTATAATGGTACACCGCAAGGTTAACTCTCTCGAACGGTTGTTTAGCATCAGCTACACACAGAAACTTTCCCATCATATTAATATACCCCTGCTGGTGTTGCCTGAACAATTGCCGCCGGTACACTTTTAACAAACCCGATATTTTGAAAACAATTAATTGTATAGCCGATATAAGGCATTTTTGTACCGTTGGGATAAGTTATAAAAAGAGTGACGCCCATAACAGGGGCAAATTTGCAGTATGCCCGGATCAATATGAGGTTTTATTGAAGCATGCAAAGCATTATGGAATAACATCGGTGTTTGTACTATCTACATGTAACCGTACCGAAATTTATGGGTTGACAGATAATATCAGCAACCTGGTTAATTTGCTATGCAGCGTTACGGTTGGCAAGAGAGCGGAGTTTGAAGCCCATTGTTACAAAAAGACAGGTGTAAGTGCTGTTAACCAATTATTTAACGTTGCTGCGGGCCTGGACTCGCAGATACTTGGCGATTACGAAATTGTTGGACAGCTGAAACAAGCCGTTAAATTTGCTAAAGAGCGCGGCTTTATTGATGGCTTTTTAGAAAAACTTTATAATACAGCCTTGCAGGCCTCAAAGCAGGTGAAAAATGAAGTTAATCTTAGCAAGGGAAGCACATCAGTATCGTTCGCCGCGGTTCAGCTCATAAAGCAACATGGCTTTTTAAAAGCAGATAGTAAAATATTAATTGTGGGGGCCGGTAAAATGGGGCGGCTTAGCTGTAAAAACCTTATTGGTTGCCCAGCGAAACCGGATATCACAGTAGTTAACCGTTCTGTAAATAAAGCCAGGGAAATTGCCGCCGAAATGAACATTAACTACGCCGATATTGCTGATTTGGAAAGCTTAATTAAAGTTGCAGATGCTATCGTTGTTGCTTCCGGCGCGGCTTACCCGGTTATTTTTAAAAGCCACTTTGTTGGTACGGGCGAAAAACTGGTAGTAGATTTGGCTGTACCACGTAACGTGGATCCAGAGGTGGCGAAATTGGCGAACATCAAGTTAGTTAGATATTGACGAGGTATCACTTGTTAATGCTGAAACGTTACAGAAAAGGCAAGCCGATATACAGGCTGCGCAAACAATAATTCACTGTTTTGTTGACAAATTTGCAGCGTGGTGCCAGCTGCGCAAAGGCCTTTTATTGGTAAACTCAATCAAGGGAAAATTGAATTCCATTTGTGTAAATCGGGCTTTGAGTGTTGCTGGTGCAGGTTACTCTATTCCTTTTGAAGAACAGCAAAGGATTCAGCAAATTTTGAGCGAAACAGCGGCAAAAATGAAAATCTCGGATAAAGCAGGTTGCCATTATCTTGAGGCTTTAAATAGCTTTATGGCACCTCTGTTTTTTACGCATAATGCCAATTAATGTGATCTCTGTCAATTAAGTTTCTGATCGGCATCATTTCAAAATCCTGCAACAAATAACAGATTTGGATTAAAATAACCTGTTATGGCTAACGGTACAAGTAAATCAGAGATCGTATTCCTGGATGGGCCTCATTCACGGTTAAAGGAGTTGCGTTTTACCTTCGAAACCATGTGGGAATTTATAAAGGGATTCCGCGCTTTACACTTTATCGGGCCTTGCATTACCGTATTCGGTTCGGCCAGGTTTAATGAAGATCACCCTTATTATCAACTCACTCGAAAAGCCGCGGCCGAATTTGCCAAACTTGGCTTTACGATAATGACGGGAGGTGGCCCCGGGCTTATGGAAGCGGCCAATCGTGGTGCCAAAGATGTAGGTAGGCGGTCGGTTGCGTGCAATATACAGTTACCGATAGAGCAAAAACCAAACCCGTACCTCGATAAATGGGTTTACATGAAGCACTTTTTTATTAGGAAAGTATTGCTGGTTAAATACTCGTTCGCTTTTGTGGTAATGCCCGGTGGTTACGGAACTATGGATGAGTATTTTGAAGCGCTTACCTTAATTCAAACCCATAAAATAGAAAATTTCCCCGTTATTATCTTCGGCACAGCCTACCACAAAGAGCTTGTTGAACATATTAACCTGATGAAGGATAACGGAACCATTGGCCCCGACGATACGAAATTATACCTGATTACCGACGACATACAGGAGGCCGTTAACCTGATAGCCGAGAAAAGTATAAAGGCTTTTGGTTTGAAGCCCGCAAATCCTATAAAGCCTATAAAATGGCTGTTGGAGCATATTTAAATACCTATGTGATATTAAGTACTATATGTCGGCACGTGAAATTCTTTTTTCGCCAACAGACAGCCGGTGTCTTTTACCAATATCAATTCCGCAGAAACGCAAAGACGGCATTCAAACTACCTCCGTTTGCCTCAGAGTGATATTTGTAGGTTAACATAAACATCCTTGTAACGCATAAAATCTTCATAAGTTAAACCTAATGCAAAGCGGTTTGTAGCCAGATTCTGATTTAGATTAAAAAGCTTGAGTATTTGTGCTTTGTAATTTATCCGGTTGCTAAAAACAGAAGAAACTAATACCACACTGGTGTTGATTTTGGGGAAGAATTTTGAACCGTATAAAAAAAATCCGGGTTTTTCGTCGTTATTAATCAAGTAATCTAAACCCGTTCTCATACTGAAATTATTTTTCAGGTTTAAGCCATATTCAATTTGATGATTTTGAAACTTATTGTTTGTTTTATCGATATTAAGTCTTCTGTTTTGATAGTTATAAGCAATGAAATCTGAAAATTGCGATTTGATTTTTAAAATATTCCATTTGGACACCAGGAAATTTAAATGGTAAAATTTATTATCATCAAAATTGTACTGTAAGGCAGCTCCCGAATTTATATTTATTTTGCCTATATATGATGCCCGGTAGGAAGTGCAAAATCCGTATGGCATTTTTGTTGCTCCGCTATATCCAAATTCAAATGTGTTTGAACTATAACAAGTAGTTACCATTCCGCCCGAATTGTAGCACCCTTGTTTTGGTAAACCGTTTTCAAAGGCCATGTACATTTCTTTTAAATTCAATGAGTCGGAAATTTTTTTTATAAAATTCAGCACCATTAAAGCCTCCGGAATAGAATCCTGTGCAGACGGCGTCCAGTAGTTTTTTAGGGAATAATTTTCTTTATCAGAATACTCTATAAAATAAGTAACTCCGTCTGCACCATGTTGCCAGTTTTTTATCTCTTTGTCGGTTGGCAATTTTAAAATGCCAGAGTTTATAATAAGGTTGTATATGTTTTTAGCTTTTTCCGTAGATAAAGTTACTTTGCTAAATAAGGTGTCGGTTTTGTCTCTATTCGCCTTTTTTGTATGGAAAATGTAATTTGTAAGGTAGGCGTTAACACTACAGCCATCTTTTGTAACTTCAATTACCTGCCCATAATAACGAACCCTGAAATTAAATTCATCGGCCGATGTTTCAAAGTTTTTCAAATTTAATGTTCTTTCAGAGGTCTTGTTTGCGTTAACCCAATAAGAGGTGTCGCCATTTATTCTTTTTGTTTGAGAAAAGGTTGTGGAAAATGAGAATATTATGAGAATGATTAATAGTTGGTTTTTCATCCCTTGATTGAAATCTATCCCTTTGGTTAGTTACTTCTGTAACACTATGATGCAACTACGGGTACTATTCCACAATTTTTTGTGTATTTTCTTAGGTTTCTAAACTGATATACCTTTATAACAAAAAACCGTAAGCCAAACATACGTTTAACTTACGGTAGGTAATTTGCGGACGCAAGGGGACTGAGTTAGAACCAGATCCTATTCTATTACTTGAAAACGAAGATTATTTGTTTTTGTTTAATGACTTGCTTGATGCGATTGATGCTATGGAAAGATCCGCTAAAGAAACCTTTTAAAATAACTTCTCTTTTAAAAAGCCTTTCCAAATAGTGACCTGCTTATCGTCGGAATAATCATGCATAATCGCTCTGAATTTGTTTTGGATTGGTCCCTAAATATTGCTGGCGTCCTTTAAACCTGTATTGGGCGAGCAGACCGCCAATTCGCGTTATACTTTTCTGCAATTCATGGCCGATTTTTAATATGCCATTTAAACGTCAATAAGTAAAAGCGTATTTGATAATTAATGCATAGGATAAGTGATGACTATAACGGGCTTTTAACAACCAACGCGGCCTATTGCGTCATTTTTGCCAGTTTTTTCCTGGTTGATTCAAGATCGGGCTTAAGTGCAATTGCTTTCCTATAATTCTCAATAGCTTTTACTTTATCCCCTTTTTTGGCATAACCGTCCCCGAGGCTATCATAGGCGTTAAATGACATTGGGTAGCTGATCGTATTCATCCTGAAAAGTGCTATGGCGTCATCCATCTTCCATGACTTAGAGAGCCAGTAATAAGCAATCGCGTTGATGTCAACTTCAGGAGGGAGCAGGTGATAGCCGTAAGCCGCAGCAAGATCGCTATAGTGTTTTTGGATTGACAATGCTGTTGTATCAGCCGGCGAAAGTTCATAACGCCGGTAAATCAAGCGCAGGCCATCATAAAAGGCTTTCACTGGCTCTGATCCATGGCTTTCATCATTGTAGTGGATAAATTGGTAATTGAAGTTGGTTAACTTTTTCGAACTGATAAGAGAATCCAGCTTGGCTACGGGCGTATGAAAACGTTCTCCCTCGTTGCCATCACTCATGAAAAAAAATTTTTTTTCAGCTATCGGTGATTTCATTTTTGACGCCGCATCTGCAACTCCTGCGTCGTTGTTTACCCAAAGCGCGGGACTTATAGCTAAATAAGCATTAAACATATCAGGATAATGGAACAGGCAATAAGTGGTCATTAAGCCGCCTAAGGAGTGGCCGGCGAAAACACGGAACGGCTGTGTTTTGTAGTGCTTTTCTACATATGGTATTACTTCCTCGCGCATAAATTGCAGAAACTTTTCACCGCCCCCGCTGGTTTTGAAACTACTGTCTGGTTTACCTTCATAGCCTGTAATGAAATGGGTCGGAGTAAGGTCGTGGATTCGGTCATAAGAATAATTACAGGTAGAAACAACGATCATTCGGGGCAATAACCCATAATTGATCGATAAATAATTCACCTGGCTGGAAACAAGCGCAGAAAGGGCTTCAGCATCCATTACATATAACACTGGCATCGGCTCGTTATTAAAGCTGCTATCGCCCATTACCGCCGGTGTATAAATATGTAGCTTTCGGTCCTCGTTTAAAATAGTGGAATGAATAGTAACGAATTTGGTTACAGCTATATGGCCGGTATCACTTTTTTGAGCAAATAACTTACCCGTAATAACAAGGCTAAGGGCGACCAGCCCAATTGCGGAACGGGTAAAGCTGGATTTTTTTACCATTATTGATTGAAAAGTTGCTTGCTGAAGATAAGTCTTATTTTAAAAAAAATAAAGCTATAATAAAGGTGAAGTTGAAGGGGACTATGCTTTTTTAGGGCACGGGTATGTTGCCGGAGAATTTAAGAAACACAAATACATAATCCAATACGCGGTTTCGATGCAATTCTTATAACAAAAAAACCGTAAGCCAAACACACGTTCAACTTACGGTAAGTGCTTTGTGGAGTCGGAGGGATTCAGGTCGAACACCTTTTGCCTGTATTAATGTTTATTAGTAAGCTTAAAATCAAGTAGTTAAATATGGACTATTGTAGCTTCTTAATGGCTTGAAAAATTTTAAAATCTGATAGGCAACGGATTTTATTCTTTTGCTTTTAAAATTTCAATCTTTAAAAAGTTCGATTGTCGAACACTGGTCGATTATTAACGATGAATAATTTTCGACAAAAACTTGACATGTTATTCGAATGGTTAAATAAATTTGAATAACCGTCACTTTTAGATAATTTTAGGATTATGATAATCGATAGAAGCAAGTACGTCCAATCAGGTTAAATAGGCGAAGAGTTAATTGGAGACGCAAACCAGCAACTCAGGCAACGTTGCCCATAGATGTTGTCAAAAGCTTGTTCACTTAGCCAAAGTGTTAGAAATAGACATGTGAATGCGAAAAGCTATAATTGACTTAACTGTTATTTTTTTAAGCGAACTTTGAAAATTGACCCCAGTCCGATACTTGACTCTACGAAAATTGTGCTGTTGAGCAGATAAAGCAAATCTTTCACCGTAGCTAATCCGATACCTGACCCTTTATTATTAAACCTATCGGCCACGTTGAGCGTAAAGTTATTCGTAAATATTTTTTCGAGGTAAGCCTTTGGGATACCCATGCCGTTATCTTCTATTTCCAGGTGATAGAACTCCACATCCTCGGCAAAGCGTATTTTTATCCAGCCCTCTGGTTTGTCATTGTAGCGGATTGCATTACTCAGCAGGTTGATCAGGATCTGTTCCATAGCAACAATCGAAAAGTTTACCATTTGCTTAGCCGATGGTATTTCAATACGGATACTATCCGGTACTGTCAGCAAGCTTACTATTTTGCTGATTAAAGCATTGAGTTCAAACTCCTGCCGCTTTTCAAGTAATAATGCCGGGTTCTTCGAATAGGCCATCATTTCGTCAACCAGTAGCAACAGGTTATCCGTAGCAGATATGTTCATGTTTACCAGTCGTAAGCAGTTTTCGCTCATGGTAATTTCCTTTCTGGTACGAAGGGCCTGCGAGGTCAGCTTGATGCTGCTGAGCGGGTTTTTAATATCGTGGGCGGCCATCGAAGCGAACTTCTGGATCAATACATTAGCATTCAATAGCTCTTGGTTGGTTTTTTCGAGTAAGGATACTTTACGCTGCAGTTCAATTTTATCCACTACCTGTTTGGCCAACGCTTTTAGCGCATCAATTTGTCCCTGGCTAAAATCATGCGACTGCTGATCGAGCACACATAAGGTACCTAAAGCATAACCATCTTCATTAACGAGTGGCACGCCTGCGTAGAAGGTAACATTGGCTTCCGTCACGACAGGATTGTCTGCAAAACGCTCATCCTGCAAAGCATCCGGTACGATCAGGATCTCATCGGGTGCTGCAATAGCGTAGGTGCAAAAAGAAAGGTCACGGAAATTTTCAGTTAGGTCAGTCCCGATATGTGATTTAAACCACTGGCGTTTTTCGTCAATGAAAGTGATCAGCGAGATCGGTGTACCGCAAATGGCAGACGCTATAGAAGCTATAGTGTCGAAATCCTTTTCCTCACCGCTATCGATAATATCATAAGATTGTAATGCGATCAGCCTTTCAGCTTCATTCTCCGGAACCGGTAACTCTTTTTCTATCATAGCTGAACATCACAAAGATACATTTAATAATCCTTATTCAATATTATGTGAGCGTGCGCTTTACTGGCATCGTATTCGCACTGTGCTAACAAAATAAATATATAACTCTATGGGCAAGCGAATACTCATCCTGGATGATGACCAGGACATTTTGGATGTGGTATCCTATTTGCTGACCGATAGTGGTTTTGAAGTGAAATCGCTTTCCTCAGGAGAACAGGTTAAAGCTGTGATCAGCGAGTTTAATCCAGATCTTGTACTGATGGATGTGATGCTGGCCGATATGGATGGCCGGGTAATCTGCAGCAAATTAAAGGAAGATGAAAACACACACCATATACCGGTAATCCTGATCTCTGGTACGCACAACCTTTCAGATTCATTAAATCAAAAAGGAGCCCCGAACGATTTTATTCCCAAACCTTTTGACATCGACGTGCTGCTCAATAAGGTAAAAGATCAATTGCAATAGCCTCATATTTAGCACAGTTTGTAGTAAAATAAGGATTTCTCAACCGGGATTGAGTTGTTTGTTAATCGGTTCAGTGCAGGAATCTATACTCCGATATGGGTTAATTGCTGGTAGCTAAGGAGCCGAAGTACTTTACTGATCAGGTCTTCTATATCAAAAGGTTTACGGATATGATCGTTGGCCCCGCATTCTTCAACAATCAGCTCAATATCATTAGCGGTTGAAAGGATAATTACCGGGGTGACCGCGAGGTCTGGTACCTGTTTGATCTTACGGCACAAGCGATGGCCAGGTTTACTGTTGATGAACTCGTCAAGCAGGATCAGATCA
Source organism: Mucilaginibacter celer (assembly GCF_003576455.2). NCBI lineage: Bacteria > Pseudomonadati > Bacteroidota > Sphingobacteriia > Sphingobacteriales > Sphingobacteriaceae > Mucilaginibacter > Mucilaginibacter celer. The sequence goes on from NZ_CP032869.1 coordinate 1,978,300, forward strand.
GGCTTGAATGAGCTGATCTCAGCCAGATCAGCCGGCTCAGGAATACTTAGCGTTTCAAATCCCTGATCTTCTAAAATGAGTTCCACGATATTCCGGATATCCTGGTCGTTCTCAATGATCAATATTCTCTTCTTCAATGCCAGTGGGTTATAAGTAAATATAGCAGTTTTACAATCAAACAAATTTCCTGTTTTTCAGTTTTTTGAGCATTATGAATTTACAGGATAATGAGCTGTTACATACGATTGTACAAAGCGCCCCGATAGGCATTTGCATTTTGGATGCGTTTACTTTCAAGGCCGAAATGCTCAATGATAAGTTCCTGGAAATTGCGGGTAAACCTAAAGAAGCCATTATAGGCAAGTGGTACTGGGACCCCTTTGCAGAAGCCCGCACATATTATGAAGCTGCGATGGTTGGCGTGGTGCAAACTGGTGAAGCCTACTACGCGGAAGAAGCGGAGCTGATGCTGATCAGGCATGGCCGCGAGGAGATAATAGTTGTGACCTTTGTTTACGCACCTGTAAAGGATGAAACCGGTAAAGTGACCAAATTAGCTATTTGGGTGCTGGAAAACACACGACAGGTTAAAGAACGCAAAGCCATTTCTGCCAGTGAACAACGCCTCAGGGCATTGGTAACTGCCACATCTGATGTGACATATAGCGTAAGCGCGGATTGGCAGATAATGAACGAACTTGATGGACGCGGTTTTTTGAAGGACACCGATAAACCTATTACCGGTTGGCGGGAACGGAACGTTCATCCCGACGATTTGGACAAGGTTAATGCGGCAATAGAAGAGGCGATAAAGGCTAAGAAAATATTTCAGTTGGAACACCGGGTGTTGCGAACAGATGGTTCACCCGGCTGGACATTTTCACGTGCTGTACCTATTTTGGATAACGAAAGCAATATTGTGGAATGGTTCGGTACGGCGAGCGATATAACTCAGCGCAAGCAGGTTGAGGAAGCCCTGCAGGAGGTGAGGCAACAAGCCGATCAGCAGAAAAGGGTTTACGAGGCCATTACTTCAGGCACCCCCGATCTGATGTATGTTTGGGATCTGGATTACCGGTTTACCTACGTTAACAGTGCTTTGCTTTCCATGTGGGGCAAAACATGGGATACCGCCATTGGTAAAGGCCTTCGTGAAAATGGTTATGAAGAATGGCATGCACAAATGCATGAACGGGAGATCGATCAGGTACGGGCTACTAAGCAATCCGTTAGGGGTGAAGTCTCTTTCCCCCACGCAACTTTAGGAAGACGCATATATGATTATATTTTGATACCAGTGCTAAATGAAACGGGCGAAGTAGAGGCGGTTGCGGGCACTACCCGCGATGTTACCGAGCGCAAGCAAATGGAACAGGCTCTTGCGCAAAGTTCAGAGGAATTGCAGGCTATAAACGAAGAAATGGCAGCAACCAACGAGGAACAAGCCGCATCCAATGAAGAACTGACCGCTACGAATCAGGAGTTAGCTTCAGTAAATCAGCAGCTACAGAAAGCCCGTAGGCAGGTTGAAAAAAGTGAAACTGCACTTCGTCTGGCAATTGAAGCGGCAAATTTTGGCACATGGTTTATCAATTCTGAGACAAGAGAGTTTATTACCGACACCCGCTTAAAAGAACTGTTTGGGTATTACCCTGATGAGCCACTAAGCATCGAGCAAGCTATTGCCCAGATCACTGAAGAATATCGTGGATTTGTGTCGGATAAACTGGAGAATGCTATTTATAATCACGGCGATTACGATGTAACTTATCCCGTAAAAGGTCTGCATGATCAGCAGCTGCGCTGGCTGCGCGCCATAGGTAACCTGCAGGCTGATCCATCCGGAGCATTTTCAGCATTTACCGGTGTTGTAATGGACATTACCCAGCAACATTTGGCCGCCCAAAAGATGGAGGATAGCGAAAAACATTTCCGTTATCTTGCAGATTTGGTACCTGCCAAGATCAGTAATGCTTTGCCCAGCGGCGAGGTTACTTTTTTTAATAAACAATGGCTGGATTATGCCGGTATGAATTTCGAGGACCTGCGGGATTTTGGTTATCACGCTATGATGCATCCGGATGAGATCCCGGAATTCGCAGAAAAATTACGTGAAGCTGCTACGAAAGGAATGGCGCTGGAAAGCGAAATGCGTTTTAAAGATATTAATGGCAACTATCGCTGGCACCTGAATATTGCCTCACCTGTGTTAAATGAAGAAGGCGAGATCACTATGTGGGTTGGCTCGACGACCGATATTCAGCGGATGAAGGAAGAAGAACAACGAAAAAGCGATTTTATAGGTATGGTTAGCCATGAGTTGAAAACGCCGCTTACTTCGCTGAACGCATACCTTCAGGTAATGCAGGCCAAACTCGGTAAAGCGGATGATCAATTCATTGAGCGTTCGCTGGAACAATCTGCTAAACAGGTTAAAAAGATGACCGCCATGATCAATGGATTTTTGAATGTTTCCCGATTGGAATCCGGTCAGATTGCCATTAGTAAAGCACCGTTCGATATACAGGAACTTTTTGCGGAGGCACGTGAAGAAGTTAATCCTATGCACACGGCGCACACTATTACTTTTGCCTGCAAATCATCGGTGAGTATTTTTGGCGACCATGATAAGATCGGTCAGGTATTGAACAACCTGATCAGCAATGCGGTCAAATACTCCAGGCCCGGTACGGAAATCGTTGTTAACTGCAGGCTTGAAAATAAGCAGGTGGTAATTTCGGTAAGTGATGTGGGGATCGGCATCAAACCTGACGACGTTAAACATGTCTTCGACAGGTATTACCGTGCTGATTCCCTGGGACATGTTTCGGGGTTCGGTATCGGGCTTTACTTGTGTGCCGAGATCATCAGACGGCATGATGGAAAAATATGGGTAGAAAGCCAGATAGAAAAGGGCAGTACTTTTTATTTCAGCTTGCCGCTAAACTAAATGTAATTCACGTAGTTTCGTTGTTTAACAAGGATGCTTCTCAATAATTTGGCTCGAATAATGTCTATCGTAAATCTGTTATGATCAACGTTATATCTTAATTGGAAAGGATCGCGACCCATTGTATCTTAGCATGATGGAACAAGTGCTTAACTGCCTGGTAATTGATGACGACCCGGATGTAAATGCCTATGTATGCGAAATGGTAGATCAAATCCCATTTTTGCATTTGGCGGGATCATACGACAATGCTCCCGGGGCTTTGAATAGGCTGGAAGCAGGCGGCATAGGTTTACTGGTGCTGGATATCAATTTGCCTGGAATCGATGGGGTTACTTTTGCCAGTACCCTGAAAGACTTGCCAAGGGAGTACATACCACGCGTAATTCTCATCAGCGGCTCCCGGGATTATGCCGTTGATGGTTATAAAGTGGACGCCGTAGATTACCTGGTCAAACCATTTTCCTATGAAGACTTTTACCGGGCTGTAGCCAAAGTGCGAACGTTAGCGAACGTGCCTAAAACCTCGCCAGCCGATGAGTATTTGTTTTTAAAAGTGGAACATGACCTGATCCGTGTAAATATTAGAGAGATCTGTTACATAGAAAGTTTTAAGGACTACGTCAAAGTATTTACCGGCGACCAAACGATAATAGCTTTATCTACTCTAAAAGCTATGGAAGAACGTCTTTCAGGAAAGCGATTCATGCGTGTGCACCGTTCTTTTATCGTCAACATTGACAAGATCGAACAAATTCAGCACTTAACCATCAGGTTTGGAAAAACCATCATCCCGGTCACTGAGCAATACCGCGAGGCTTTCAAGGCTGAATTTCGCGAATGGCTCTAACGGATGAGAGCCTGTTTTCGTCGGCCGGAAATTCGTTTTGGTCGAAGCGGCTTGCCAACTAATTATCGATGGCGTTCATTTGAGTATAATTTAAAAGAACGACCATGAAAAAGATGATAATGATTGCCCTGATGCTTGGTTTAGGAACCTTTGCCCGGGCTGCTGAAAAAAATGATTCTACCAAACGCGATACGGTGAAGATCAACAATCAGTTACGCAAATTAAATGAAAAGCTGACCGATCTGCAGGCGGAACTGACCAAAGTTCAAAACCGTTTGCCTGATGAACAGGCCGCTGCCGAAGAAGCATCCAAAAGTTCAAGTAAAGCACAGGAAAAAAGCCGAAGTGAAGCCTCTTCCGCTGTAGGCGGTGATACCGGTGACGCGCGTAAAGCGGCCAAAGCAGCAAAAAAAGCTGCGAATGAAACAGGCGATGCGGAAGATGCTGATAATAAAGTAAAAAAAGACCAGAAAAAGATCAAAGACTTGAATAAAGATATCGAAAAGACCAGAGAAAAGATTGCAAAGCTGCAGCAAGATCAGGTCTGAAACTTTATGAAGGATACAACTGTTCAATGTCAATCAACACATGGCAACAAAGGCAGGGAATTTTTCAGGGATAATTAACCGGGTTTTTATTATTTTCCTGTTGTTCACCTTTTTGGTGACAACAGGATCTTTTGTTTTGAGAAATGCCATAACGCATAAACTCGACAAATTAGGTGAGCAATTAAAAACACCTTCTTACCGCCAGGGGATCACCGCACTTTTGGTAGACCTGGACGTTGCGGAGAACAACTTTCAGAAAGCTGCGGCAGACGGAAGCCCGGCTGATCTGGCCATATATCAGCGGCGATTGGATACGATCTTTCGCGGAATGAATTTGATCATTGATCATTACCGGCAGGGTGGGGACAGTTCCCTACCGGAAAGCCGCAGGCAACTGGAACAAAAGCTGCAGCAAAAACTTAATTTATCGAGACAGTTATTCGGCCTACGGAAAAATTTTGATTTGTTGCTACGAGTCACCACTTTTGACCGCATCCATAACCGGGGTGATCTCCAGCATACATCATCTGTGCTCGTTAGTGCCGATACCATCGTAACCACCAAAAAAGAAACAGTAAAAAACAGTTTGCTGCGCAGGCTAAAAGATGCGTTTCACACCACGTAATCGGTAAAAGTACTCACTGTACGCCAGCGTCAACGGGAAAAGGCCGGACTTTCGAACGTAGCAGCAAAACGATTGCTGGCCGAACTTGGCTCGCAGTATGGACGGATGGCATTGTCCGGACAGGCCCTGGTAACAGCTAACCTTAATTTGTTGAACCAACTGCGGCAATTGACGCGGCAGTTACAGGATATAGACCAAATTGCTTATGAACAAAGCCGGGAAGCAACTTTAAAAGCTTATGCTTCAGCAACACGCGACCTAAATACTTTTACCGGCATCTCGCTTGTGGCCGTTTTGATCTTTATCGTTTTACTGGTGATCTATGTTCGCCGTGCCGGTTGGGCGGAACGGCGGATACGCGTGGAAAATAGCCGCGCTGTACGGTTGGCCGGTCAAAAATCGGAGATCCTGGCCATTATGAGCCATGAGATCCGTAATAAATTAATGGCGATCAACGGTGCGGTTTTTACAATGAAAAAAACAACATTGTCGGCGCAACAGGAACAGAAGCTGGGGGCAATTACGCTGGCCTCAGGCCTTGTATTGGAAACGATCAATAATGTATTAGATGCCAGTAAGCTGGAGCAGGGCTATGCGCAAACGCGGCAAAGCGGGCCTTTTAAACCAGAAGAAGCTATAGCCGAATCAATCGAAGCAATGCGTTTTATGGCTGAAAATAAAAACCTGCAATTGAAATTATTATGGAATGGGCACTCTGACACCATTGTTGAGGGTGATAGTTTTCGTCTTAAACAAGTCTTGTTGAATTTATTAAGCAATGCCATTAAATATACTGATCAAGGAAGCGTCTCAGTGACAGCTGAACTTGTAGGAGCAGGGCTCGGTCATCGGCTGAATGTGACGGTTAGTGATACAGGCTCGGGTATCCCTGCAAACAGGCAAGCGCAGTTGTTCACGCCATATTACCAGGCCGGAGGGCAAAAGCCCGGCACCGGCCTGGGGTTGTATCTGTGTCGCGAATTGATCCAGGGTCAGGGCGGAGAGATATCTCTCAAAAGTGAAGTGGACGAGGGGACAGTTATATCTTTTTGGATCCCTTATAAAAGACCAGAGAACCTCCCTGTTATGCATTAGCCAGGTCACATCGCTGCAACCTGGGATTTAAACCGGAACGCCTGATCAGCTTGCTACTAATTTTTTCCTTACCGTTAGTTTCTTTGCCAGCCGGTTTTGCTTCGGTTCCTCATCGCCGAGTATTATACCCCAGGCTTTGAGGCTTTCGACCCGGTCAAATATAATTTTCAATACCGCTATTACGGGTATGGATAAGAACATTCCCGGGATACCCCAGACCATTTCACCAATGATCACACCCAATACTGTGATCAGCGCATTGATCCGGACCTTAGAGCCCACAACCAATGGCAACAATATATTGCTGTCGATAAGGTGTGTGACCACCAGGGTAATTATCACATAAATCACCGTTATTTGCTCCGGTGATGTAGCGAAGGTCACTGCTGCGCTTAACACCAGTGCTGTGAATATCCCGATATAAGGTATGATGTTGAACAAACCAGTGATCAAACCCAGCAAGATGGCATACTTAACTCCCAGGATCATAAAAGCAACGCTAACTACTGTCGCAACAATGGCCATTTCGATTAGAAGCCCTGTGATATATTTCCGGATCATAAACTGCACTTTTTCAACAATGTCATGCACCACTTTTTTGTTATCTTCTTCAAAAACCGATTCCAAAAAACGCATGATCAGTTTGCGATATAGCAAAAAGAAAAAAGTATAGATAAAAGTAAAAACTAAAAATAGCAGCATTCCCGACAAGGATAACAATGTTGCGCCTACGACCGATCCCCCGGACGCAACTACTTTGTTAGTGGTATTTGTTACGAAAGTAAGTTGCTTATGCCGCGTGACATGAAAACTGGAACCGATCCATTCCATAACGTCATTTTGCGTTTTATGTAGTTGATTCTGGAACTGTGGCCAGTCACTCGCAAGGTCTGACACCTGGGAACCGATCACATAAAGCAATCCGCCAATACAGGCCAGCAGGCTTAAAACCGCGAGCATTGATGCTGCACTGCGCGGTATCTGGAGCTTATTTTCCAGAAAAGCGGCAAAAGGGAGTAATAAAATGGAAAACAGACAGGAAAATATTAATGGCGAAAGGATTTCCTTTGCGATGATCACGATCCAAACCAATGCAATCAGGCTGAAAAGTACGGCGGCCAGTTTTAAATAAAACGGCAATCCCTTGAATTGTTGTATATTCACAGTATTACCTTAATTTTTGTTTTACCGTATGTACTATTTCTGCTATTGCGTAGTCTTTCGCCTTGTTCATAAATAACGAAGGATTGTCCAATAACTCGTCCAGTATTGAGGTTCCGTCTATTCGTTTCCTGGTAATGAAGTAGATAGCATAAGCTGTTCCTGCGCCTAATAAAAAAGTCTTAATCGTGCCCATAAGTTTTTCATTGATATGGTCAACTATGATGCCACCAAATTGCAGGTTGATAAGAACAAACCAACACCATGCAAAGGCATGTGACGATGAATAACACTAAAGTTCCGGCAAAAGCAACAGGTTCCTTGGGAATTCCGGGTGAGGTTAACTCATAAGCGGAAACAGAATTTTATCTAATTGAATCAGATGGATCAATAAATCCATTGAAAAAAATGATTGCCTTGTTAGGTGAGAGAAGTAGGTTGTAATAAATTTAGTGCATAATTGTTCTTAAAAAACAATAGTAATTCAATATTGTATTAATATTGTTAGGCCGATTGGTTGCTAATAGGTTTATCATCTTTATAAATATTAAAGTTTTAGCCCAACTGTTTACACAATCCCCCAACTACAGATGAAAGAAAGATTCGATACATTATCAGCAACGTGCAGTAGGGAAACAACCCGGCTTTATAGTACCAGCTTTTCTCTCGGAATACTATTTTTTAAGAAAGATGTTCGTGATCCTATTCACGCGATATATGGTTTTGTGAGGCTGGCCGACGAGATTGTGGATAGTTTTCATGACTACCCAAAGTCATTGATGCTTGCTGAATTGAAGTCAGATACTTTTAAAGCTATTGAAAGGGGAATAAGCATTAACCCGGTAATTAATTCCTTCCAGCAGGTAGTTAATCAATTTGGCATAAAGCATCAGTTGATTATCCAGTTCCTGAATAGCATGGAGATGGATCTTGAAGATCAGGCCTATACTTCAGAAAAATACGATGAATATATCATGGGCTCTGCCCAGGTTGTGGGGCTGATGTGTTTGCATGTATTTTCCAATGGTAACGGAGAAGAATTTGAACACTTAAAAATACCCGCCATGAAACTGGGTTCAGCTTTTCAAAAAGTGAATTTTCTCCGGGATGTGAATGCAGATTATCAGGAATTGAACCGGACTTATTTTCCTGACGTTGACCTGTCTGCGTTTTCTGATGAAAACAAGCGGGCTATCGAGGAAGATATCTTAAAAGAATTAAATGAAGCCTTAAATGGGATCAGGCAATTACCGCGTTCCTGCCGCAAAGGGGTTTATCTGGCTTATGTTTATTACAAGCAGTTATTCCGAAAGATCGCTAAAGTCCCGGCTGAAAAAATAATGTCGGAACGTATAAGGGTATCTAATGGCCATAAATTCTACCTGATGTTTGATTCCCTGATCAGGTACAAATTAAATGTATTATGAAGGCTTTAGGCCTTTTAGGATGCTGGTAAATCAATTGCGTTTTAAAAGATGGAAGCGGGAAAACGGTAAATTAAAACAGAAAAAAGATGAATGATGGCATTGTGATTGTTGATAAAAATGGCCAGGGTATCGGTACAATGGAAAAAATGGCGGCTCACCGTGTGGGAGCCCTTCATCGTGCCTTCTCGGTGTTCGTATTTAACAGCCGGGGACAATTATTGCTGCAGCAAAGAGCTCTCGATAAATATCATTCAGGTGGCCTTTGGACAAACACTTGCTGCAGCCATCCGCGATTGGGCGAATTAACACTTGATGCTGCACATCGACGCTTACAGGAAGAAATGGGTTTTGATTGCGAACTGAAAGAATTGTTTCAATTCAGCTATCGCCACGAGTTTGAAAACGGGCTGATCGAACATGAATATGACCATGTATTTGTAGGCATGAGCGACGAGATGCCAAGGCCGGATGCGGCTGAAGTAGCCGGTTTCAGGTATATGGAAACTGATTTGCTGATCCTTGAATTATTAAAACAACCGGATGATTACACCGCCTGGTTTAAAATATGCCTGGAACAGGTGGTGGAAATGTATTGTTCTGCAGGTCAGGGTTAAATTAAAAACAAGTTAGCATGCTAAATATTAAAAGTGAACAGATCCATGAGTTGGAACAATATTACCGGATCAGCCTGATCAATAGCCTGATCGGTTTTCGTTCGTTAAACCTGTTGGGCACAACCAGTAACGACGGCATCTCCAATTTGTGCATCATCAGTTCTGCATTTCACCTCGGTGCAAACCCGCCGCTGATCGGATTGGTGATCAGGCCGGAACGCGAACATAACGACACGCTGCGTAACATCAAATCAACAGGTCAGTACACCCTCAATAACGTTTTACCCGAATGGTATATGCAGGCGCACCAAACCAGTGCGAGCTATCCGTCGGGGATTTCAGAATTCGACACCTGTGGGTTTCATAAACAATATGTTAAGGACTTCAAGGCACCCTTTGTCGGGGAATCTAACATTCGCATAGGACTGGAACTTCGGGAAATTATTGATATAGAAATTAATGGCACCACGATTCTTATCGGCGAGATCATTCACATACTAATGGATGATGATGTAATTGCAGCGGATGGAACTGTTGATCACGGTAAAGCGAAAACAATGACCGTGGCCGGATTAGATACCTATTATCTTCCGCAACCTGTCGGTCAGCTGGCCTACGCAAAGCCGGGTGTCGCGCCTCATTTATCTTCACTTCAGCCTTAGAAAACACGCGGAAATGAGCGGTCAAAATTTATATACTAATGACTTTTTAGACCTCAAACGGCTGTCGGGTGATCCGAATGCGGATGCTTTTATAATTCATGCGTTTGCTGATGAGTTAAAGAAAAGGCAGTTACAGGAATGGATGGCCGGAAAGTCCGGCCCGGAACATTTGGATAGTTTAAAGGGTGTTTTTCCGGATTTCGAGATTGTTAATAAAGCCAGCGATCTACCGTCCTGGGCCGAACCCCGTTTAATGAAGAAAGGGGCAGGTTTTTATGCCAGGCATTCAACCTCCATTATGAGTTTGCTTGGTTTATTATCCTTGCCGTATTGCTACACTGCGGCCAACGGCGCAATGGTATTGTATCTGTCAGAATTGATCCGGAAGCAAACCACCAAACGGCTTTATGATACCGCTGTTTTTGTTTGGGAAGTGATGGGGCCCAACGCTTTTGGAAAAAATGGCAACGCTTACGAAGAAATACTAAAAGTGCGGATTATGCATGCCGCTGTTCGTCACTACACCCTGGCAAACGGACATTGGGATCAATCCTGGGGAGTTCCTATCAACCAGGAAGATATGGCCGGAACTAATCTTTCATTTTCACTTTCACTTATCGTCATCTGTGGCTTACGGTTGCTCGGTTTTAGCGTGAGCCAGGACGACCAGGCAGCCTTTATGCACATCTGGGCAGTGGTTGGATATTTGACAGGCTTAGACGAGGACCTCATCCCTGAAAACTCCAGAATGGCACAACAATTAGATAACAGCATTAAAAAGCGTCAGTTTAAAACTTCAACTCAGGGACGGGAATTAACTTCTTCGCTAACAGCGCACATCATGTCTGTTAATAAAAGTAAAGCCACCGCCGAAGATATCCTGGGCTTAATGCGCTACCTGCTTGGACAAGAGATTGCGGATATGCTAGCGATAAATGCTCCGGACTTGCCCCGATACAAGCTGACCTTAATAAAGACAATGAACCTGTTGAAAAGCTTTAAACCAGAAGGCGACAGCAAAAAGGTTTATCATGCTGCTTATGCCACTTTTAAAGCGCAGAACCCGGAACTCGTTAAAAGAAACTAAATTTGAACGATCTGCCGATAATTTTAATCACCAAACCATGAAATCATACCAACTCATTCACCAACTGATAAACCTCGTAGCGGAACTTGAGGAAGAAAACCAGGGTAGGGAAGCTTCCATCCAGGATTTTACCGGTTTTTTATTGAATAAGGTTGGTCACACTGCTTATAGCAATACCAGTGGCGAGGTGAGGTTTGGAGAAAATGATCGTACCGCATTGGAGATCGCTTATCAGCTGGAGAATAACATTGGCCGTTTATTTGTTTTCATGAGCCGTTATGCTAAATTTTATATCAAAAAGGCTTTGGATGGTACCCCACTGCAAACCGGCGAAGATTTTACCGCGTTGGCTATTTTACTTACACACGATCATTTATCAAAGTCGGAACTGATCGGTTATAATCTGCAGGAAAAAACATCGGGCACTGAAGTGATCAGGCGGCTGATCGCATCAGGCCTGGTAAGGCAATGGGATGATGAGAAAGATAAACGCAGTAAGCACGTTGCCATTACCGATGAAGGAAAAGCTTTGTTATACCGGGTATTTGAACATACCAATTATGTAGGCAAGATCATTACCGGCAAATTAACTGTGGCCGAAAAATTCACCTTACAATACCTTTTACAGAAGCTGGAAGATTTTCATCTGGAACACCATGAAAAGAAAACGATTGTAAGCAAAGAAGATCTCAGAACCCTGGCAACTGAAATTAATCCTTTAAATTAAACGACACCATGAATTTGAATATAGTTGAAATTGATCTTATTATACAAATACATAGGAAAACAGCACAACATTGGATACCATTAAACTAAAGCTTGATTTGTGAAAGGGATTAAAAAGAATAATCTGCCTCAAAAAATCTGCCCAACCTGCGGCAGGCCTTTTACCTGGCGTAAAAAATGGGAAAAGGTATGGGATGAAGTTAAATACTGTTCAGAAAAATGCAGGAAGAACCGCTGATATTAACGCTGAAGTTGGACGAAAACAGCCAGGGCTTTTTTAATACTAAACGACAATTATATTTCCCGCCCGAACGAAATTTTTTAGAAGCTCATTTAATGCTTTTTCATCAGTTGCCGAATGACCCGGAAACCTATAAGGTATTGAAGGACTTTTCTTATGAACCTTTTTCGTTAAATATTGTCGGCTTGATGAATCTGGGTGCGGGTGTCGCATACCGGGCGGAGAGTTCAGAACTCAATTTATTACATAAATTATTAAGCACTCATTTTAAAAATGAACTGATACCCCAGGACTTGCAGGGCTTCCGGCCCCATATTACCATTATGAATAAAACTACGCCTGAACGGGCGCGTGCGCTGATAAAGGAGCTTTCCGTTAGCTTTGAACCATTTTCGGTTGACAGTCTTGGTATAGACCTTTGGCAGTATCTGGGTGGCCCATGGCAGCATAAATGCAGCTATGCTTTTGCTGAACGATTGTTGGATAATGAATTACAAAGTAAGTTGTAATGTTGATTAAACGGTTTTAAAATCAGGCAGCTCAATTTCATCTTTCGTCACATCCTTGTTTTTACTTTCAAAAAGTTTACCGATTCTTTTAACAAAACTGCTTGCCAATATTCCCGCTACCGTATTAACTACGGCTACGCCGAATTTAGATTTTGGATGTGCAAGCCACGGAACTCCGGGGGGAAGGCTTTGAACTTTTTCAACAAAGGGGCGCATGCATTTTTCATAGGCGATGAAGGCGTCTTCATGCTTATTATGCCGCGACAGTTCCGCTGCTAACAAATAAGCGCCAACAATAGCCAATGTTGTACCCATCCCTGTTAAAGGTGTGGGACAATAAGCTGCATCACCTATCATCCCTGTACGGCCATTGAACCACCTTGGGGCATGGATCTGACTGATGCCGTCGAAATACACATCATCGCTTTTTTCAATCTCGTCCGTCAAACGCTTTTCTTCCCATCCGGCACCTGATAGTTTTTCTTTCAGGATCTTTTTTTGTTCGCCTGCTGATAACTTTTGTATGTCGGCATCATCTGAAAGAAAACTAAATGATGCCCGGACCGTACCATGATTATCCGGCCGGATCAACATAACCCTTGATCCCGTTGCCGTGTACCAGCGTGCCCACTGGGTGTCAGTTTCTATTTTAGGGATGGTGTACCAGGCATTATATAATCCGGTAAATTTAACTTTGGGCTCATCGCCGAAAATCAACGCCCGTGTGGTTGACCGAACGCCATCGGCGGCGATCAGCAAATCATATGCCTCCTTGTTATCATCATTGAAGGTTACATTAACCTTGTTATCGTGCTGGTTAATTGCTGTTATGTGCTTACCAAAGACATATTCTACATCATTTTTCGTATGGTTGTAAAGTATATTAACAAGGTCGCCCCGCAAAATTTCTGCTTCGCTGGTGAAGCTTCCGGCACCATCGCTTGGAAAGGCAGCCTTAACCTTGTTATCGCTATCAACAAACTGCAGGCCGATCTCCCCGGTATTTGCAGCAAGGATCTCTTTTTCTATGCCCATCATTCTCGCAACAGCGCGACCAGCACCTCTTATATCCAGATTTTGGCCGCCCATTCTTAGCGATTTCGAACGTTCCACTATCGTAACATCAAAGCCGTATTTAGAAAGCCAAAACGCCAGCGTAGGGCCGGCAATACTTGCACCGGAGATCAGTACCTTTTTATTAACGTGCATTATATTGCTGATATGTTATGTGTTTGTAAATTGTATGGTTTCTAGTTAGCCTATGCTAACAGCATTAAGCAGGCCTTTAAAGTATAGCTAAAGTTATGAGTTAATTAAGCTGATCGCTGAAATTATTGTTGAAGCGTTATCAAGAGAGTTGTATCGGAATGATGTAATGCTCTATAGAGACCATACTGCTCTCTTGAAATGATTCCTTACCTTGATTTAGTCCTTTTTAGAAGAATCTTTGACGCAATTCGGTACAGTTTTGCCGTCTTTCTTTTTCATTCCTTCTTTAGTGTAGCCTGACCAGCAGGGATCCTTTTTCTTTTTAGTTGCCATGATTTTTGTGTTTGCCTGCGCCTATACAACAACTTTTGTTCCATTAATAGTGTTAGTTAAAATACCGGTGATGACGATATTTGGCATGGTATTGGGACTGTATGAAGCCTATCTAAAAAGAAAAACATTATGGCAACTACAACAAATGCAACAGGCGTACTGAACGACCTAATCGAGATTAACAACGACCGTGTAGCGGGTTTTGAAAAAGCTATCGCGGATATTAAAGAGGAAAACATTGACCTGAAGCAGTTGTTCCAGGGTTATGCGGGGCAAAGCCGCAAAAATGGCCAGGAGTTAGCTGCATTTGTTGGCGACGCCGAAGAAGTAGAAACAGGAAATAGTGTGGGCGGAACTTTGCACCGTGCATGGATTGATGTGAAATCGATCTTCGGTGGTAGTGACCGCGCCAGTATCCTCTCAGAAGCAGAGCGTGGTGAGGATGCGATCAAAAAAGCTTACAACGATGCCCTGAGCGGCGGCGAATTGCCGGCCGAAGCCGTACAAACGGTTCGCAGTCAGGCTACTGAGATCAACGCAGCGCATGACCAGATCAAGGCGTTGCGCGATGCTGCTAAAAACTAATGAATTGATAATTTAAAAAAGCCGCCTAATCGGGCGGCTTTTTTTGTGTATGCTTTTAGATATGACTAACCGGCCATCTTACCTGGACTTTGACAAGTCTACATATGCCTGGAAACCGGACATCAATTACCGGGAGCACCCGGAATTGTACCGGGTGGGCAAAGGGGAACAGGGTGTTCTGATCTGCGAACCATATAAAAGTGAAATCGGGCAGTATTGGCGTTTTCTTAACGGGGAAGTCGCCGAACAGAGCAGCGAAAAAATATTCGATTTGTTCGAAACATATATAGCTAACGATGATTTTGTGGGGGCAGACATGGCACGCAAGTATTTACAGATGGGTTACACCCGTGCCCGCCGATATGCGAATTACAAAGGCGGCAAAAAATATGATGCCGGGGATGATTATGCACAAATGGAGCGGGGAACTGGAGAGCCGGAGAAAGCGGCAGCGGCAGCCATCTTTTATAAACGATGGCAAGCTGCAGAAAGCAATATGATTTACAGCAGCTTGAAAAAGAAATGGAAACATGAAAGAGGTTGAAAAGCAGGATATACTGGAAAAGATATAAAGGTCACCAAGTAATTGGTATGGTTGTAATAGGGCGATACTGGATATTACCGAAGTCCGGGTAGCTGACTGTGGAAAAGTCGGTCTGATCCGAAAAAACCAAACTACGGGTACATTAAACTTCAAATTGGTAAAAATGATGTGTGGTAATCAATTTAATTTTTTATTAAATATTTTAAATAAAAAATAAATAACGGAATTTAATTTGTACCTTGCGCACTTATTAAAAAAGAATATAATGCAAAAAGAAGGAACTGTGAAATTTTTTAATGCCACAAAAGGCTTTGGGTTTATTTCACAAAATGACAACAGAAGTGAAATTTTCGTACACGTTACAGGTTTGATCGACGAGATCCGCGATAACGACCAGGTGGCTTACGATGTAGAAGAAGGCCGCAAAGGTCTTAATGCGATCAATGTTAAAGTAATCTAATCATCACAATATCAATTTCGCAGAAGCATCCATTGATAAAATTGGATGCTTTTTTGTTGCTTTCTAATCTCAGTGCCAACAAATGAGGTGTGGATATATAATCAGGTTTCCCGGAATTGTTAAAGCCATCCTGAAAAAACGCACGTTGAAATGATATTAATCAAAAAACAATCATGAGTAAAGATAAAGGTAGTAAAAACGTAAAAAAGGCTCCCGCAACAGGCGGTAATAAGTCGACTTCAGATTATCAGGCCGGCAAAAAATCGGCATCAAGCGATAGTGTATCAATTAATAAAAAGAAAAAAGATTGAAGACAAACGGAGTTATAAACATACAGGTAATGGAATACCTGTTCGATCTGCGGAATGTAGCAATAGAACATGGTTTTAAACAAGATAAGCCATGGCAATTGAAATTGGTTAGTAAAGCCGACAAAATAGCCATTGAGAAACAATATCGTGTAAGTGTATTTGCTGAACCAGGTATTGAGCAACTTGCCCGAATGCTAAATATGGTTGAGACGGCCCTTTCGGTCCCGCTCACCGAACCTATCACTTTGAAAGCTATTCATGTTAACGAATTACAATATCTGGTTGCATACAATCCGTTGGAGGAATGGCGTTAGTAACCGATAGCCAGGTGCAGGCTAACCCAATCCTTGGTTGTTTACCGATGATGTTTCCCCTTAATGTTAAACTAAGTGGACGATGTGCAATCTATTTACGATTAAAGCAATAGGGAGTGAGGTATTCTTAATGCCTGTAAAATAAATAGTTAACTTTGAATTCTTGACATATTATGAACAAAGAGAACTCATTTAAAACCGTAGACTATATCTACATTATACTCGCTATCAGCACAATTGTTTTTTTTGCATTTATGGCCATCCGATCAACTTATGCCATTAAAGTTGCTGATGGTTCCGGTAAAATAAGCTCCCGCTAAACCTGCGATAAACTCTAAATCGGCGATCTGTCTGTTTGGTTCATAATGATTTTAGACCGAAGGGTTTTACTTAATTTATAAGAGAAAATATTATTTACTAATATTTTAGGCTACCTGGCTAAAACTAAACAGGCTGCATATTGTAGTAGCTGTAAACATTTACAGCAGCATGAAACCGCTATTTTTTCAACTCGAACAAGGTTACCCATTAATGGTGATCCCGGATACAGCTGCCCATTTGAATGGCCGTACGATAATTACCCATACGTACAGTATTTTTCTCGATATCTGTGCTGGTAACCCTTTAATAAGCAGGAGTAAGGAGAGCATCCTGCACCTGGAAAGAATTAACGATCCCGAGTATTTCGGTTTTATCACATTTGAATTACCTGGAAAACTCTTCACTTATACTGCAGATGGACAGCGGGAATTAAATCATGATGAAGTGCAGGAAGTGATTGAACACCTGAGCAATATCCGCGACAATCCCGCGCTCTGGAACTAAATAAAAGATAATTAGCCGCCGCGATTAATATTAGCATTTATTTAATCCCCAAGTCTTAATAAATTGAAAGATAAAAAACGCATAGCCATACTGGGCGGGGGCCCAAGCGGGCTATTCATGTTCAAGCGATTGGTAAACACAGGAAACACAGATCTGAGTATTACCATTTTCGAGCGTAAAAATAAATTAGGATCGGGCATGCCTTATAGTGCTGAAGGTGCCAATGATGAGCATATTACCAATGTGTCGGGTAATGAGATCCCTCCCCTGGTTACTTCTCTGAATGACTGGGTTAAAACCATTTCTAAAGATACACTGGATAAATACCATATAGATGCCGCCCGCTTTAACGAGTACAAAGTGCTGCCGCGTTTGTTGTTTGGTCAATATCTCACCGCGCAATTCGACCTGCTGCAAAAACAAGCCCGGGAAACAGGTGTCACTTATCATGTGCGTTACAATACCACCGTGTCAGATATTATTGATCGGCCTGAAAAAAGTTCGGTAATTATAGAAACCGAAGATGGCGAACAATCCGAATTTGATCACGTGATCATTTGCACCGGTCATAACTGGCCGAGAAAGCATGAGGGAAGTGTCCCCAATTATTTTGATTCGCCGTATCCGCCGGTGAAACTCGCCCTAAAGCTTAACCACCCGGTTGCCATTAAAGGTTCATCACTCACCGCGGTTGATGCTATCCGGACACTTGCCCGATATAACGGTACTTTTGATAAAGACAAAAACGGCAAGCTTTTTTATACACCGTTCGCCTCACATCCAGATTTTAAAATGGTGATGCATACCCGGAATGGCATGCTGCCGGCGGTACGTTTTCATTTGGAAGATTCTCATTTATTAAATGATAGCCTGCTGAGCAAAGACGAGATCAAAGATCATATTAAAGCTAACGATGGATTTTTGTCGCTGGATTATATTTTTGAAAGGGATTTTAAATTGCCGATCCAGGAAAAGGAACCGGAGTTTTACGAAAAGATCAAAGATATGCGCCTTGAAGAATTTGTGGATAACATGATGGCTTTGCGCGAGGAACTTGACCCTTTCCTTTTATTAAAGGCCGAATATGCCGAAGCTGAGCGATCGATCAAACATAAAAAATCAATCTATTGGAAGGAAATGCTGGGCGTTTTAAGTTTTGCTTTAAACTATCCCGCCAAACATCTTTCTGCCGAGGATATGCAGCGATTACAGCATTCGCTTACGCCGCTGATTTCTATCGTGATCGCTTATATCCCTCAAAGTTCCAGCGAGGAATTACTGGCGCTACACCAGGCAGGTGTGTTGGAGTTGATCCCGGTAGGTGAGGAAAGCATGGTAGAACCACATGAGGGCGGCGGCGCCATTTATAATTATACGGATGAGCATAAAAACGAGCAAAGTGTACATTATCAAACTTATATAGATTGCATAGGCCAACCGCATTTAGCATTTGAAGACCTGCCGTTTAAGAGCCTGATTGAAAAACGAACTGTTACACCAGCCAAACTCAAATTCCAGTCCGCAGATGAAGGACTTAAAGCGATGAACTCCGGTAAGCCGGTCTCGAAGGATGAACAGGGAGATTACTATTTAAAAGTTGCCGGCATAACTATCAATGATAATTTCCAGGTAATGGATGCATATGGGTCTTTTAATGAACGGATCTACATGATGGCGGTGCCTTATATCGGAGGGTATAACCCAGATTATTCCGGTCTTGATTTTAGTGAAGAGGTATCTGGTATCATTATTGAAAGATTAATGGTATGAAGTTATACCTTTTACTGTTAGGAGCCGAAGCGCCTGGCAGGGTAGTTGAACAACATGATTATTTTTTTGGCATTGCCGAAAGCTTGCCCGACTTAGTGCCTGAAGTCCGGGTGTTCTGGCCGGAGTCCGGTGGTAGCCTGCACATTGACGACTGGCGGGAAGTAACTAAGGTTGATGGTTTTGCAGTGCAGGTTTTTCCTTTAAATGGTGAAAGTCCTGTATCCGCTAACAAACTATTCTTTTTAAATCTTGGCGGCTACACTACAGGAAAGCTGGAAGAACAGCACTACACAGTGCTCACGGTACAAAATAGCCGTCAAGCTGCTATTCAATTCGCAAAAAAAAGCCTGTTTTTTAAAACCAACTCGTTAAAGGGCATAGCTACAGCCCATATTGATGAAAAATACGGGGTTGATGTGGATAGTGTTCACAATATCCAGGATTTACTTTCGCCGGCCCTGAAAGCCAAGTACCACATCGTTTTGGGCGATGGAAGCAATATGCCAGAGGATGAGATCCATTTAGGATATTTTAAACTGGATAAGCTTAAATGAACCGTAGGGATAAATTACTCGACTGGATAAAACAGCGGCACAAAGGTCAGCTGATCAGGTATACCGCCGAGCCTTACATCAATCATCTTATTGCTGTTGCCGGGTTAGCCTGCTTAGTCCCATTGGGTTACGAAACAGGCCTTTGTCACGATCTTTTTGAAGATACCGAAACCACCGGGGCAGAACTTCTTTCGGCATTAATCGGTTTTGGTTATACAGACCAGGAAGCGCACCTGATTCTAAATTGTACTGTAGAACTGACAGACGTGTTCACGAAGAAAAATTATCCCGAATTAAAAAAGAAGGATAGGAAAGCGAGGGAGGCTGTACGCTTAGCCGCCATTAGCTCCGCTGCACAAACCGTTAAATATGCTGATCTGATCTACAATATTGGTTGGGTACTAAGGTACGATCTTAAACACGCTTTGAAATATCTGTCGGAAAAGCGTTTGCTTTTAGCTATTATGAAGAGTGGCGAGTCAAACCTCCGCTTGAAGGCGATGAGCTTGATCGATGATTCTCTTTCCAAATTAACATCAAATAGTAATCAGTGATAGTCAAATTTTATTTTCTCTTATAGCGAACCGCTTTTAACTTATGATTTTCACCCGCTGCATCAATAGAGTGGGTACAGGTAATATCGTCTTCATCTTCAGCCAGATCTGATAACTGTTGGTAGAATTTATGCAGATGGTCCAGTTCTTTTTCAGTCAGGTCCTCAATATCAACCATCCTGTTGCTGGCCCCTTCGTGTGCCGCCAAAAGTTCGTTTAGCTTCAGGTGAATGGCTTTTGAATCTTTATTCTGGGATTTTTGGATCAGGAACACCATCAAAAACGTGATTATCGTAGTGCCTGTATTAATGATCAATTGCCAGGTATCTGAATATTTAGCCAAAGGCCCGGTTAACAGCCAGATCACAATAGCGGCAATTGCGATAACAAAAGCCGCAGAACTACCGGTAGCTGCCGTAGCCCAATTTGAAAAACGCTCGAAAAAATTCTTTTTCTGTTTCATTGTAGGAGGTGTATGGCAACAAAGGAATAAAAGATGTATTTGTTTGAAAATTAATTAATTATTAATACAAAACAATATCGGGCTTTAACAACTTGTTGGTATGAACATTTTAACAACAGTAAACATGAACTCTATACTTTACATCATCGCCGTTATCTTGATAATTGGCTGGGCCATTGGCACATTCGCTTATGCTGCAGGTAGCTTAATTCACATCTTATTGGTTATCGCCGTTATCGCTGTGCTCCTGGGCGTAATCAGGGGAAGATCGGCGGTTTAGGCGAGTATGCTCCCGGCAAATAAAGTTTAATCTACTAATCTATTTATGAAAGCACTAATCATTAATTGTACGCTTAAGCGCAGCCCCGATTTTTCTAATACTGGTGCGCTGGCGGAGAAGGCTGCAGGACAATTGGAAGAACAAGGTTTTGAAACTGAGATCATCCGACTGAACGACTACAAGGTTTTGACTGGTAATTCTTCGGATGAAGGAGAGGGCGACCAATGGCCATTGATATTGGAAAAAATCAAAGCCTGCCACATCTTTATTATTGCTACCCCTATATGGATGGGGAATTTGGCATCTACATCGCAAAAAGTAATTGAACGGCTTGACGCAATCTTCCGGGATGAAGAATTAAGCAGCAAAGAAAATGGCCAGTATATGCCTTATAACAAAGTAGGGGGCTGTTTGGTAACCGGTAATGAAGATGGCGCGCACAGCTGTGCCGCACAGGTGCTTTGGGCACTGCAGGAAGTGGGCTTTACTATTCCTCCAAATGTGAATGCGTATTGGGTTGGAATGGCCGGCGGCGAAAAAGATTACGTTGAGGGCGGTGGGGAGCGTTATTTGTACACCAACAAAACGCTTCGGTACATGACCGCCAACCTGGCCTGGTTTGCCAAATTACTTGCCGCTAATCCAATAGGTACCAACCTATTGGAGGAGGATAAAAAAGCAGAAGGAGAAAGCGACAAAGAGAATGACTAATAGCCAAAAAAATGATCAATAGCTACGAGTTACAGAAGGGATCTTTTAACGGTCTTTTTTCTTATTGTGTATTTATTACACAATAAAAGCAACCTTCTGGTTTTAAGCACGTAATAGGCTTAAAATCAAAAGGGAAGAAGTAGGTGTCAGAAAAGCGTTTAAGCTCAAAAATTGAATTATTGAAGAAGCAGGTATATATTAAAGCAGGGCTGAAATCGGTTGGTAGGGCAGATATAGCATCACTAACTGGTCAAATTAAAAAGGAAACAAATCTTGATTTGAGCCAGCTTACGGTCAGCAGGTTGTTTGGCCTTACAGAGAGCAAATTCGGGCCATCCTTATTTACTCTACATGTATTGTCGGTTTACTGTGGATGTGAGAGTTGGGATAATTTTGTACAGGCAAATACTTAAAATACTAGCTTTAAAAGCTGCAATTTGATTCATAGCCTCGTTCGGCAAAATTTCTTTGTTATCCTGATTTACCTTGAATTACTGGTTTATAGGTATAATCACTCCTTTTTAGATTATATCCAACCATTTATATAAATCATTGTTAACCTCATCATGCAACAGGAAAATATCAAAACAAGGTACAACGATACGGAATTAAACGAGTTTAAAATATTGATCAAAGATAAGATCAATATCGCGCGCGAAGAACTGCAAGATCTGGTTGGGACGCTAAGTGCATCCAACTCCAATGGCGACGACGCTGCAATTGCAGGCAAAACGCTGGAGGACGGTTCGGCTACTTTCGAGAAGGAACAAATTAACCAGTTGGCCGGTCGACAGAAAAAGTTTATCGAACAGTTGGAAGCTGCGTTGATGCGTATCGAAAACAAAACCTATGGCATTTGCCGTTCTACCGGTAAACTGATCCAAAAGGAGCGCCTGCGCGCGGTGCCGCACACCACCCAAAGTATGGAAGCCAAACTTAAACAGGCATGAGTTCGGCATTTGTAAAAGAAGGAGAGGCGCGGCATCTCAAGGATGTCGCGCCTAATCTTGGCGCATTACTGCTCTTTTTGCGGATAGAGAATAATGGTACAGTGATTAGCGATGAAAAGATTTATTATAGTGAAAAGTACGGCCGTGATATTTATGAAATGAGCGACGGTCTGGTTTATGCGCTGGATGATGAGAATCACTGGTATATTATCCTGGACTGATGAAAGGAAAAGGAAAATTCTTTGAGGTACCAGCGGCTTGCAGATTGACACACCTAAGCGTGATTTTCTGCCAGAGTACAGTCACCTATCCAGGTTGGGATATTATTCTTTAAAGGAAAACAGTATCGAAATTAATAGCTCATTCTATAAAATTCCTCAAGCTAAAACCATTATTCGCTGGGCTACAGAAGTAAGTGATGATTTTCGTTTCACCTTTAAACTCTGGAGAGGGATTACCCATGAAAAGAACATGTTTTTCAACCCGCAGGATGTCAGCCATTTTATGGACGCGATCCGGCTGCCAAAATCACGACAAGGGTGTTTGTTAGTTCAATTTCCACCCAGCCTGCAGGTAAACGCGTTACCCCAGTTGGAAAAATTATTGGATACGCTGAATACTGAGACATGGCCCATAGCTGTAGAGTTTCGTCATTCTTCATGGTACAAGGACAATGTATTTGAATTATTAAACCGCTATGGTGCCGCGATGGTGTTGCAGGACATGCCTAAATCGGCTACACCAATGGAGATCACAGCTAACGAATTAATATATGTCCGTTTCCATGGTCCTTCCGGTAATTATAAGGGAAGTTATACGGAAAGTTTTCTTTCCGAATATGCTTCTTATATCAGCGAATGGCAGGAGGAAGGCAAAACAATTTATGCTTACTTTAATAATACAGCAGGGGCCGCTTTAGAGAACCTGCATTTATTAAAACGCCTGCTTGCTGAATAAATAAATAATTAAAACCTTGCAACTGGGAGCAGGCAGACGAATTAAAACTCGTATGATGATTTCCGGTTGATCTCAGTCACCAGGTCTTTAATCACTTCACGTCCGCTTAACCACCGCCTTAAGCGGTTTGCCTTGCGGATCTCCTGCCTGTCTTTCAATTCATAATCTTTTTTATAATAATCCGGCATCAGGTGTTTCATCGCGTTGTGGATCGATTCCAGGCTTCCGGTTAATAGCATGTCCGGACCGGTTTTCACCAAATCGGCCAGTGCTTCGGCCATGCTGGCCGCGTAATAGGGGCAATCCCAATCATGGTTATAAGGATGATCACCTTTTACGTTCACCTTTTGCAGCGGATGAGAAAGGTCTTCTATAATCTCGGTAATACCAGGGCCAAAAACGTTCGAATATTCTTCAATAAAATAATTCCACCAGCGTGGATGTTGCGGCAGATCTTTAAGCAAGGTATCACAAACTAAAACCCGCATTGGAAAGTCGGGATTCGCCGGATCCATGATCACTAAAGAGGTGCCGAAATGCCCTTCCTGCTGCGAGTGCCTGCTATAGACTACAAAAACTGGGGTACGCTTTCGTATTCATTTTGCATAGCGGTGGCGAGTATTTTAATATCCTGCAGCCTGTCTTCCAAAAAACCGCGCTTAAAAAGGATGTGCAGCCGGCCTTCTGATTTTGCTGTGCAACGCTTGCTATTCTCGTTAAAAACATTCCCGTTTGCCGGGCGGCTCATAAAATGGTTGCCGCTGTTGTAGCAAAGTGCCGAGCCTATAGGGTAAGTGCTGATATCGGCCGTATCTCCTGCTTCTGTCTGCTTATTGGGATGAATAGCGCGGAACGGCACATGCATGCTTTCAATATCCATACGTCGGGCAAGATTATAGATCCGCTGCTCTGTAACCGCCAGTAAGGGGTCACCGCTGAGGGGATCAAAATACACCACCTTTGAGCGGCGGCCTAAATGACAGGTTATGAAGCGGTTTTTTAACAAGTGCTGAATCGGATGCCTCGTGTTTAAAAAGAAATCCCGCAAAGCATTATTTGTAATGTATTCATCTATAGGCTGTTCAAATTGGAGTAGCATACTTTCCTGGTGTCTGTTAACCCATTCACGTAAAAATGAATGCACTTCCAGATCGAAACAGAGATTAGCTGCCAAAGCTATCTCTTTTTTTAAAGTGCATAGTTCCATAAATTTACAAGGGAGGATAAAACCTGAATGATAAATATAATAAATAAAAATCAGGTTTAAGGGGGCATTGTTATGTTATTTGGCCGTGTTTTTTACGCCTTTTTCATGTGTATTTTACGTTACTTTTGATTGAGATATATGCTTTTCATTCTTTGCTGTTTACATCGATCTGAGTTTAATAAACAATATGCCATGTACCCGGCTACAGTTAACAACTGGTTAATTGGTGGTATGATTATCAACAGGTTTTGGCTTAAAAAGGCCTTTTTTGTAATCCTTAATAAACTGCCTGTAGTCTGACCTTACCTTTGCAGCATAATTTTCCGCATAATTTGTCAGCAATGGTTGCCACTCTTCTGATTTGCCAAAAGCGATCAGATCATCGATAATGGAAGAGCCTTGCATGCCGCCGCTCCTCAAATGCGAGGAAGCGGTAAGTGTCGCCATATCGCTGATCACCTGGTACATATCCCGGTAATTGTTTAATTGTTTAAATTTAATAGTGTCTTTAACCGGTTGCAGTTCCTGGATCACAAAAGTATCGCCGCGAAATGTTGTGGTACTCAATAAAGCCGCAGGTACCTGTTGCATCCGCTTTTGGATATTGATAATCCTTTCGGATTCATTCACCCAATCCAGCTGTTGTACCGCAGATAAGGATACACAGACGATTGCATGGATTGCTTCATTTCCAGCATCAGGTATTTGTTTTTCGTATTGGTACTTTTTAAAAGGAACAGGTAACGCTTTACGCCGATACTGCCGGTTCCGGCCAGGCGGAAAACAGTGCTGACTACTTCGTAATTGTAAGGCCCATCATTACTGTTTTGTACCCACTCGTTGATATGTGATTTCAGTTCGCTTTTAAGCTTTTTATCCAGCTTAAAATGGCGTTCATCTTCCAGCGAAAGGATGATTTTCCGCTTTTTGCTGATGGTGCGCTTTTTCAACAGGTCTTTTTCATTGCTATGATCTGCCCTGGTCAAAAATTCCTTCACAATTCCCCTGGCTGTACGCGGTTCTATACTGATCGCTTTTGCGTTAACCAACGTATTTGCATAATCGCGGATATACAACTGAGCCATTTTTAAAGCTTTTTCAGGCTCGAAACCAAGATTGTCAAAAGCGATAAAAATACTGGCCGTCATCCGGGCCAGTTCATAGCAAACCGGGGCGAGTACGGCTTCGTCAAAATCATTCAGGTCAAAATAAACCAGCTTGTTATCACCTTTATAACTTCCAAAATTCTCGATGTGCATGTCGCCACAGATCCAGCCCAATGGCGAGAGAGGCAGGGGGGAAGCTTTAGCTAAATCCTCATAAAATAAATGACAGGTACCCCTGAAAAACCGGAAATGGTTTTCGGCCATACCTTAATATTTCAGCGCTACCATTTCGGGCAGGCGGCCGCTATTAAATTCAATTAATCGTTCGGATAGTGTAGACATGGGAATACCGTTCAAATGGTAAAAGCTGCAACAAGCAGTTGGGTTTAATGTTTAATGATCCATGATTTTTCAATCACCCCGGCAGCATAAAAGGCTTTCCGAAACTCATCGTTATTTTTAAAAGTTAGTTGATTGATAAGCCGGGTTTCAAAAGCTACTTTAAATTCCTTTTCTTCAAACGGCCAGGGTGTAATTTTTAATATGCCCGGTTCATCCTGAGTGAGCAGGTAGTTGCCGTTATCAGGGCCTTTACTGATCTCTACAGCCCGGCCTTCCGGCTGGTTTTCCCGCTGACAGATGAGTAGCGAAAGCGCATCACACCATTCCATCAACCGGTAGTCCTTTTCGGCCTGTTTAATAGTGATATGCAGTTCTTTACGCCAGCCTCTCCGCAATGCTTCCTGCGCTTTCATAAATGATTGATCTTCGGCGTTGTTTTTACAAAGGCTGCCGTAAACAAAATCCAGGTGCATAGAACATAACAGGGCCACATACCTGCTTTTGCTTATGGATGCTTCAAAAGTACGCTGGCAGTGTCCCTGGTTATATGTTTTCATTTTAAAGTCGGCCGGGCCGCCCTGGTGGGTTAGCAATTCATCATCGCCGGGTTCAACCCTGGCGTCATCATGTTCGGCAATGGCCAGCAAGGTTTCCAGCCACCGTTCAGTACGTACCGAATGATGCCAGTGAGACGCCAGCTGCGCTGCCAGCATTCCGTGTGCCCTTTGCGTAATTACTTCCCATCCGTTTTTGGTATAGTTAACTATCATATATGCTTATTGTTGCTAAACAAAAGCCGCTCACAATAGTTGTAAAAGCAAATACTTTAATATGGATAATTTCCCGGTAACCATTAGTGTGGATAAAGAGGTGCAGCGCTTTGAAGTGGGAGAATACCTGCACCATAACGGCGAAACCCGCAAGTTTAAAGTTTTTAAAGATGGGGTCTGGGTTGCCAGTTTCGAGCCCGATCCGCATGAGTACCTCAGGGTTTGCAATAACCCTGGTGACCTTAAAGATCAGGTGTTGCATTTGTTGGCCGATGAGATCGAAAACCACCATCCGCATCAAATGAATGCTTAACTAATATTCCGAAAAGTTTGATCTGCCGAAATACAAGGGTGAATACCATACCGATTAATGGGGCTGATCAAAGCGAAGGCCAAAGGCAAACGGCCGACCATTAAAAAACTCAAACCGGCCAAAGCCAAAAAACGACGATTTGTACGAGCAGTTAATGAGCAGTTTACAGGCTAAAAAAGAAGCAAAATGAACAAACCAGAAAAAGTACTGCTGAGCGGATTTATGGGTACAAACTTCATGACTGATTCCAGTTACCTGATGTCTGTACTTGTCGGCGAAAATTTTCGGGAGCCCGACCACTTGGCTACCATGATCGGGAGGCTGGCACCCGGGATGTCCAAACATGCAAAGGTAATTGCAGGTTGGGCCGCTCATTATGGCATGGGCGTAGTTTTCGCTGCCGTATATGTGGAGCTTTGGGAAAGCGGCAAAATTAAACATACTATAAGAAACGGAATTATGCTGGGAGCTATCAGCGGCTTTTTAGGTTTCCTGATCTGGAAGGCTACTTTTAAAGTTCATCCATTACCGCCCTGGGTCAACTTCGAAAAATATTACCTGCAGCGTATTCCCGCGCATATCGTATTCGCCGTTTTCGCTACCATCACTTACCGTTTGATCGGTGCTAATGAGGACGAAAACCCAGAAATACAAGTAAGCCCTTATGGCAAATCGTTATAAAAATCTCAAAACAAACGCCATCACGTCCACACTAAACTACCAATTAGCAGGAAAAACTATGGTTACCATCAGCGCAGCTACAAGAAATTCATATAAAGTTATTTATCCCGATAACACATCAGCAATAGTTAATGCCTCGCAGATAAAATCCCTTATTGAGCGTACTGAAACTATCCGGTATCAGCAACCATTATATGACGCCCCTGACAGTAACGCTGCGCAAATCGCCGCGCTTAGTGCTAAAGATAATGTTAAAATTAAGGGAATATATAAAGGTTATCAACTTATAAGTTTTGGAGATAAGACCGGATGGATCAAAATACCCTCATCAAAAAACACAGCGTCGAAATAAATTTGGCGCTGTGTTTTTTGAGTTGATGTTTCTAAAAAGTGTGATAACTAATGTGTGCTTTTCAATGCCCGGGCGATCAGTGCCGGTTGGAAAATAGCCGTGCCAACCTTTTATTGGATGTATTAAGTCCGAAGGCGTTCCTTTTGTTTTCCCAGCTTTTTGGGTTTTGGAACATGCCGTGAATAAATACGATGGTTTTCATAGGATGATGTTTCGTTTGTTTGTTGTTTAACCGTTAACGACCTCTCCGCCGTTAACGTGAATAACCTGACCGGTAATAAAAGACGCATCCTCTGAGGCCAGAAATACGTAGGCGGGACCGAGTTCGGAAGGCTGGCCGGCACGCTTCATTGCCGTTTCACTGCCAAAGCTTTTGATCTTTTCCTCGTCAAAAGTGGCAACGATCAGCGGTGTCCATACAGGGCCGGGAGCTACTGCATTAACCCTGATCTTTTTATCGGTAAGGTTAGTAGCCAATGAGCGGGTGAAACTGGTGATAGCGCCTTTGGTAGATGAATAATCAATGAGGTTGGGCGAGGAGCGGTAGGCGGTAACCGATGTGGTATTAATGATGCAATCGCCCTCCTGCATATGTTCCAGCGCTTGGTTAGCAAAATGGAAATAAGCGAAGATGTTGGTTCGAAAGGTATCTTCCAATTGTTTTTCATCGATTGATTTCGGATCTTTTTGAGGGAACTGCATCCCGGCATTGTTAACCAGAATGTTCAGTTTTCCCAATTTATCAACTGTAACTCCGACTGCTTTTTTACAAAAAGCGGCTTTCTTTACATCGCCCTTCAGCAAGAGACAAGCCCGGCCTTCCGCTTCAATTAACCGTTTGGTTTCATTAGCATCTACGTCTTCGTCAATATAAACAATGGCAACATCAGCCCCTTCGCGGGCAAAATGAATACTCACCGCCCGGCCAACGCCCGAATCTCCACCGGTAATTAAAGCAACCTTGCCAGCTAACTTACCTGAGCCATGATAACTGCTTTTAATGTATTCTGGTGCCGGGTCCATTTTGGCTTCAATGCCAGGTTGCTTGTTCTGTTTTGCTGGGGTTTTTGCCATTACTTGTTAGTTTTATTGTTAAGGAAGCGAGGTCGATTACATAGTGGAAACCTTCTATTATTTTTTCCGGCACTGCTGTCGTATTTTCCATAGGTGGATGCTGATGTTTAGTTTTCTATTTTTACAGGTACGTTATTATCCGTTGGTTTTATCCGTTCCCAGGGTTTTAACACCACTTTCACGCAATCCTCTTCTTTTTTATCGAAGATCTCGTAACCATACGTCACTTCGCTCAGGGGAAGGGTGTGGGTAATAATATCGTCCAGTACTACTTTTTCTTCTTTTACCAATTCAATTAAATGGTCTATGTAATTCAAAACAGGCGCCTGGCCCATTTTAAGTGTTATACCTTTATCAAACAGGCGGTGTAGCGGGAAATTGTCATACGTTGAACCATAAACGCCCATAATAGATACTGTCCCCATCCGGCGAACAGCTTTAAAAGCCATATCCAGTACTTTCATGCTGCCCACCTCAAAATTGATCAGGGCTTTTGCCTTATCTATAATATTGCGTTCGGGTTCAAAGCCTACAGCATCTACACAAACATCGGCACCACGGCCGCCGGTTATCGCGCGGATGGCTTCTACCACATCAACTTCATTAGGGTTAAGTGTTTCCACCTTATTCACGGCTTTAGCTTTTTCTAAGCGATAATTCAACGGATCAATTGCGATCACGCGGCTTGCGCCGTTGATCCAGGCTGCTTTCTGTGCCATCAATCCAACAGGGCCCGAGCCAAATATGGCCACAACCTCGCCGCCTTTTAGCTGTGCCCAATCGATTGCGGACCAGCCGGTAGGGAAAATGTCTGTCAGGAACAAAACCTGCTCATCGGTCATATTATCCGGTACAATCCTCGGGCTGATATCCGCGTAAGGCACACGTACATATTGCGCCTGTCCGCCGGAATACCCTCCATACAGGTCGGTATATCCAAATAGTGCAGCGCCTTTTTGACCGGCCATATCGCCGTCAGGCCCGTAATGTTTGTAATTGGAATTTTCGCAGGCTGGCGAAGCGTCATGTTGACAGAAAAAACAATGGCCGCAGGATATTGGGAATGGTACTACCACGCGGTCGCCCTTTTTTAATTTGGTTACGCCTTTACCAACTTCTTCAACAATGCCCATAAACTCATGCCCCATTATCATAGGTTTTGGTTGCGGTACGCCGCCGCTCAGGATATGCAGGTCGGAACCGCATATAGCAGTAGAGGTAACTTTTAAAATGACATCGTTATCCTGTTCTAAACGAGGATCTTCAACGGTATCATAACGGATATCGCCGGGTTTGTGAAATACTGCAGCTTTCATAGTTGGATTTTTTTAATCTATCTATTTAACTTAAAGTGAAAATATTTGTTTTTTTAATTTATAATATAAATAAAATGAAGCCCGGTAGCCTTGCACTTACAGGTAGTAATTAATTGTGATGTGTGGATCTCGAGGGTTAGCCGATAAATTTACGGCACAAAAATTTTCATCAACTTAAAAAATATGATAATATTTTAATTTTAAGTTGAAACATTTGGTGCTTCCCATAGTTGTATTAGTAAACGATCCTTCTCTATCAAGCTCTTGCCCAATCATTTCATTTAACATCTACTAAAATTACATTTATGTTTCACCACGTTAAATCACTACAATTTAATGCCAGGGTTTCGCGCCCTGACCCCCGCTTTGCTAACCTTTTACTGGAGCAATTTGGCGGCGAAAACGGCGAACTTGCTGCCGCCATGCAATATTTTACACAAGCATTTGGCGCCAAGGTTCCGTATCCCGACAAGTACGATATGCTGATGGATATCGCCACCGAAGAATTCAGTCACCTGGAAATTGTTGGCGCTACTATCCAAATGCTGCTGAAAGGCGTTAACGGCGAGTTGAAAAACGCTGCCGATAGTTCGGAGATTATGCAGGTAATGAATGGCAAAGCTGCTAAAGAAAACATCATCCACGAGGCATTAACTGCTAACCCGCAGTTTGTAATGATTACCGGCGGTGGTGTAACTCCGCGCAACAGCCAGGGCATCCCATGGTGCGCATCGTACATCCACTCCAATGGAGATCTTACTGTCGATCTGCGCAGTAACCTCGCGTCCGAATCAAGGGCCAAACTGGTTTACGAACACCTGATGAAATTTACTGACGATCCTTATATTCACGAAACGCTGTCGTTTTTAATGACCCGCGAAGTAGCGCATTATAAAATGTTTGAAGCCGCGCTGAATAGCATCCCTGATAACTTCCCGCCGGGTGTGCTTGCTGCCGATCCTCGCTATACTCAGCAAGTTTACAATCTTTCCGACGGTGCTGTACGCGGCCCGTGGAACGAAGGTGAAATGCCGGGAATAGGCAAGGAATGGGTTTTTGTTGAACAACCTTTACAGCAGGTGCAGGAAACGGAAGGCCAAACTAACCTGCCCCAGGATTTCAGCAGGGATTTAAAAGCCTCTGAAAAACTAAACCAGGAAATGAGCGCGGTGAAAAGCGCAGAAGTGAAAAATGCCGAGCCAAAAGGTGTTGCACAGTGGAGCACTTATGAGGCTGTTAGCACACCAACGGTATTAAAATGAAAAAAGTAATTCGGTATACCGGCACTTTGGCTGCCCTAACCACCTCTGTTTTCGCTTGTAATTCCGGCGATAGTCATAAACAAATCAATAACAGCCAGGATACCACGAGTGTAAATAAAGCAGGTGGGCCAGCCATCCGTGATACAACTACAATTAATAAAGATCGACACGATTCTGCCATTGCACCCGCAACCGATTCAATGAGCAAGGGTAATGCTGATCCGTCAGTGCACATGTCTGCTAAGCCGATTAAAAAATAATTTTATGCAAAACACCAACAAGGTTAAACAGATCCATACCGATTTTAAGCAAAGCATCTGGCTTGACTTTATCGACCGGCAGATAATGCGTTCAGGACGGTTGCAACAAATGATAAACGAGGATGGCATCCGGGAGGTAACCTCCAATCCGGCCATCTTTGAGCAGGCTATCAGTTCGAGTGCCGATTATGATGCGGATATCCTGGAACTGGCCAAAACAGACGTCGATCCTGAGTGTGTCTTTTTCGGTCTCGCTATCAGCGACATACAGCAGGCGGCAGATATGTTTGCGCCTGTTTATAACGAGGAAGTAAGCGGGGCCGATGGTTATGTAAGCCTGGAGGTTTCGCCGTTGCTTGCGCTTGATGAACCTGCTACCATAGCTCAGGCCAGGGAACTTTGGCAAAGGGTTGACCGCAAAAATGTGATGATCAAAATACCCGGTACGTTGCCCTGCCTGCCAGCTATCCGTACAGCTATCACCGAGGGGATTAATATCAATGTCACATTACTCTTTGGGCTTGAACGTTATGAGGCTGTAGCAAACGCTTACATAGAAGGGCTGGAAGATCGTTTGGCGGCAAGGCAACCCGTTAACCAGATAGCTTCAGTTGCGAGTTTTTTCCTGAGCCGTATAGATCTGCTTGTCGATCCTTTGCTTGACGACAAAGATTTGGCAGAAGTGAAAGGCGAAGCTGCAATTGCCTCCGCCAGGGTCGCCTATTCCTTGTATAAACGACTCTTTAGCGGCGAACGCTGGCAAAAATTAGCTGAGGCCGGTGCAAAACCTCAGCGATTGTTGTGGGCCAGTACCGGAAATAAAAACCCAGCTTATCGCGATACCCGGTATATTGAAGAACTGATTGGGCCAGATACCGTAAATACTGCCCCTTTAAGCACTATAGAAGCTTTTCGCGACCACGGCGTAGCGATAGCAAAGCTGGAAAGCGGAACTGAGCAAGCGTTATATATGCTTGAGATGCTTGCCGATGCCGGGCTCAATATGCGGGAGATAGCAGATAAGCTGGAAAAGGAAGGCATTGAAAAATTCGAAGCGCCTTATCAAAAGTTGCTTGCGGCCATCCAAAAAAAAATTCAAACCAATAAATAATCAATCTACCACAAATGGCTATGGAAAACACAGAAAAATCACTTGATGTAATCAACGATCTCATTAAAATTAACAATGACCGTGCCGCCGGTTTTGAAAAAGCAGGCAAAGATTTGAAAGAAGATGAAAACAGCCTGACAGCGGTATTCAGCAAATTAGCAGACGAAAGCCGCCGTAATGTTACGGAGCTTACCAGCCTGGCGTATCAATTTGGAGGCGAAGCAGCTGAAGGTACCAGTACATCCGGCGATTTGCACCGCGCCTGGATTGATATCAAATCAACATTTACAGGCAGCGATCTTACCGCGATCCTTAACGAATGCGAGCGCGGAGAAGATGCCGCCAAAGCTGCATATAAAGATGCATTGGATCCGGAAAACGAATTAAACCCGCAACTGCAACAAGTGTTATTAGCACAGCAGCAGGGAATTGTTGAAGGGCATGATCTGGTGAAATCTCTTCGTAACCAATCTGAAACAGATGTCGATGATAACAACGATTTAGATGATGAATATGTAGCCGCCGAACCTTCGTACGAGGGAGCAGCCGGTGAATACCAAACTCAGGCCGCTTACAACGCTCCGGAATCAGAAACCGTAATTCCTGATGATGAGTGGGAAGAGGAACAGGCTGAGGGTACCGGCGAATCCAAACTGATGGAGTTTTTTGTGAACGAATTGAAAGATTTGTATTGGGCGGAAAACAAGCTGGTGGATACCTTACCGGAAATGGCCGAAGCCGCCACTTCTGCCGAACTCAAAGATGCTTTTGAACAACATCTTACAGAAACAGAAGAGCATGTTGCCCGCCTGGAACAGATTTTTGGCATTTTAGGTTTAGAACCAGATAGTCGTAAATGTGAAGCCATGGCAGGTATTGTTGATGAAGGCGATGAGATCATCAGTGCTACAGAAGAAGGCACAGCACAACGTGATGTAGGCCTGATTTTCGCCGGCCAAAAAGCGGAGCATTATGAGATCGCTTCGTATGGCGGCATGATAGCGTTAGCCAAAACCTTAGGATATTATGATGTTGCAGATTTATTGGTATTAACGCTTGATGAAGAAAAAACAGCGGACGCGCTGCTTACAGAGATCGCCGAGAACCAGGCAAACTTCGCGGCCAGCAACGAGCCTGCAGAAGATTAAGGAAATGGGGTTGTGTATATAGATGGGAGGTCGTCTGGTTTCAGGCGGCCTTTTTTTATGCAATCGTATTACTATTTATTGGGGGATAATTGATTGCTGGTTGAATGAATAAGTTGGATGAAAGTATTCAAATAATAATAGGTAGATTTTAATAGTACTTTAAAAGTATAATGATACTAAGACAACTTCCCGGGGAGATTGCCCCTGTAAATAAGCGTATAAAACCATGGATATTTGTTCTGGAAGTGCTGAATTATTTTTAGATTGCCTGATGAGCTGCGTTATCGATTGCTCCGGTTTTAATTTGAAATTTATTAAACGCGGATCACTGTCGGGGGAAATTAAATTCCAAAATAGAAAGACCAACGAATTATTTGAGGGAAAGTTTGCCGTCAATTATGAACATAACTCTGAAAGAATCATTATTGTTATGTTCATCATAGACGGAGTATTTCAGCGCACAACAAGACGGTGGTTTTTACCGCAAAGCATGTTTATCGCAGATACCGAAAATTTTCATCAAGAACTTAGTTTTATAAGCGATGTAATTAAAAAATCTGTAGGTTAAGGTTTAAATTGTCAGTATAAATCTAAACTTTGAATAGGGGATACATCAGATGCTACATATCTTCAAACGTTACTTTCGGTTAAAAACCGGCGCAGCAGAACAGCTTCAGATTAGCCATCAGGTCAGCTTAACCTTCTTCCAAATGCTATAACCTCCGTACGTAAACATCAGCGCGATAAATATATATACCCAAACAGGAATATTGCTCCCGGCAATAATAAGGTAGAGGTAAGGTGTGCTGAAACTCACAGCGGCCAGCAGTAATGGCACCCTGATGGCCTTCTTTGCCTTCAGGTTTTTAACTATCAGTCCAATGAAAATTACAAGGCAAATCTTGCTGACCAAATAAAGACAGCCCAGCAACAAAGGGTCTACCTCATGTTTTTCGCCAAGGGCGATTACCCAATCCTTAATTACAGTAAAAAAATCCGCCATCAGTGCAATACATATTAAAACATCGATACCTGAGGTGGCGATGAAAGGTGTACTTGTTATCAGCTCCCGATAGCTCCGTTAATTTGAAAAGAAAACGTTTTTGATCGTTCCAAAATCAATTGGTTTTGATAAAAAGTTTTCTATCCGCGGGTTTAAATGCGATTTGACGATGTCTTTCTTAAAAACAGAGGATGAAAGTACGTAGATCTTGCTTTTATGTGTTGGATCGATATCAAGCCTGTCATATTCTTCCATAAACTGCCATCCGTCCATCAGCGGCATTGCCAGGTCAAGAAAAATATAGTCGGGCAAAAGATCATTCCCCAGCGAATTTAGCTCCATCAGCCTGCTGATTGCGGTAATTCCGTTATTGCAGGTTTCGATTACCGGGTTATCAAGCATCTTTTTTATCATTAAATTGAATATTACCCTATCCATCTCAGAATCTTCGATAAGTAAAATGCGGGCTGGCCGATTTGTTGAAATCATTAACACTTAACATGCAAAAGCTTGAATTTGTTTTAGTTAGCTTTGAATTGTATTGCTTAGCTAAATATATGCATCAGAAACATCGTTAAAACGGCAGAAAACAGCGTATTATAATTCTTATAAATTAATTATGATAGCCCTTCAATAACCTTACCCCCAAAAGATAGGGCATAGTAAAGGGGATTGCCGGTATGGTGGCCAGATATCCTGCCATACTAAGCGGCTCAGGCCAGGAAGGAGGGATGATAGTTAGGATAATTCCGGCTATACCAAAGCCACGGTACCAATTACAGGAGACAGAACTAAGCAACTTCGCTTTTTTCATCGCCACGGCAAAAAATGAGGTGGCCAGGTATATAAGAGCAACTTCAGTTACGGCGATGATATAAAACAACTCTTTAAAAGCAACATACCAACCCGGTCTTGGTTCGGTAGGCGATAGCCGAAACCCCTTAAACGTCGTAGGCAGGTAATATCCCCAGAAAGCCATATTCAATAAAAATAAAGGCAGCGCGATGGTTAAAAGGGCGAATCCCAACACGGCATACATACGCTCGCCCGGGTTTTCAAATTTTTCCTTTAAAAGTCCAAAGCCAAGATAAGCGCAAATGCCTCCCACAATAAGTATCGTGTACCGGGTTTGCTGTGTTGCTGCCGTAGTGAGCCAACCGGCTATATTTACCGGAGGGGGGCCCATACCTGCAAAAATTGCGAACAACAACCATGGTACCAGCAATAGCAAAGCGGACGCTATGTAACCGTTGGGCCGGCGGCGCACCAGAAGAAACGCCGCCCGCAACATCAAACCGCTATTCAATAGCCATAATGGCAGGTAAACCGTACAAGATACCGGTCTTATTCCAAATCCGATTGCGGCTACCACCGGCGGTACCAGGTACAGGTAGCACAAAGCCAATTTTTTTGAACGGTTTGTTGTTTCCATGATTTAACTATTGTAAGCTGTGCATTTAAAGTGTTACCGTTGCAAAGGCCGCTGCTTTTCAACCGCCTGCGAAACGTTTATCCTTTACCTAAACAAGGAAGATCTCAAGGTAGGTGTTCTTCCGTTCTGTTAATCTAAAAGCTTATTGAGTACGGTATCTTTGTAATGTAATGAGATATTTTTAATAATTATGACTATTGGAATAATCGTGATGAGAAAATTGTGATCAGTATCTGTTTTTAAAAGCAATTTCTCTAACTATACCTGCTTTTTCGCAGTTTGTAAAAAGTTTTTATTTGTTACATCCGGACGCACGATACCGATATAGCAATTTGTTAAGGCCACGTAAAGTTCACAAACATATATGGTTTTTGAACTATAGTAAGGTTGTGTAAAACAAAAAATGTCCGGAATATTTACAAACGTTAATCGCACTAAGTATCCTTAAGATCATATCCATCGAGGTAATAAAAAATGGACAGTGTATGAAGCTATTGGGGCATGGTATTTGATAATAGCTTAAAAACATCACGATGGAATTACAAAAACATCTACAAATAAAACGCGTAAAGTATGAGAAGCTTGTGCGCGGTCTGATCGTGGCGAACGCCATGCAATTTGGTTACTCTTACAATAAGGACAGCGTTTTTCTTTGGGGCAGTGAATCGTCAATTAATTATTTAAAAGAATTGGCCGGAGTTTAATTGTTCGGCAGCAGCAATTAATCGCTTAAATTTAGTAATGGTGAGTATTCAAGGTTCACTCATTCGCAAACCTGGTTAGGTTTTGGGCGTTGGGAATTGCTGCAACCGCCGCGTCATTATTAAAATAACACCAGGCTTCGTTTATTTTTGAATTTCCTTTTACTTCATCAGCAAATCGCCTCAAGGTATCATCTGAATATGCTGATCGATATAAATCAGGTACGCATGAAAGCGGTAATAGATGGTATCTATATTAGTTATTAACTGGTCGGGTAAGTCGGGATGGCTCATTCCGCAAAAAGTAACGCCCTGTTGTGCCAGGCGTTCATAAACCTTTGGTTCCCACCAGCTGGCATGCCGGAATTCGATCACATTGCTAAAATCCGGGTCCATTTGGTTAATGATCCGCTCCAACCGGTCTTCCGCGTAAGCCAACCGCGGTGGAAGCTGGAAAAGTACCGGACCGAGTTTTTCCTTCAATCCCTCCCTGATGGTATCATAAAAACTGCTCAGCATATCTGCTGTGTTATGGAATTGCTTGAAGTGGGTGATAGCTCTTGGCGTTTTTACCGAGAACCGGAAATCCGCAGGTGCCTGCTCATACCAGTTTTTCAGGACCGATACCTGCGGAAAGCGGTAAAAAGTAACGTTAAGTTCAAGGGTGTCAAACTGACCCGCGTAATATTCAAACCATCGCCTTTGCGGTAAATTATCAGGATAAAAAGTACCCCGCCAATGTTTATAATGAAAACCTGAACAGCCGATATGCCAGTTGATCATCTGATACGATAAAAAAAATCAAAGGCCGACTTTTGGCAGCCCTTGGTTTTTGTTAGCAAATTATTTTGTTTCTGCAGCGGCAGCTTCATTTACATAGTTTTCAGCTACCTGGGTAAGCAGGGAATCCGCGTTTTTCTCCTCGGCGAGGGTTTCGTCGAGCAGGCTTTGTGCTTCGCTAAAGCCCAGGGTGCCGGCCAGCGTACGCAATGTTCCGTAAGACGCAATTTCATAATGTTCAACTTTTTGCGCTGCCGAAATGATCGCTACGTCACGTACCTCGGTTCCTTTTTCGGTATCGGTTAATAGTTCTGTAGCCTCGGCCAAAAGCCCTTCCATCGCAAGGCATTTTTTCGCGGCTGCTTTTTCACCTACCGATTCAAATACGCTTTCGAGCCTGGTGATCTGGTTCTTTGTCTCTTCAAGGTGCGTGGTGATGGTCTGTTTAAGATCTTCAGATGTTGCGCCTTTAATCAGTTTAGGCAGGGCGGTAGCTAAATGCTTTTCGGCCCAATAAATGTCTTTTAATTCGTCAACGAATAATTCTTTCAAAGCGCTTTCGGCTTCGGGTGTGCGGCTTGCAGCTGCTGCAGTCGCTTTTTTGTTTGTTTTTGTAGGCATAATGTAGATTATTAATATTAATTGATTTGATTTGACTGCGATAATCAATCGCTTATATAAGTGCAATTACTATTCCAAGAGTGTGTTTGGTGCGTTAATCTTGATGATCAGGATTTGCTCGTCCAACTACAAACCGTGGCCTGCTTCTTTTTGGGTTGTTTATCTTTTTTTCTGAACCACGCTTGTGCGGATACGAAAGCTATCGGGAGTGCAAAAGCAACGATAAGCGCAACGGTGATATTTCGTTTTGATGTTTTCATAGTGATAGGTATTTGACATTGCATAGTTCACGTCCCGGTACTGCGAGTAGCATCTTCCCTCGTTTTCATTAAATTATAGCGCATGGCATATTTAACCAATGCGGGTGTATTACGGACACCGGTTTTATTGATCATGGATTGCCGGTGGCCCTCAACAGTTCGTTTACTCGTAAATAGCTGATCGGCTATTTCCTGGTTAGTACAGCCGTCGGCAATCAATTGTAATACCTCCATTTCACGTCCCGAAAATTCGATGTTAGGCTCAACAATAAGTGATGCCATTTCGGTTCCCTTTAAAAAAAGGAGGGTAAGCCTTGATGCGAGTTGCGTGCACATATAGTATTTACCCTGATTAACTTGACCGATGGCAAAAATCAGTTCATCACGCGCAACCGATTTGGTTAAATAACTTTTTATCCCCGATTTAAACGCGTCAATCAGGTAGTGTTCCTGGTCTTCCATGGTAAACATGATAGTTTTGATGAAAGGGAAATTCCGGCTGATATGCCCGGCCAGCAAAATCCCGTTAATGCGTGGCAGGTGCATATCGGTAAGAACTACATCTGGCACAACACCCGCGCTTATTAAATCAATTACACTTTCACCGTCTGATGCCTGGGCAAGCACTTCAAATCCCGGCTCATCATTCAACAAGTTTCTTACACCGGCCAAAGTATGTTCATTACCATCTGCTATCAGCACACGTATCATATAGTTTTTTGAGAAAAATTTGAATTTTTATTCGGCAAATTAATCTTTAGGTCCCCAACGGTGTGGTTCGCCATCCATACTGATCACTATGCTTGGTGTTTTAAACGCCGCCGCAATGTGCGATACACCGGTGCAATTTGAAATAAGCAAAGCAGCATCCCAGATCAATGCGCCAACTGCTCCCAGCGATGTTTTTCCTGTGGTGTCTATAGGCGTGTTTTTCATCTGACTGATCATAGCATCGGTAATCTCCGCTTCATCATTTGTACCGGTAATTACGGCCTGGTAGCCCTGGTCGATACAAAAATCGGCAAGTGCTGCAAAATAATTAACCGGCCATTGCCGCCATGATCCGCGCGAGCCGGGGTGGATACAAACGTATCGCTGCGGTTCTATCGGCAGGTTTAATTGGCCTAACTCCAATAAGTCTGCGTTTGATAGGGGGAACTCAAGCTCATTACCCGGGTTGGCGCATCCCAAATGCTCCATCAGAGCAATATGGCGGTCTATTTCCGAGCCGTGGTTTGGATAATCTAAAAAGAACCCGTTATCCGGCGCGTAATGTCCATCGGTTTTAAACCCGGCTAAATGCTTAGCGCCAAATAATTCCATCATGGGGTTTACAACAGAGCCATTGCCCTGCATTTGCAACAACAGATCAAATTGTTCTGCCTGCATTTGTTCAATAAAAACAGGAAATACCTTTGCGTCAAAATATTGTTCAGGTAAGCCGGGAAAACCGGGGAAATGGATAAAGCCATTAAAATAATGATCAAAGCGTTCGGTAAAGCCTTTAGCCCATGGCAAACCTAATAAAATGATTTCAGCATGCGGGTAAGCGCGTCGCAGCGCGCGGATAGCAGGGATGGTACATAACAGATCGCCCAATTGGAGCGCCCTGAAAATGCCGATTTTTTTTATTTCCTGAACAGGTAATTTCATATTTAGATAAATAATACGCGGTATTTAAAAGCCCCATACCATTGCCAATAAATGGAATAAAAAGGAATGAGTGTTGATGTAAAGATCATTTCAGCCACATGTTCCACCGAACGGCTGGTACGGTACAATCGCCTTGTGATGAAGTAAGCTGTGAGTATTAACCAACCCATCCCTCCTGATGCCGTAATTAAAGATGTGTTTGATAATAAGCCTGCTAAAAAAACAACAAAACAGGCTATGATGAAGTAATATAAAACAGGTGGCCATGATTGATTGAATTTTAGCACGGTAAAGTGCCGGGAACTTTTGATAAAGCAAAGCATTAAACAAGGTTTTCTTTTGCTCTTTTAAGCTGATGCCCCAGCGTGCCCGCCTCACAGGATGAACTACCATTGCCTGGTTGACCTTTTTTAGATCAATGTTATGGAAGATCAGTTTAAACTCCAGGTCACTATCTTCACGCCAGGCCATGCTAAACCGTTCGTCAAAACCACCGGTTATGAACAAGGCGAGTTTTGTGCAGGCACAGTTAGCGGTAACAAAATCCGCGGTTTCCAGGCCTGCTGTGTTAAGCTCGTAGTCGGTAGGGCGCTGTCCCCGCGGTACAATAACACGGCCGGTAAATGCCTGCGCCCTGGTTGGATCAACTTCTGCAAGTATTGCGGTAAGCCACCTGTTATCTGGCCGACAATCATCGTCGGTAAACGCTACCACAGCAGCTTTAGCGTTAAGCCAGCCGAGATTTCGCGCCGCGGCCGGCCCCTTTTTATCCGGCAAGCCGAAATAACGGATATTTAACAGCCTGTTAAAATCACTCACGGCTGCGCGGGTCTCCTGATCGGGGCCGTCGCTTATTACTAATATTTCAAATTCCTGTTTATTCAGTAACTGCAACTGCAGCGCTTTCAGGCATTTGCTGAGTAATTGTGGTCGTTTGTATGTCGGGATTACTATTGATATCTGCATTTTTTTCAATTATAAATGAACCAATGACCAAAGCATCAAAAGGGGAGCTCCAAAAACATTCAATAGCATCGCGTGGTGTGCAAACTATAGGTTTGCCAAGCGTATTGAACGAAGTATTGATCAGCACCGGAACGCCGATTTTGCGATAGAAGGCTTTTAGCAGATCATAATATTTTTTGTTTTGTTGTTCGTTCACTGTTTGTATCCGGGCTGTGCCATCGGTATGCCGCACGGCGGGGATGCGGTCGGCTTTATCCGCTTTTACATCGTATATAAATAACATAAACGGCGAATATTCGGCACTTTCAAACCAGTTGGCGGCTTCCTCTTCAAGCACCACCGGCGCCACCGGCCGAAAGTCTTCCCTGTCTTTTACCTCGTTTAAGCGCGCCTGCATTTCGGGATTAATAGGGGAGGCCAGTATGGAGCGGTTACCCAAAGCCCTTGGGTCAAATTCCATCCGGTTTTGGTACCAGCCTATTATCTTATCCTGTGCAAGCACTTCGGCTGTTTCTTCGGCAATGTTTTCCATGCGGCGGTATGGCACTTTGCTCCATTTCATGAACTTTTCAATTTCATCGTCGTTGTATTCCGGTCCCAAATAGGCATGGTCCATCACAAATTCACGTTCATTGCTTTTTCGCTGCTGCGCGTCTATCCATAATGCTGCGCCTAAAGCGGTACCATCATCGCCAGATGCCGGCTGCCCCCAGATATTGTTAAATGCTTTGGCATCTCTTATACGTGCATTGGCCACACAGTTAAGTGCCACGCCGCCTGCCATGCACAAATTTGCCGAGCCGGTTTCTTTTTGCAGCCAGCTGGTTATATCCAGCAAAGTTTCCTCCAGTACCAATTGCAACGAATGCGCTATATTGAAATGATGAGCTGTAAATTCGTGATGGCGCAACCGTTGCGGGCCAAACCGCTCTGTGAAATTTTGATTGGTAATAGTATACTGGCCGTTAGCGCTTAAACTGATCATCTCCCGAAAATCCTTCACAAAATCGGTATTGCCATAAGATGCCAAAGCCATTACCTTATATTCGTCCGACGAGTGCAGGAAGCCCAGGTGGGTTGTAACCTGTTCGTAAAGCAAGCCCAAAGAGTGGGGCATATTTACCTGGCCTATGCGCGTTAGCTGTTGCCCGCTGCCAAAATTATAAGTTGTTGTGGCCAGTTCACCGCGCCCGTCAACGGTCATCACCGCGGCCTCATCAAAAGGCGAACAATTGAACGCGCTGGCGGCGTGGGCCAAATGGTGCTCCACGTAATGCCATTGCTCCGGTTTTATGTTAGCGCCGATAAAGCGTTTTTGCAGGTGATGAGGGTACCCATCGTTAAGCTGTGCGCGAGCATTAATAATGGAAGATAAAAACAGCGGGTCCCATACGTTCAGCCAATCGTTGTTATCAATTTTTCCGTTGTTTTCAAATGGTATCTCTATGGTTGATTTATCGCGGTATTGTTCGCCAACCAGCAGGTAAGGATCAAACGAATAAGCTACATGTTCTAAATCGTTGACATGAATGTCGGCTATACACAAGCAATAATCAATGGCATGAAAAGGCAATTCCCAGGTTGAAAACGGTACCGGCCTTTTACCATGTTTAAAGTGGGTGAACCGTTCCTCCTCGGCCGCCGCGATAAGCTGTCCGTCTTTTATTAAACATGCCGCCGAGTCGTGAAAAACGGCGTTTATTCCTAATGTATACATACTTTATAGTTTCTAACCTGTTCGTTTTCAGCTTAAATAACATGGGCACCGTTCATGCAGTTTTTGGCATCTCCCAAACAGGTCATAAAATAGGTATGCGGATGTAA
This sequence comes from Mucilaginibacter celer, assembly GCF_003576455.2. Lineage (NCBI taxonomy): Bacteria > Pseudomonadati > Bacteroidota > Sphingobacteriia > Sphingobacteriales > Sphingobacteriaceae > Mucilaginibacter > Mucilaginibacter celer. The sequence continues at coordinate 2,021,797 of NZ_CP032869.1, forward strand.
AGTTGTATTTATTAAGTTATTGAAAACCAACGGTTTTTCTGTATGCCATCAAAGTAATTTGTTCAATATTCAGTAGTTATAACTACAATTTAACGTAGTTTACGCAATTACAGGATGATATAACCTTGTTAAGTCACTGATAATTGAAACGGCTACTTTAAAACATCAGGTATTTATCCCGGTTAATGTGTGTTTTTACTCACCGATGTAAAAATCCCTAACCCGAACTTTGGTAAAAGCGGAAAACTGTGGTTTTATCGTCGTTTACTTAAAAAGCAAAAATGCCATTCTTAGATTATGTATTGCAAACTCCATCGTATGGTTGGAAGGACCCTGCCGGGGCCCTGGTTAAACCAACGTCCGGTCAAATTTTAAAAGAGTTTTTTTTAAGGTTAAATCTGTTTAGAACCCGTAAAAACTGGCTGCCGGTATTTAGCTGGCTGAAGGTGATTTGCCTTTCTGTTTTTTTTGCAATGTTTTTGATTTACTATTTGAGCTGGTGGACGTTGCTGGCTGCCTTTGTATATGGCATGATCATTATGGGTACCCATGGTACCATCTGGCATCACCGGTATTGCACGCACGGAGCCTATAAGTTTCGTAACGGTTTCTGGCGCTTTATTACGCAAAACCTCACCATCAATGTGATCCCCGAAGAAATTTATGTGATCTCTCACCATGTTCACCATTCTAAATCAGATCAGCCGGGCGACCCTTATAACGCGCAGGCCGGTTTTCTTTATTGCTTTTTGGCCGATGTGAACCATCAGCCAATCGCTAAAGATCTGAGCGAAGGCGATTACAGCAGGGTGCGATCCCTCATGAAACATACAGGTGTAAAAGCCAATACCTACGCGCAATATCAGCAATGGGGATCGTACGTTAATCCTTACAAGGCAATATTATCATGGATTCTGAACTGGGGCTTTTGGTATGGGGCATTTTACCTGTTGGGCGGAAATGCACTCGTGTTTAGTTTGTTTGGAGCTGCCGGTTTTTGGGCAGTTGGCGTGCGCACTTTTAATTATGACGGCCACGCCAAGGGCCAGGACAAACAACGCGAGGGAACGGATTATAACCAGAACGATAAATCGATCAACCAGTTATGGCCAGGCTTGGTAGCCGGCGAATGGCACAACAACCATCATTTATATCCTAAAAGCGCCCGTAGTGGTTTTAAACCGCACCAGGTAGATCTGGCCTGGTATTATATCAGGATGATGAGTTGGCTGGGCGCGGTTACGGAGTACAGGGATAACAAAAAGCAGTTTTATGAGCACTACTATCTGCCATATAAAAAAGCCAACCTAAATCAAAAACTGTAATCAGCTTAAATATACAAATCAACGCCCCGTAATGAGTGAACCCGTAAATATTGAAAAAACCTCCGGTTATGTATTAAAGCCGGATCAGCTTCGGATTTTTTTTACTGATCACCTCAGCCGAATTTTCTGTGCTAAATCGCATTTATTTGAGCGATTGCCCGAACTCGCAGATGAGGCCCATTTTAAAGATTTGAAACAAGCTGTTTTAGAAACCTGGGAAGATATAGGCAAACAAATAGCCCGGATAGAAGAAATATTTACGTTGCTTGATGAAGCTCCGTCTTTAAGAAACTGTGAGGAACTGATCGTTTTCATAGAGTCGGGGTTTTCAGGTATTTATCATAAAAAGGAAAACCTGGAACTACGTGATCTCTCCATATTATTTTATTTATCAGTTATTGAAAGCGTAGAACTGTCTTCCTTTAAATTATTACAAATGGCTGCTGTAAAGTTGCCCGATAAGCGGATTCAACAATTGCTTAAGGAAAACTTCGACGAATCGAAAGCAGACAGGAGCTTGTTTGTCCTGATAGCCGCACGGTACGTCAATTAATCAACAAAACAATGTCAGGGATAAATAAAGTTGTGCTTATAGGAAATGTAGGAGAAGATCCGGCACTCCGATTTATCGGAGACGATATTGCTGTTGCAAGTTTCCGGTTGCTTACCGCGGAGCAAGTCATTAAAAATGGTGTTAAAACCGGGCATAACGAATGCCATAATATTGTGATGTTGCGCAGCGTAGCAGAGCATGCTTTTAAAGTGTTAAAAAAAGGCAAGCTGATTTGTGTGGAAGGCAAACTTCAAACCCGCTTTTTAGATGATCCTCCGGGTATGAAAAAAATTACCGAGGTTGTAGCGTTTTATTTCAGGTTGTTGGGCAGAAGCAGCGATTTTGAAGAAGCGCCTGATAGAATAGAAATATGAAAATTTACCCGGCAGGCACCAGGATCTCCGATGCCGACCTTTGCCCGCTGATACGATGCGATGAGAAAAAAGGCGCCGGCATGTTGTATGACGCTTACGCGAATTTTCTTTTTCTCAATATCATGCGCAAAGTACAAAACAGGGAGCTGGCAGAGCGACTTCTTGAAGAAACGTTTAAAAAAGTCTGGCATTCAATACCTGATTACAAAATAAACAAAGAGCGAATTTACACCTGGATGAAAGCGATAGCCGACGACTTAGCCAAACACGCTTTATCTCAACTCAACAAATGAAGATAATATCAACGATATTCAGTCCGGAAAGTGGTAAAATTGTTGTAATTGGTACATCTGCCGGCGGCATGAGCGCTTCCATAAAACTGTTGCAACAATTCCCGGTTGATTTTCCGGCACCTATACTTATGGTACAACATATATCCGGTGACGCCTCCGGCGATGCCCTTTTGCAGGCATTAAATGAAAGTATTGAGCTTAAATGCGTTCATGCAATACAGGATGCCCATCTTGAAAACGGAAAGGTGTATCTCGCCCCATCCGATCACCATTTGATGGTATCTAAAAGCGGGCATGTGCAGATAACCAAAGGAGCGCAGGAAAACCGATCAAGGCCGGCCATCGACCCTTTGTTCCGCTCGGCAGCGGTGGCTTTTGGCAACCGGGTAATTGGCATCATACTTACCGGATATCTGGACGATGGCACAGCGGGCCTTATTGCTATTAAACGCTGTGGTGGTACCTGTATAATACAAGAACCTAACGACGCGGAATATCCCGATATGCCCCAAAACGCGTTGAACCAGGTGAAAACGATTTACAGGTTACCTATAGCTAAAATGGGCGCTGCACTCATGAAAATATTGGCAGCCCCGGCAAAAAAACAAGTTGAAATACCAAAGGATATTGAACTGGAGGTGAAGATTGCCGAACGCGTGCTCAGCGACCTTGCCGCCGTTAACGAACTGGGCAACCAGGTGCCTTTTAACTGTCCCGGTTGCGGCGGCGTGTTATGGAAAATAAAAAAAGGATCGTTTTTAAGGTACCGATGCCATACCGGCCACGCCTATACTGCTGCGAGTTTGGTAGCCGAGCAAACCAATAAAATCGAGGAAACCATGTGGGTAGCGTTACGCATGTTTGAGGAACGACGAAACCTGCTAACCACGCTCGCCAAAGGACAAACGGGGGCGGCCGCGCGTTCGGCCGAAGAGCGCGCGGCTTTGTCGCAGGTGCATATTGATAGGATCAGGGCAATTTTATTGGCTGATGATAAGGCTACTAAAAGCGATCTGCCCTCATAGCCTGCTTTAAACAGGAGTGTATGGCAGATTGCCGCCGATTATAATTACCTTTAACCTTATAAACAAACCAGGCGGAAACCAGATGGTCAAATCAAAAAAAGCTGTCGTACCGGAAATAGCTAAAAAAAAAAAGCCGGTAAAGGCCGGCGGTAAAAAATTGAAATCATTTCCGGTTATTGCCATCGGCGGTTCAGCGGGTTCTTTTTCAGCCTACGAAAAATTTTTCGCGCATATGCCCGCCGATAGCGGTATGGCTATTGTAATTATAATGCACCTCGATCCGCTGCACAAAAGCCAGCTTTCGGAAGTGATGCAGCGCTACACGGCTATCCCGATAATTGAAGCTACCGATGGCATGGCGATCCGGCCGGATCATATCTATATCATACCGCCTAATAAAGATATGGGCATCCATAATGGTAAACTCCTGCTGCTAACCGCGTCAAAACCAGAGGGAGTGAGGCAACCAATTGATTATTTTTTCCAGAGCCTTGCTAATGATCAATGGAACAAATCGGTAGCGGTAATTCTATCGGGAATGGGCGCTGACGGGGAAACGGGCATCCGGATGATTAAGGAGAACCTGGGTATGACAATTGCCCAGGACCCGGAAACCGCCGACTACGATAGTATGCCGTTGGCAGCTATAGGTACCAACCTGGTTGATTATGTACTCTCGCCGGAAGAAATGCCTTTAAAGATCATCCAATACCTGAACCACCCCGTTATTGCTGAGGAGGTTGACGATAGTTTGAAGATGTCATTGAAAAACAACAATGCCATCCATAAAATATTAATGCTATTGCGCTCACATACAGGCAATGATTTTGCGCTGTACAAGAAAAGCACCGTTACCCGCCGTATAGAACGCAGGATAGCTTATTACCAGTTTACAGATTATGCGCAATACGCCGATTACCTGAAGGATAACCCGGAAGAGATCGATAATTTGTTCAATGAACTGCTGATTGGCGTGACAAAATTTTTCAGGGATGCTACCGCCTTTGAGTCTTTAAAACAGTTGCTGAAACAATTGATTGGGCAAAAAAATGAGGATCAGCCAATACGCGTTTGGATAGCTGGTTGCTCTACCGGAGAAGAGGCATACTCCGTAGCTATGCTGCTGGTTGAATGTGTCAACATGCTTAAACGCAAGATTATACCCAAAATCCAGGTTTACGCCACAGACCTTGACCCGGCCGCCCTTGAGCATGCACGATCGGGCGTTTATCACGAAAATATAATTGCCGAGGTATCTCCCGAGCGCCTGAGGCAATTTTTTACCCGCGAAGACGACCGTTACCGTGTAAAAAAAGAATTGAGGGACCTCATTGTATTTGCACAGCAAAACCTGATCAAAGACCCGCCATTCATCAAACTCGATCTGCTTTGCTGTCGCAATATGCTCATTTATTTTACACCAGAGCTTCAAAAAAAGATCATCCCCTTGTTTCATTATGCCCTTAACCCGGGCGGGATTATGTTCATGGGGCCGGCCGAAACCATAGGTGGCTTCACCGACCTGTTTCGTTCACTCGATCCCAAATGGAAATTATTTGAGCGGCAGGAAGGTCACGTTGCGCTGCGTGATATGATCGATTTTCCGTATCAGGCCTCTAAACAACCTTTACACACCGTAAAACCTCATGAAGTGAACACCAAAAAGCAAAAAGGCTCTTTTTCAGATATTTTCAACAAAGTGCTGATCGATAAATTTCTACCGCCCTCAGTGCTGGTTAATGAAAAAGGCGATATTCTGTATAATAACGGTAATACCGGCAAATACCTGGAGCTGCCCCGGGGCGAAACAGTTTCGAACAATATTTTAAAACTGGCCCGTGAGGAGCTTAAATACGCACTATCCAGCAGCTTACAACAGGCCCTTAAAAGCGGGGATACACAGGTAAGGGAGTATATCACCTTAAAAGACGGCAAACAAAGCCGCCAGGTGAGCATACAGGCTACAGCAGTGCACGAGCCGGAAATACCGCCGCTGGTAATGTTTGTATTTGAAGATCATGGGTTGATAGAAACAAATAAAAAATCGCAGCATCCATCCTCATCGGATGGTGATGCACTTGCCGAGGCGTTAAAAAAGGAACTGGTTTATACCAAGCAGCAGCTAACTACCACTGTAGAGGAAATGGAAAGCTCGATGGAAAAACTCAGGCTAAGTAATGAGGAATTGCAAAGCACCAACGAGGAGCTGCAGAGCACCAATGAGGAATCACTGACCACGAAAGAAGAAATGCAGTCGTTAAATGAGGAACTGATGACCGTGAACAGCCAGTACCAGTTAAAAGCAGAAGAGCTGACCCGGCTCAATAATGACATGAAAAACCTGCTGGACGCAACTGAAGTTTGTACGCTGTTTCTTGATAATGATTTGAATATCCTTCGCTATACCCCGCAGGTGCGCCATTTGTTTAACCTTATCGCAAGTGACGTTGGACGGCCTATCAGCCACGTGGTTTCTAATTTTGAAAAGCCTATTAATGAGGATTACATCCGCGAGGTGATTGATAAACTTACCATTAAGGTTACAGATTTGCGCACCAGGGATAACGAGTGGTACCGTGTGCGGATCATGCCTTACCGTACCCTGGATAACTATATTTCGGGGGCGGTATTGACGCTTACCCAGATAACCGATTTTAAGCTGATGGAATCCAGCCTCGAGGTTTTGAAAGATTATGCCGCATCCATCTTAAATGAAATTCCGGAGGCTACTATACAAATGGACGGGGATTTTAATATTACAGGCGCGAATACCTTAGCCCTGAAATTGTTTAAAACAACCTACCATGATGTGCAGGGGAAAAACGCGGCAGAGTTTTTAAAAAAGCAATGGAAAACAGAAGAGCCCGCACAATTGTTAAGCCATTGTTTAAATGAACGGAAGGAAGTGTCGGCAGTCGTAACTACCAAAACCAGGCAGCCTAAAATATACCAGCTAAACGCCCGCCCATTTTTCGAGCAAACGGAGACAACGCCTTTAATTGTTTTAAGGATAAATGAAAGTGAAAACAGCTCATAATGACCTGTTAGCAGAAGTAAGCGGAACATCGCTTAATGAAATGCGCCTGCAAAAGGTGCTTGAAGAACTGCATTTGCACCAGGCCGAGCTGGAAATGCAGAATGATGAACTCCGTATAGCCAACGAAAAACTGGAGTTGCAGCAGCTTAAGTTTTCGGGTATATATGACCTGGCACCAATTGGCTATTATATCCTGACTAAAGAAGGCCTGGTTAGTGAGGTGAACAATGCGGGAATTTTGCTATTGGAAACTGGAAAGGGTAATATTATAGGCAACCGGCTGCAAAGTTTTGTAGCGCCCGAATACCGGGATATTTATCATCTGTTTTTTCGGGAGATGCTGAACAGTGGCAAAAAGCAAAGCCGCCAGTTAAAAATGTTATCCAGAAAAGGGCGCGAGTTTTACGTACAGATGGAAGGTATAGTAGTTGTGGCTGTTCGCAGCTTGCCCTTGCAATGCGATATCGCTGTTATGGACATTACGGAAAGGGTTGAGGCCGAAAAGGTATTGGCCAAAACGAAAGAACGGTTGGAACTGGCACTGGAGGCTTCATTATCAGGTACCTGGGAGTTGGAACTGGATACCATGAAGTTTTATCTGGATGAATTCAATTACCAAACCTGTGCCATACCCGGCGGTAAGTTTGACGGTCGGTATCAAACATTCATCAGCCTCATCCACCCGGACGATCGCCTTGCCGTAGATCAGCAATTTCGCATTGCGCTTAATAATCAAAAATCTATCGACCTGGTTTGCAGGTTTGATAATCAAGGCGGGAATACCCGTTTTGCCAGCATCCGCGGCCATGTGATCACCGAACCCGGGCATCCAAACCGCTTTGTAGGGATCATGATGGATATCACGGCTAAAAAAGAACTTGAGCAGGAAGCAATACGAATTAAGCATGAGCAGCAAAGAAATATCGCGCTGGCAACCATCCATGCAGAAGAAAATGAACGCTCACGCATCAGTGAGGCTTTGCATGATAGCGTGAGCCAACTGCTGTACGGGATCAGGATCAAGCTGGGTACCCTATTAGATTCAGATAACGCGGCCGAGGCATTGCGGGGAGTTTATAAACTGCTCGATTTAGCGGTTTTAGAAACACGGAATATCTCCTTCGAACTGGCACCGGCTATCCTGAATGATTTTGGCCTTCGGGCCACCATAGAGGAAATGGCCAGGCGTTTAAGCACCCCGAAGATGCTCATCAAAACCAGGCTTATGACGCTGAACGTGCGGATGGATCTGCCGGTGGAATCTAATATATTCAGGATTTTGCAGGAGCTGGTTAATAACGCCATGAAGCACTCGGAAGCAAGTTTGATCACCATCGAAGTAAAAAAAAATAAACATGTTGAATTAACTGTATCAGACAACGGCAAAGGTTTTGAAACCGGTAAACCGGAAGATATTACCTCAGGCTCGGGGCTTAGCAGCATCAAAAACAGGTTAAGCTTGTATAACGGCTGTATCGATATCAACTCTAAGCCGGGAGCAGGAACGGTAGTAAAAATTACACTCGAAATAAAACCAGAATAAATACCCATGGCGAACGCCCCCATCGACATTATCTTAGCCGACGACCACCTGATTGTTAGGGGAGGCATTAAATCCATGCTGGAAAAGGAAAAGTCGTTTCAGATAACCGGCGAGGCTAATAACGGTGTTGAGGTGCTTCGTTTGCTGGAGCAAGGCGTTAAAGCAGACATTGCACTGGTAGATATGAATATGCCGGCGATGGGAGGGATAGAATTGACCGAACACTTAAAGCAGGATTATCCCGAACTGAAGGTAATTATTTTAAGTGCCCTGGATACGGAAAAATATGTGATCAAAGCGTTTAAATCCGGTGCCAGCGCCTACCTGCTCAAAAACATCAGCACAGCCGAACTGATCTTCGCCATTGGCCATACCCACCAGTTTGGGCAGTATATTTGCGCTGAGCTCTCGGGGCGCTTTCTGAACCGGTTGCTGACAATTCCAGACCCGATAACCAATGAGAACATCGAAAATATAGAGTTCTCAACGCTTGATGTAGAAATTCTGACCCTGATCTCAGAAGGGTTCACCAACCAGGAAGTTGCCGATAAACTTTTTACCAGCAAACGCACTATAGAGAATCACCGGCAACAACTCATAGATAAAACAGGTTCCCGAAATACGGTGGCCTTGATCCGCTTTGCCATACTTAATGGCGTAATATAAAATCGTTTATAGCAAAAAGGAGTATTAACCGCTTAAGCTTGTGATATTATTATCAGTATAAGAAAAAACTGGCCGGGTATCTTTGATAGAAATCTACGGCGATGCAAAAAATATTAACTACCAAGCTTTTGGTAACCCTGATAGGGCAGGGTTATCGCTATTGTTTATCGCGTACCACCAGTATTTTGGGCGAAGACGCCGACATCTGTATTACTTTACTGCCGGTAAAACGGGCCCCTTCATTAAAAAATCTGCCCGAACGATTTGATACCTATTTTAAGATAAGTGAGGAGCCGCGGCAGATGGCCATGGGAATTGATGAAACTATTGTGCTGGTAGACTTAAGTGAGATTAATATTTTTGTGGAGGTTAGCTTATGAAAAAGCGCATATTGATATTTGATGATGACGTAGCGGTACTGGAAGTTTTACAGATGGTATTGGATTATGAGGGCTTTGAAGCAGATATTGTAGAAAAAAGCGATGATTTTTTGAGCCTGGTGCGGTTGTATAAACCCTCGTTAATCCTGATGGATTTTTCTTTAGGAGGCATGAACGGCGGCGACTGGTGCAACCTGTTGAAAAAAAAGTAAAGAATTTAAAGCCATCCCGGTTATTCTTCTTACCGCTTACTCCAACAAAGGCCTTGACAAAGGAGCCTACGGTTGTGATGATTTTATTGCCAAGCCATTTGATGTGGTTGACCTTATAACCCGTATCAATTTGCTGATTGATGGTACGCCTTATTTATTTTTTAGAAAAGGCCATAACGAAGCGCAAACAAGGTTTATTCTTAACAATAACCGTTATGATCATCATCAGCGTTAAGGATCCCGAATCAGGTTTGACCAGGGAACTAAAAATACAACCGGTAAATAACTTCGCTTTTCCGGGATGGGTGGTTTTGATCCCTGGTGGCAAAAACGTCTTGCTTTACCGGAAAGACGAACGTTGGGAGATTATACCCCGAAACATCAGCGCTCTATATGCAGAAAAGATCGGTGAAAAACTTACCGGGCTGATAATGTGATCCTGTACTTTTTCTACCTCACCTTATTTCTCCGTTTACATTTAATTAAATTTATGCTAATCATTTTTTCATTTTTTATTGCCCACTGGTTTCTGTCGTTATTTTTTCAAACTTTTTTCCAGCACCGCTATGCTTCCCATCGTATGTTCACCACAAGTAAGGCATGGGAGCGGGCATTTTATTTGATGGCTTACTTTTTTGAGGGAGCGTCTTTTCTGAACCCCCGCGCTTACGCAATGATGCACCGTGAACACCATGCATATAGTGATACAGAGAAGGATCCGCATTCGCCGCATTTTTTTACCGATATCTTCCAGATGGTGAAAGCGACGGTAAATACCTTTAAAGATCATTTAAAAAGGACTAAAAACCCGGATACACGCTTTACCGGCTACTACCCCGAATGGCCGCTTATTGACCGGATGGGCTCATCATTGCTGTCGCGCGTTATTTTTGCCCTGGCTTATACGTGCTTTTACATTGCTTTTGCCACGCACTGGTGGTTGTTTCTTTTACTGCCTGTTCATTACCTGATGGGGCCTGTTCACGGCGCTATCGTTAATTGGTGCGGTCATAAATATGGCTACACTAATTATGATAATAAGGACAAATCAAAAAACACAACGCCGTTTGATTTCCTGATGCTTGGCGAATTATTTCAGAATAACCACCATCGCCACCCCAACAGCGCAAATTTTGGTAAACGCTGGTTCGAGATCGATCCTGTTTACCCGGTGATGAAAATGATGCACTGGTTAAAGATCATCAAACTAAGAAAGGCTTATTGAAACGATCCTTATTTCAGCGATCATCAATTTAATGTGGCATGAGTAAGAAAAAGGCGACAACAATTCAGATTAACCTGATAAGTAAGCTACTTTCAGAAAAACCATAAGGCCGCTAACGGCAACATTTGTCAAATTTGAAATAGTCTGTAAAATTGAGCCTTTTTAGCATCTCAATAAAACCCGCTCCCTTGCGGAGCGGGCTTTCACAATTAAAACCGATCCTATTACATTAACGAAATTTTCCTGATGAGCGAGTTGTAGTTTGTAAAATAAAGGGCTTTTTCATTGGCAGATAATGCTATTTTGATAGCGTTTACATCTGCTGCTTTGCCTGCCCCGTCTTTTTGGGTGTTTGAGCCATCCGGCTCGGCAATGGTTTGCACTACACCCGATGAGACATTGAGTTTCTTTATTGAGTTGCTGTCAACAACGTAAAGTGTGCTTCCATCTTTTGTAGCTATAAGAGATGTAACATCATCAAACTTTACACCGGGAAGGATAGGGTTTAGCTTACCGGCTTCGTCATATTTGTAAAGCGTGTTTTGATTTGTGATAACATACTTAACGTTATTCAGGCAGGCAGCGATATACTTAAACCTTGCTATGGGGTCGGTATGATCAACCGGTACAAGCTTGGTATAAAGCTGGTTCTTTAAAGGATCAAGCCGGTATAATTGATAATCTCTTGTAAAAGGAGCGTCGGTGGTAACCCAAACCAGGTCATAATGCGGGTCGGCGCTCACTCCCGAAAAACTATAATCTTCAAGCGGGCGGGCCCGTACTATCGGGTTACCGGCCCAGTCAGGATTATAACTGATGATAGATGGCTCAGATCTGAAACCTCCGTTTTGCGTAAAAGTAACCGTATTATTCCCGGTAACCGCTATTTCGAGCGGGGCAAAAGGGATTTCAGCTCCATATGGGCTTGGGGGAAAATGAATTGTGGTAACAACGCTATCCCTGATAATTTTGCGGATGCTGTTCCCGTTAACATCTGCCACGTAAATTGTGCCGTTTGCCGAAACCGCTATCCCGTTAGGGTCAAAAAAAGCGGCCTGGTTTCCCACCCCGTCCTTTTCTCCTTCAGGTAAAGGGAACCCTCCGGCTATGGTAGTCACCTGGTAGGATGGAGATTGCTCTTGTTTAGGCGGCTGATCGGCCGATTTTGTAAATTTCAGGTCCTTCCTGCACCCCATTAATGCGGATACCATAACCATAATAAATGTAAAACGTTTCATAACGAGTTTTTTTAGTGTGCTTTATACCCCGGTAAAGTGAGCACCTTGATAGTGCTTGAAAATTCGTAATTGTCGGTAAAGTAAAGCAGGTGCTGCTTATCGTCTATAGCAAGCCCGGTGGCATTGATAAAAGCCGGCAGGCCATCGGCGCTATTAGTACCATTTGGGTAATACAGCGTACTGATCTTACCGTTTTTAAGACTCAGGATAGCTCCGTTTTTTATAAAGTATAAGGTGTCGCCGTCATCTGTAGATACCAGGTCGCTCATACCATCATAGGGTTCATAAGGATATTCGGCGATGGGCTTTATTTTAGTGAACACGCCGCTTTGGGTCAGCTTATAAAGCTGGCTGTACGATGCCATGTATTTGTTACCATTGGGAGCCGCGTAAATAATTGTTGGCGATGCAGTGTTGTATAAGTAATGATTGCCGTAATATTGTTTCAGGCTATCCGCAGGTAATTGTATATTAGGCAATTGTATATGATCTGACCAAAATTTCCCAACTCCCTGTAAGCTGCAAAACCAAAAAAAATCACCTGAAGGGTCGCCGCTCATGCCCGTCATCCCGCCACGGCTTATTTGTACCGTATAAATACTACCATCCGGTTTATAAATGCGGCCAAGCACCGCGCCTGCAAAATTGGGGTTTGGCATAAACTCTACGTTAATCGTTCCATCGTTGCTTACACCGGCATGTATTGGAAAGGTTAGCTTAAGGCCGTTTGGACCTGCCGGGGTGTTTAGTGTTGATACCGTAGCGGTATATTGCTCTTTTACCCCGTTAAGTGCTTTAACTTCTACCTTGCGGATAGCGTTGTTCAGGTAATCGGCCACGTATAGTAAACCGCTTTTTTTCAGGCAGATACCCTGCGCGCTATTAAAAGCAGCTTCCTTGCCGACTCCGTTTTTAAAACCAGCCGGACCGCCGGCTATAGTTAAAATTGTATAATCGGGAATTGTGATCTTTGATATGTCGCTTTTAACGGCACCTTCATTATCAACAACAGGAACCGGAAATTTTTCCTTTTTACATGATACCAGGCATGTTAGCCAAAGTGACAGGCACAAGAATGTAAATAAATTTGTTTTCATATTTCAGGTATTAATTATCTGTTAAAAAGCGCGAAATCTTTATGGATAAGTTCCCGTTCGGTTAACGCTTTGAAGTAATTGAGCGTAATTTTCAGGCCTTCGCTTCGTGATACTTTTGGTTCCCAATCTAAAATCGCCTTTGCTTTTGTAATGTCGGGGCGGCGCTGTTTGGGATCATCCTGCGGAAGCGGTAAGGAAATTAGTTTTTGACCGGTACCGGTAAGCTTAATGATCTCTTCGCCAAATTCCTTGATAGTAATTTCATCCGGGTTCCCGATATTCATCGGCTGCGAATAGTCGCTGTGCAGCAGGCGGTAAATCCCCTCAACCAGGTCATCTACATAACAAAACGAGCGGGTTTGCGATCCGTCGCCAAACATAGTAAGCGGTTCACCCCTTAAAGCCTCGCCTATAAAAGCGGGCAACACTCTGCCATCGTTAAGCCGCATCCTGGGACCGTAGGTATTAAATATGCGCACGATGCGTGTTTCCAGACCGTGAAAGGTATGGTAGGCCATGGTAATCGCTTCCTGAAAACGCTTCGCCTCGTCATAAACCCCGCGCGGGCCAACAGGGTTTACATTGCCCCAGTATTCTTCGGGTTGCGGATTGATATTAGGATCACCATAAACTTCAGACGTAGAAGCAATAAGCAACCTAGCTTTTTTTGCCCTGGCAAGGCCAAGCAAATTATGCGTACCTAACGATCCCACTTTTAAAGTTTGAATGGGGATTTTCAGGTAATCGATGGGGCTGGCGGGGGAGGCAAAATGAAGTATAAAATCAAGATCGCCCGGAACGTATACAAATGTTGATACATCATGATGATGAAACTCAAAGTTTTGCAGTTTAAACAGGTGCTCAATATTTTGCAGATCGCCTGTGATGAGGTTATCCATCCCTATAACATGATAATCCTCGGTGATAAACCTGTCGCACAAATGGGAGCCAAGAAACCCGGCCGCGCCGGTTATCAATATTCGTTTACGGTTTTTCATAAGCATATATTAATTGGAAATTGTACGTTTATTGAATAAACCGCCGGGGCTTTTTAGGCCAGATACCGGCTTGGCTATGGCTGTAGCCCTTATCTTATCACCAAAAAACAATACGGTGAGTGTTCGGTTAGAGCCGCAGAGCAACCGTAGCATCACGGGGAAGCTAACTCCGAAAGCAAGCTCGACGATGATCTGGACAGTTAAATTATTGATGCCGAGTTTACCTACCAGGATCCGGCCGGTAACGGCCCCAAAAATGTGGAAGAGGTAAATTGCGTACGAAAAATCGCCCAGCCAGGTAAGTTTTTTATTTTGAAAGCCAAGCCTGATCAATAGTATACACGCCGAACAGCCTACACAAAGCGTTAACAGATTGATCAGTTGCCGGGAAACTGTTGTATTAAACACAAATATTTGGTAACCGAAAGCCAGCAGAAAGATGATTGCCGCGATACCGATAAAGGCCCCCTTAAACACGCTATCATAAAAGCGCTTCAACAATAAACCGAACAGGAAAAATGTCAGTAAAAAAGGCACCCGCGTTAAACTAAAAAAGCTTAGCTTAAAAGGAAGCAGCACAAATATGAGGGCCGCTATGATAAAACACATAAGCGCGGAGCTTAAACGGTTAAGAAGGTTGAAATTTTCGAGTATGGTAACGATGATAAATACGATCATCATGCCCTGCAAAAACCAAAACACCGCATACGGAAATAAGTATATTTTCCATATTTCGCTAAGCTCGCTTTTTGAATTGGTACCTGGGGTAATGTACTGCAAAAAAAAGAACAACGATGAAACTACCACCAGCGGTATTAAAAGCCTGTTTACCTTACCCCATAAAAAAGTTGAATTACTGTTAAACCGGGTTGCCGGCTTGTAGGCGTACACAAAACCCGATATTACCGTAAAGAGCGGCATCCGGATATACTGCAATGCATAATATGACCAGCGCCACACCGAATCGTCGGCAACTTTAAGCCCGTTGTTTGATGACGAACCTATAACATGGCCTAAAACCATCAGTATAATGGCTACACCCCTGAGGGTTTCAATGCTAAGGTTTTTTTTTGTTTGGCTAACTGTCATTCAGTAAGATATTTAAATCGTGAGCGGTTGAAAAGCAATGTAAGCCAGGCGAATGCCGATTATTACACCCGGCCTTACAGATCAAAGTTGAATAAATATTTTACTGGTTTTACAGGCCGGTAATTACATGGTAATTAATTGTATAGAAGTGAGAAATACGTGAAATAAAAAAACGCCTGCCCCAAAGCAAGGGCAGGCGTTTTTTATGCTGATTAAACAGCTTGTTACAAGGTTAAATTTTTTGCAACCAATTTTTTTACCCATGATGTATAGGGTGTTGCCCATTTTATAATACCATAATTAGCTTCAAGTTCACTGCTTTTATGCGGCTCGTTAAACAATTCATAAATAATAGCAACTTTAACCTGCGGGTTTGCTTTACACTTGGCAATAAAGCTACTAATAAACTTGTTTTGATCTGTTTCATGCGTGTTCACATCTTTGTACCTAAGGTTAAACTCGGTTATCCAAATAGGCTTATTCGGAAAAAGCGATGAAAGCTTTTGTGTAATGTCGGGAATATTGTAAGGCGCTTTAGGAGCGATATTTTCCATTTCTGAATACCAGTGGTACGCCACCACATCGAAATTTACACCATACCAGTCAAGCATCCGGATAAAGCCGTAGTGGAGCCAACCGGCCGAGACCATTGTTTTCGCATCGGAATCTTTAGATTTTATGCCCTCATCCATGCCTTTAAGGTAAGCCGCTATCACGTTAAACTTTTTACGATCATAATCGGCCTGGCTTTGCCCGGTTGTTTTAGGAAGTAAAACTTTCAATTCCAAATCATTACCCAAATCATAGTATGTAAAATACTGCCCATATTTGGCAGCAAAGTCGGCTCCCAATTTTTTACCGGCCTGGTATGATTCAGATTGGCTGGCTTCAAGATCCAGCGTGCGGGTGTAAAGCATTGGAAGCAACTTTATGCCGCCTGCCTTTGCCGCTGCCTGTAATGGTTCCCATAACCACGGTACTGATATCGTTCCGTCTGATCTTGTCTGGAAACCCACCCTGTACCAGGTCATCCCCATTCCTTTTATCAAACTGATTTGTTTGGTTGCGGGTGTTTGCACGTATGGTGCATCGCCCATCGGATGTCCTACAACGCCAAGTTCCAGGTTAGATCCCGACAGGCTGATTTTACTACTGCTGGTGGCAGCAAACGATTGGGTGATCAGGCTATCGGGCAGGGCCGGAGCAGGCATGGCGACAGCATCATCTTTCTTTGAGCAGGACATCAGGGAAAATCCAGCGGCGACTAATATAGCTACCACTAATTTGTAAATAGTTTTAGTCATACAACGATTTAATTAATAGTTTGCATTTTAACGGCTAATTTGTTGAAAATGTTATATTAATTATCGCTATGATTAAAATAATGATAAAAGTGTAAAGCTTTAAAACAATTTTAAGGCTAAAAAATATTCCTAATAGTTGTACTAATCAAATAGTTAGAGCTTGACTTAGTGTATCGAAAAAAAATTAAAAAAAAGTCAAAATAAGCCCTATCCGGGTTGAATTTACCAGAAAAAAGGACCGAAAATTGGATAATCCAATTCGGAAAAGAAGGAAATGCAGCGTAGAATAGGCTGGAAATTCGTTACCGGCTCAAAGGTTCTTTAAACTTGAGTGGTTTCTTTTTGCAACATTTCATTATACCTTTCGAGTAAATTGAGATATTTATTTTTCCAGTTTTGATGTTCATGCGCGTCAAACTGCGCTATGCCTTGTGCATCAGGTTCGGGTAGTTTATAAATAGTTTTAAAATCATTGCTTTCAAACAACTCCGGGAATTCCTGAGCGAAGTCGTGCTTTATAGCAAAGCCGATCTTTAAGATTACATCGCTTCTTAATTTTTTTTGATTGAACCAGTTATAAATCGATCTTCTGTTAACGTTAGTGCATCGCGCTAAATCACTTATGCAGAAACCATTTTTCCTTACTCTATATTCAACTATCTGACCGTAATGCTTTTCCATGTAAAGTTCAATTAATCTTATTTAGTGGTGATAAAAAGCGACTCAGGCAGTTCGCTAACAAATTAATTTTGCTTTCCGTAAATATAAGCCACCGGATAAATATTTTATGGTAATAAATACGCTAAATAAATGATATAAATACTTTAAATCAGCAAAAGCTCACAACAAACCTTATCTCTGATTTAATTAAGTAATTGGTAATAAATGTGTTAATTTGTTTGTTGTACTACTCCACATCTTTAATTATATCTTCCATCGTTTTAACCGATACAGGTTTGATAAGGTAAGATTTTATGAAATTATATTTGTGCGATCGTTTAATATCCCTCGGATCAATTGAGGAGCTAAGAATATAAACCGCTAAAGGACGTTTTAAATCATCATATACCAGGGCCAGCCGATTTAAAAACTCCCAGCCGTTTAAAATAGGCATATTCAGATCAAGAAATAGCAGTTGCGGTAATACAGCCTCTTCGCTTATATGTTTAATCAGAAAATCCAATACCTTTTTGCCGTCATCGGTATATAAAGTATCATTAAACCGCCCACTTTTGCCTAATATTTTTTTGATGATGAAAAGCTGGATCTTATCATCATCTAATACGATCACCCTACACATGATTATAAAAATTAAAAGGGTTTTTCTTTAAGTCTGTTGTACACTATAACAATAGCGTTTGCAAAAATTACCATAACCAGTGTTTCTATCATCTCGTCTCATTTTTTGCCGTTTAGCGGCCACTTTTAAAGTTTATTGCTTATCAAATATATAATGTAACACAATAAAATAATGGCATTATATTTCTCATAATCAGCACGATAAACTTCATTTATTTCCCGGTTCCTGACCGGCAGTGTATAAACAGAACAATGCGCGACTGATACCAAAATATGCAGTTACGTGGCAAGGTTGCCTCCGGGTTTGTGTTGTGTTGCTCACCTGTTGCTCAGTAAATCAAAAATTTTCCCAACTTGATAAACACTTGCTGTTAAACCGGTTTAATGCCTCTGCATTCATTTACTTTTACTAAAAAAATGAGAGAAATATGAAAGAAATTAACTTAAAATCAGACAAGTACGCGTGTACATATAATGTAGGCGCAGGGCATCCAAAATCAACACGGATAGGGATAACGGCCGCGGTATTAATGCTGTTTACTTTGATTACAGCATCAGGTTGCCGCAAATTGCAAACTGTTCAAAAAGATAGCGAGAGCAATTACGGCTATGGTAAACTGACGGTGCAGTGCGAAAGCAAGTGCCATATATCATTTGGAACTGCAGATAGAATGAACGTTTATGATGTAGACGCAAATACCGGAGTTTATTACATAAGATATCAAACTAAATACCAGCTTGATATATCTATCACGCCGACGGATGTAGATCAAAATATTATTATGAATGTTTACAGCAGAGAGGAAAAACAGATTTTTCATAACGCGGCCAAACGAAAGCTAAATGATGTATGGGAATCAAAAATATTGATCCCGTAAAAAGTATCGGAATCTTATGATTTATAGCAGCAGCAGTCATTGTTCGACTGCTGCTTTTTTCATATCTGGTTTGTTAGGGATAGCAAAAGTTGCTGTGGAAATAACGGCTTATCGCTCTTTTTCGATTTTACTGGTTAATAGTGAATTGTACTTTTCAAGCAATTCAATGTATTTATCTTTTAAAGCTGCTGTATTAGGTGCTTCCCAAAAAAACAGGTCGTCATGATTGTCGTTAATTTTTACTTTATTGAAATCACTTGGCCTGAATAATTCCGGAAACTCAACCGAGAAATCATGATCTATAATTATGCCTATACGCTTTATCACATCCTGCTTCAAATATTTTTGATTGAACCAGTTATACACCGAACGTCTGTTCATATCTGTAAGGCGCGCCAGTTCACTTATGCTGAACTGCTTTTTGCGTACTACCAGCTCTACAATTTGGCCGTAATGCTTATCCATAAACACAAGTGTTGTTCAAGTTCATAGTTTTTTTAATAGCCCTTTGCCAATCTACCTGCTACCTTATTGAACCTTTTTTGGGTTACTCAGCCAGGCAAATCCGGGAATGATCAGTTTTAATTGTTAAAGCACAATTGATGTTTTTTATAACCATAACTACAGACTGCCCCTTCACGCTGATAATTTCACCCATTTTATTAATTAACGGCCCGTTAACCACAGTTACATGGTCTCCGATATTAACACCGGTTAACGAGATTGTTTTAACATCAGGATAATGTTTAGTTATCATACGAATGCGTTCAATTTCCGCATCCTGGATAACAGCAGGCTTTCCGCAATAAGTAATAAAATTTACCGCTCCGGATGTTTGTATAATTTTACTTTGTTCGTGTGTTTTAATGCGCACAAACAAGTAAGACGGGAATAGAGGGATGTCGACCAGCTTAGCTCTGTCAACCCATTGCCGCCTCGTTTTAACCAGCGGACAGAATGATTCGATGTTCTGTTCTTTTAACAACCTGTCAACCTTTTTTTCCCACCTGGACCGCGTGTAAAGAACCAGCCAGTTTTTGTTTTCTTTTTGTGTTATCATAAATAGTTGGTCGGATTACTTTTAAATTGATCGTTAACCTGTATTACATTTTGAGAAATTTTACTTCTTCCGAAGTTAAGTCATAACAGCAATAGTATTATACTATGTGGCGAGTTGTGTAGCATGTTGTGAATGTGACGTGTTGGCACTGTATAAATTTCTCATTTTACGGCCATGCCGGGCCTGCAACATCGCGCGGTAGTTCTGATGAACCAATACCGGCATACACACTTGTATACAATTCACATCACAAGTAACTTACAATCAAAGCTTTCACATAATAAAATAATTAAAATTGCGGCAAGTATATCGGTGATTGAATTGCCCGCATTGTTGTGAGTGAAAGAGCGTAGCTATGTGGAGTTATATCATAAGTCGGATAACGCGCTTAGATATAAATGTAGTTGATATGTAAGAGTTAAATAGGGTAGTAGTCACTTTTGTTAATTTGATTTTATGCATAAATACTTACTTGTAACAGGGGTTGTAATAGGGTTTTGCTTATCAGCATTTACATGCAGGGGGGATGAAAACAAAATAAGAATCGTTTCTCAAATTACTGATACCTGTAACCATGTAAGTACTTTACCATGTAATGCTTTAGCAGTAACATTGCCGTTTAACTTAACGTTTAATTCGCCAGTACCGGGAAGCATTAATGATAAAACGGGCGGCGGTACCGGTTTTACAACGGTAAACAATTATTCGGGCACGAGATTACCTGCCGACGGCATACCCTCCAACCTGGCGGTGCCCGGTTATGAGGCATCAAAAATAGCTTTAAGTAACGGGCGTATCCAAATAACTACCAATAAGGGGATTGATTACCAGGGCAATAACAATCAGCTTAACGTGTTAGGGGTAAAAATTACAAGGTTTGGTAAACTACAGATTGATGTTAAGGTGATCAATCCTTACAATGGCACCTCATCTCAGCAAGCCGGTATCTGGTATGGCCTTAACGATAAAACTTTTATCAAGTTGGATATTAACGGCAACAAGGTAGAACTGCGAAAAGAGTTAAACGATATAACCAGTGCGGCCGCGGGCAATGCTAATCCTGATCAGCGGGTTACCGGCACAATCAGCGGCCTTAACACTAAAACAGTTACCTTAAGATTGATAATTGATTCTGCGGCCCATACAGCCGAAGGTTTTTATTCAAGGGATGGTATTCAGTTTATCAGCACGGGTGCAAGCTATACCACAAAATATCTTAATATCTCTGGTATGGGTTTAACAGGGAATGAAACCTACGCCGGGATTTTTGCCAGTCATCGTAACGCAACAGCTCCTGTTACTTACAGCTTTGACGATTTCAACATCGCCGATTTGGTGCCCGCGTTTAAGGCGCTTGCCTTTTCACAAAAAACATTAAGCTTTACCGCGCTGAAAGGCGCGGCGGTGATAGCTCAGCAAGTTATTGTTATTCCTAACCAGGGCCATCCGGTGGTATCCTTAAGTAATTCGAATGCCAATTGGCTAACTTTACCTTCTGCCGCTAATGATACTTTGGTTTTTAACCAGGACGCAATCAATACTACCATTTCAGCAGGTAATTATCAATCTGTTATTGTTTCCTCAGCACCTGGTTACCGGTCTGATACATTGCTTGTCAATTTAACTGTTATAGACGCGCTTCAGCCAGCCATAGTTAAAATTAACTTTCAGGACGCGCAAACAGTTCCGCCACCGGGATACATCAGGGATTTCGGTCAGGTCTATGGTATGCACAGCGGGCTCAATCAAATGAGCGGTTACGAGTTTGGCTGGAAAAAAAGAAGTGACGGAACTGTACTGAACCTTACAGCCAATGGTCGCAATCGCAGTGTGCCCGAAGATTTATTACTGGCCACATTTATGCACATGCAGGCCAATAACATAAGCGGTTCGTTTACGGGCCTAAAAACGGAGGGATACTGGGAGATGAAGGTGCCTAACGGCACATATGACGTAACAGCATCGGTTGGTGACGGTACAGTAGGTACTGCGCCCGAAGCTCACTCTATAAACATAGAAGGCGTAAACGCAATTAACCGGTTTGTACCCAGCGGTAAGCAAGGGAGTATCGGCCGGTTTAAAGCGGCCACACAACGTATCTCTGTAAATGATGAACATTTAACCATTAATGCCGATGGGGGTACCAACACCAAGATCAATTTTGCGGGCATCGAGCCGGTGTCACTTAGCGCTTATTTATATTGGTCAAACCCGGGCCGGAATTTAATTATTAAAAAAGGAACTGCTGCTACCGCCTCGTTTACAAACGTTTTAGGCAGTTCAAATAATCTTGCTTCCTCCTATAGCCTTGGCGTAAGTTATGCAGCGGGCGCAAGTGGATGGCTAAATTTTACAACTTTAAAAACAGGGGCACAACCTTTGGTTTCGTTTGATTATTCGGCAGCAAAAAGCCTGCCTGTTGGTACGTACAATGCTGTTATAACGGCAACGTCCCAAAGATATACCAGCGCGTCATTCCCGGTGCAGATCAATGTTGTTGATACTTTGCGGCCGTATGTTATATCCTCAACCCCGGCCAACGACGAACGCAAGGTAAGCCTGGCAACAGTAAGTTTTGCCGCCAATAATTTGCATGTTCCTGCAGTTGCCGGCTATCAGGGAGGTGTTGATAACAGTACTATAACTAACACAAGTGTTAAATTGCTGCAACAGGCCGACACTTCATTCACGCCGGTAACAGGCGTAGTGCAAGGTACAGGCGGGGGCGATGCTATCAGTTTTTCGCCATCATCGGCGTTGCTGCCCAATACCACTTATAAATTTGTGGTAACAGCTAATGTAAAATCGTACAGCGGCGCTGCATTTAACCCCTACGAAGCCACCTTTACTACCGACGCGGCAAAAATCGACTCAGCAAATATACTTAACGCGCAGTTTGTTAAAGTTGCCGTCGCCGGCACCCAGGGAAAAAAATATTGTTCTTTAACCATCGGCCCTGATGGAAATTTGTACGCTTTACGGCTTGACGGCGTAATTGAACGCTTTTCCATCAATCATACTGATGGCACGCTCACGCTGAATAAAACTATCCGGACGCTGGTAAATAAATATGGTAACCGATCGGCTATCGGTATCACTTTTGACCCGATGTCGACCGCCGCGAACCCGGTAGCCTGGGTATCGCATTCGTCGGCAGGGCTTACTACTGCACCGGCGTTTGATGGTAACATATCACGCTTAGAGGGCGACAGCCTGCAAACAGAACAGCTCATAATTACCAAGCTGCCACGTTCAACCCGCGACCATATGGTTAACAGCCTGGCCTTCGGGCCCGATCATGCTTTATACATTTGCCAGGGCAGCAACAGTTCGGCCGGGTTATATGATAGCGATTGGCAACGAAACGAAAGCCTGCTGTCGGGAGCAGTTTTGCGTCTTGATCTGGTAAAACTCGGCGGTTTAACCCTGCCCTTAAATGTGCAAACCACCACAAGCCAGGCACTGATAAACAATGCCCCCGCTGTTTCGGCAACCATGAGCGACGGCACTTATAACCCATACGGAAGCTTATCGCCTTTAACTATTTATGCCTCCGGGGTACGTAATGCGTATGATCTGGTGTGGCATAGCAATGGCCAGCTTTACCTGCCCGCTAACGGTTCGGGTGGCGGAGGTAATTCGCCTGCATCTGTTAATGGAACGCGCCGGCCCAACGGCACATTTTACAACGGGCCTGCTGTGCCGGCAACTACAGGTGTACAGGTTCAGGATGACTGGCTTTTTCGTGTAAACCCTGATTTTGCTGTCGGTTACTATGGCCACCCCAATCCCTTAAGGGGCGAATACGTGATTAACAGGGGCTATGCCGACAATCCATTATATTCCCCGGCAGTTGTACCCGATAGCAACTACAGGGCGGCATACAATTTTGGCCTTAATAATTCGCCTGATGGTGCTATCGAATATAAAAGCAATACTTTTAATGGCGCGCTTAAAGGTCGTTTGCTGGTATGCCGTTTTAGCGGTGGCGGCGACATTATTGTGATGCAGCCGGGATCGATAACCAAAACAAGCTATACCGGTAATAATGATCATATTTATGATGTAGTAAAAGTAAACACCGGATCGTCCAACAGCGGACTGGTTGGCATGTCGGGCTTTGCCAATCCACTTGACCTGGTTGAGGATACGCTGAGTGGAAACCTTTATGTGATTGAATATAACTGGAATGATAATCCCAACCTTACGGCTCAGATCACTTTACTCCGGGCATCGGCAAACGCGCAGCCTCAGCCTATGCTAACACTCTCTGCGGTCCCATTGCCAAAGGTTAATGCTTATACAGACCAGGTTTATGAAGTTACATTGAGCAACAGGGGCGATGGCGTATCAAATGTAAATGACATCGGCCTCACAGGTGCCGATGCCTCCCGGTTTAAGATAAGCGGTATCCCCATGCCCGATAACACGCATCCTTTAACACTAAAAAAGAATGGCGCGTTATCATTCAAAGTTTCATCTCCATCAACGCTAAACGGTAGCTTTAAAACACATTTGCGGGTAACCAGCCGGGAAGATACCACTAAGGAAGTGTTGATAGAAAACCAGGTCCGCGTAGATACATCTCCGGGCAAAAAGGATTATGAGTTGGAAGCTGATCAGCGTAATGCCGATTCACATACGTTACAGGTATATCCCAACCCCAACACCGATGGACGGATTTATGTAAGGCTGCGGAATTTTAAGCCCCGCGAGGCGTTTTCGCTTTATTTGTACAGCATACAAGGGGCGAGCATTGAAACCATCAGGACCATAGTCAATGAAGCCGGCGAGTTTAATACCGCGTTTAAAAGCCTCTCCACAACTTATAATAAATTTTATTTGGTTAGGGTAGAGTACCTGTCCGGCTACAAATACGCCAAGGTATTTGTAGGCAGCGGGTACTGATGCCACATATTATCCCTTGCAGGTGATGCATAATGTCGCCCATTTTTCATTCTATTTAAACAACATCAACATCACATTATGAAAGTACTTGCCTGTTTATCAAAAGTTTACTTTTTTCGACTGAGTATGCTGTTATTACTAACCGGAGTAGTTAAAAACGCCGATGCAGGTAATAACACGAAGTATACAAGTTTCCCCGCGGATACATGCAGCCCGGTAAGCACCCTGCCATGCCAAAGCCTCAAAGTTCCGCTCCCTTTTAACCTGTCGTTCAATTCGCCGGCAAGTAATACTATAGCCGATAAAAATGGTGCAGGCACCGGCTTCACCACGGTAAACAATTACTCGGCTAACCGCCTGCCTGCCGACGGAACACCAACAAACCCGCAGGTGCCGGGATATGAACCATCAAAAATCACCCTGTCGGCAGGCACTTTGCAAATAGTTAGCAATAAGGGTATTGATTATCTCACCAACAATAACCAGCTTAACGTTTTAGGTGTTAAAATAGCCGGAGTGAATAAGCTGCAGATAGATGTTAAGATCATTAACCCCTATAACGGTACATCGTCCCAGCAGGCCGGGATTTGGTATGGGCTTAACGACAAAACCTTTATTAAGCTTGATGTTAACGGCAATAAAGTTGAACTGCGAAAAGAGCTTAATGATATATCGAGCGCGGCAAGCGGCAACGCCAATCCCGATCAGCGTGTTACCGCGGCTATTACCGGCCTTAATACGCAAACCCTGCGCCTGCGTATGGTGATTGATTCCGTTGCCAATACGGCCGAGGGTTTTTACTCTACCGATGGTACAACTTATAAAAGTACCGGTGCCGCGTATTCATCACCGGCTTTAAATATTGCTGGCATGGGGTTAACTGATAGCGACGCTTTTGCCGGTATTTACAGTTCCTACCGCAACGGCTCTGCCCCGGTTACCTTTACTTTTGATGATTTTGCCATCAGCAGTCCTGCGGTTGTCGCGCAGTCGTCCGTGAACATTGATTTTCTTCCGTCGGGCTCGGCAGTACCCACCGGTTATACCGGAGATACGGGTTTGCCGTACGACGCGGCACGGAAGTTTGGATGGGTTGATCCGGTTAGCAGGCAACCAACCAGTTTGCAGGCAAACATGCGGATCCGCAGCGGAACCGGCGATGCGAAATTACGCTCGCTGGTGCAAATGCAGGCCAATACCAATAACCAGAATATTGGTGCCTGGGAATACGCGATGCCCAACGGAACATACACGGTTACTGTAAGTACGGGCGACGATGGTTACTACGACAGCAACCACCAGGTAAACATTGAAGGCCTGCCCACGGTAAGTGATTTTATACCCTCCGCTTCGCAAAAATACCGTTCGGGCACAGCCACGGTGCAGGTAACTGATGGAAAACTAACCATCGATGCAAATGGTGGCGCAAACACCAAAATGAATTATATATTATTTGCCCCGGCTGTTGAAACAGAGGATACTATAAAACCTGTTACAGGGGCGCGATTTGCTGGTACCTTAAAATCGGCAGGAGTTTATAGCGATCAGGTGCAGGTTTTTTTGACAGCGAATGATGCCGGTGGCTCGGGCTTAAAAACCTTTCAATACGCGTTAAATAATGCAGCTTATACCAATTACACGGCACCTTTTACAATTTCCTCAGCAGGTAATTACAGCCTTAACGTTAAAGCCGCCGATGCCAATGGAAACCGGGGAACAGCGTCATACAATTTCAGTATTTCGTCGCAGCCCGCCTCGGGAGCGTATATGGTGCTGAAAAACCCCGATCTTTTTCCGGCTGATGATAATCTTGTTTTTTCACTGATACAAACCCCGTGGCGAAGAACAAGCCCGGATACCACACCTTACAACGCCAACCACGATAAGATAAAGCTGCGGATCAATAATAAAGGCACCGGTAAATTAAATATTTCGGGCTTAACCCTTACCAATACAAGCGCTTGGAAAATAGCGGCAATAGGTAATGACACAACAGCTGTGCTCCCTGTTTCTGTAAGCGCCGGGGCTTTTACAGATGTAACCATCCAGTTTAAAGCAAAGGATGCCGCCACACGGGTTAAAATATTTAATGATACACTTAAAATAGTTAGCACGGATAGTGTATCTCCGTTAAAAAAAGTAATGCTGCACGGTATCTGGCAGGCTGCGGGCGAAAGCACCAACGAACCTTATGCCTACCAGATTATCGATGCCTTTGGATTAACCAGCAGTACAGGCTACGCGCATGACGACGGTGATAATAACGGCACTACGCGCGTAGCAAATTCGAGCGAGGTTGATGCGGCGTATTTTGTAAGGGCTGATCCGAGCCGGCCGGTCATAGTTCACCAGATGGCGGCGTATCATGGTTGCTGCTCGGCGGTAGAGGCTTTCAGGTATTATAGTAAGGGATCATCTTCGGTTACTACCTTATTTACGCACGATAACCTCGACGGCCAGTCTGTAATGCCCCGCCTTTCTAACAGTATCTTGCCTGCCCAGGGATCATTTAACCCAACAGGGGCGTTCGGCATCCAGATAGGTTCATCAAACTCCGATAGAACAAAAAACTTTAACGGCCTTATCGGGATCCGTTTTTTAAAGGTATATGATGCCAACGGAAATATAGTGCCCGATGCTTATATCCTGGATTGCGATTACCTTGGTACATCCTTTACCAATTATGATTACCAGGACAATTTATATTATGTAGAAAATATAAGGCCCGATGCCGGTTCGGTACACCACGCCGAGCTTGCCTCCATACCTAATACAACTGTTAATATTGCCCCGGTGTTAACCGGGTCAAACACTTCGGTTACAGTGACGCTCAAAAATACGGGGCTTACTTATCCCGATGGTACAAACGACGGCTCCATAGCGCTGAGGAGTGCCCAGATCACCGGGCCTTATGCCACGGAGTTTACCGTGAGCGCGCTCAAAACTTCGAGCCTTGCGCCGCAAGCCACAACCACAGTCACCGTTAAATTCACGCCAACCTCTGTCGGGATAAAAAACGCTGCCTTACTTATCAATTATGCCAGCGCGGCATCGCCCTTAAGGATTCCGCTTTACAGCATTGGCAACAGCAGTATGAGTACCGTTAACGTTGTAAAGCGTATTAAAGGGGGCTCTGATGTGAATTTAACCATCGGTAACCAGGTATTTGAGGCTGATAAAAACTACCGGAAAGGTTCCATCAAACTGGATACCCAGGTGGTACCAACGGACATCATGGCTTCAGACATCGATTCCTTATACCGGACATATTTGTCGGCTGCTGCCGATCTTGCAGAAACACGTTACGAAATACCGATTGCCAATGGAACTTACTCAGTCCGGATGCATTTTGTTGAAAATTATTGGACGATGGCCGGACCTCGCATTTTCAGCATATCGATAGAGAACCAGCAGGTGCTTCCAAATTTTGATATTTATAAAGAAGTTGGTTACCGGGCCGCGCTTGTAAAGGACTTTACGGCAACTGTAAATGATGGCGTAATGAATATCAAATTTAACCCAACTGCTAACCGCGTGGCATTGGCAGGTATGGAAATTTTTAAAATAGATACATCCGCGCCGGCGTTATTTTCTACAGCGGTTATAAACGATTTGCCCCAAACAGAAAAAAGGAAAATAATAGTGTATCCAAACCCTAATTCGGGCAGTAATTTTTTCGTGAATGCTACAAACTTCGCCAAAAACGAGCAGGTTGAATTACATATATCTAATATGGCAGGCAAGCTCCTGCAATCGCAGCGTTTTGTAACCGATCAAAACGGATCGGCAGGCGTATTGATCAATCTGAACAACAGGCTGTCCAGGGGTATTTATATCATTAACACTACCGCTTTAAGCGGCAACCTTTATTCAAAATTAATGGTGCAATAAACGGCAACAGCGGCACTTTCACACATCATTGCTCATGTTTCACAATAAGGTATCATACACGAAAATGAAGGCGTTTTAGTTAGTATTTTGGCAATATTTGTTAAAGTTTAATAAAAACATTATGGCCTAAACCCCATAAAGTTTTAAACGCTGATAATTTTAACAAAAAGTATTTGCCTTGTAAGCGAAATGGCGAAGCTTTAAAATTTGCCCGGCCCGGGCAAGTTAAAAGCCATCATAAAACAGTCAGGCGCAACTAATTAACCCACTTATTCATTTTTTGTAAACATGAAAAAAACATCATGCTTTCCGGTGCTTTGCATTTTGACAATGTATTTAACCCTCGCATTAGGATCATGCTCGGGTACAAGAAAACTGAAATATTTTCAGGATGTGCAGGAAACAGACAGAGCGGTGCCTGTGTCTATCGCTTCCTACATGGATCCTGTGATCCAGCCCGACGACATTTTATCTATTAACGTTAATACAACTGATCCGAGCGCTACCGCCAGCATCAACAGCCGAAACGGTATTTATGTAAACAGCAGCAGTTCGCAATCAGGTTCAGCCAATCCGCTTACCGGTTACCGCATTAACAAGGAAGGCGGGGTGGATATCCCGGTACTCGGTAGCGTAAAACTGGCCGGCCTCACAACACTCCAGGCGCGGGAAGTTGTAAGGAAACAGGCGCTTAACTTTTTCAACAACCCGGTTGTTGATGTCAGGTTTTCTAACTTCAAAATAACTGTAATCGGCGAAGTGAATCACCCTGCATCGTACGTTTTACCAAATGAGCAGGTATCTGTTCTGGATGCTATAGGCTACGCCGGCGATTTAACCACCTATGGCCGCCGTACAAACATATTACTCATTCGTAAAACTACAGATCAAAAAGCGTTTACGGTGAAATTAGATCTTACAAAGAAAGAAGTGCTTAATTCTCCTTATTTCTACCTGAGGCAGAACGACGTTATATATGTAGAGCCGTTACCTACAAAAACGCTTAACAACGACAACAATTTCATTAAATATATAACGGTTATCGCAACAGTGTTTACCGCCGTTGTACTGGCTAAGCGTTACCTCTAAATATCAGATCAAACCAAACGTATTCGGAAATTAATTTAATTGATATGTACGCAAAAAACCTTTTGTTACAGCTAAAAAACTACTGGTACTTTTTTATACTCGGGTTGATATTGTTTATCGGCCTGGCGTATGTGTACAATCAGTTTTCAACAAAACAATACCTGGTAAGCAGCACTTTGCTGTTGCAACAACAGCCAAACAATAACGACGCGTCATCTGCTTTTGCCAACGGCGGGGCCACCTCCGCGTTAAATATGGATGAGGTGATCAAAAACGAAGGGGATGTACTAAGATCGCGAACCCTGATGACGGAAGTGGTGCAAAAATTTCATTTAAATATCCGTTTGCTATCCGGCAGCGGTCTTACCTCGACAGAGATTTACGACGAAGCGCCTTTCGGGATCAACGTTATCAATACCAAAGTCGATTCGGTTAAGAGGCGTGAATACGTTGTACATTTAGCCGCCAATAACAAAATTCATATTGAAAACACCGATGAAGGGATCAGCAGGAGTGTTGATTTTGATCAGAAGGTTGTTTTACCACAATATGATATTGTTTTTGCGAGGGTGGCAGGTAAAACCATGTCATCCCAGGAGTATTCTACTCAAATTGTATCTGAAGACGATGCCGTAACAACCCTGCTTAAAAGTTATGATGCCGAATTTACCGATAAAGCCACCACAACCGTAGGGCTAACATTTTACTATCCCAACTCAAAAAAGGGGGAGCTTATTTTGCAGGCATTAATGACCCAATACCTTGCAGATAATATTCGGAACAAAAAAGAAGTGATAGATAGTACCATTAATTTTATTAATACCCGGCTGGCAGTGGTGGGGGGCGAACTTACCGATATTGAAAAAAACTACCAAAGCTACAGGAGCTCCAATAATATTACTGATATTGACGAGCAATCGAAGCTGTTAGTTAATAACGCGAGCGATTATAATAATCGCTACGAGCAGCAGAAAATTCAACTGTCTATCATTAACAGCCTTAAAAAGCGACTTAACAGCCCTGATAATACGCAGGTTATTCCCAGTTCGCTTAACATTCAAACGGCATCATTTTCAGCCAGCCTGGCGCAGTACAATGATTTGCTTAATCAAAGGGCAAAGCAGCGCCTGTCATACACCGAAACCCACCCCGATATCGTCAATCTCGATCAGCAAATTCATCTGGCGCGGCGTAACCTGTTGCAAAGTATAGATAGCTATGAAAGCGAAATGCAGCTTAGCAGCAGCGGTATTGGCCGGCAAAATAATATATTGAACAACATTATTAAAGGCGTACCGGGTAAGCAGCGCAGCATTATGGATTTTTCGCGCCAGCAGGACCTTAAACAGCAATTATATGTTTACCTGCTTCAAAAACGCGAAGAAACCTCGATGGCTAAAGCGTCAAGCATGCCTTATTCGCGGATCGTCGACAGCGCTAAAAGTTCAAAGGAACCTGCGAAACCAATTAAGCCGCTTATTTACCTGATGTCCGTCTTCCTAGGTTTTTTAGTCCCATTTGGAGTAATAAACTCTAAAAAAATGATGCAGAGCCGGATAAGCTCGGAAAATGATATTGAGCAATTTACAGATGTGACCATCATTGGAAAAATAGGCCACCAGTCATACAAAACAAGATCTAAATCGCATCTCGT
Source organism: Mucilaginibacter celer (assembly GCF_003576455.2). Lineage (NCBI taxonomy): Bacteria > Pseudomonadati > Bacteroidota > Sphingobacteriia > Sphingobacteriales > Sphingobacteriaceae > Mucilaginibacter > Mucilaginibacter celer. The sequence continues at coordinate 2,052,935 of NZ_CP032869.1, forward strand.
TTTACGTTCGCAGGTAACGGAAAGCCTCCGCACCCTGCGCACCAAACTGCGCAATATACTTGAGGACAAGCGTTCAGCTGTGATCATGATAACATCAAGTGTTAACGGAGAAGGGAAAACCTTTTTAACCCGAAACCTTGGCAACACGCTTGCAATGACAGGTAAGCGGGTGGTTTTAGTGGAGCTTGATTTGCGCAAACCCAAATTATCGCAAAGATTGGGGGTTGATAACCAGGTAGGCTTTTCAAATTATGTGCTGGACGATGTGCCTATAGCCGATATTATCAAACCGGGCAATATTCACGAAAATTGTTTTGTAGTTCCATCAGGACCGGTAATGATAAATGCCGGTGAATTACTGCTGGATGATAAACTGGGCTACCTGATAGATCGGCTACGCTCAGAATTTGATTATGTAATTATCGATAGCTCGCCCGTAGGCCTGGTGTCTGACGCGCTTGTTATTCAAAAATACGTTGATCTTACCATGTATGTATGCAGGCACAATTATACCAATAAAGCCCAGATCGAGATCATCAATGAAATAAAAAATAAAGACAACGTAGATAACCTGTACCTCGTGATCAACGATGTTAACTTTTCTAAATCCGGGTATTTTGGCTATGGTTATGGCGTTGGCTATGGCAGCTGATCTTTTTTTACCACCAATTTGATTAATTACATGATCTCTATACCGGCTTCGCCCTATACATTCAATTCGCAGCATTCCTTTGTAAAGCGTTATGTAAATATATTGATGCTGTTTTTCCCGATAACGGCATTTGTGCTGGCACCTTCAATTCCCGGTACAACCATCATAACTGTGCTGGCGGGTTTGCTGTTTTTCGTTATCCCGTTATCGCCATTAAAGGAGGAAAAGCGGTTGTTTTACGGGGACCTTACTGGCTTTTTTTGCATCATTATTTTATTAAGTATCAGTTCGCAGCTAATTAACCTGGTTACCAACCTTAAACTCACCAGCGATCTTAAGCTGATAAACAGGCAGCAATTTACCGTAACGTTTTACCGGGCAAGCCATATCACTCAATCTTTATCTTTAATCGCGGGCTTTGTGATCTATGGATACGTGAAGTACTTTTCTAACAATTCGGTGATCGATTACATTTACTGGGGATTGCGGTTACTTTGCTTCTACGCACTTTACGAATTTCTGCTTTACGCGGCTACGGGCATCAACGGCGATTTTATGGTGAACCGAACAGTTGGTTATGGCGACAAGTCCGCATCGCTTTTTCAAACATTTAACCTCGGTGGCTTAAGCCTTATGCGCCTTAAAGGTTATACCGGCGAACCCTCGATGTTTGTGTTTACCGTATTCCCGTTTTGGGTAATAACCTTCGCCCTCAAAAGGCGCTTTGATATGTACCTGCTTTTAGGCTGCCTTTTACTTACGTTTTCAACCACGGCTTATTTCTTTATTATATTATTTATGTGCTACTGGTTTGTATACAAGCGCCAGTTGCACATACTGTATTATCTGGGTATCGCTGTAGTTATAGTATGCCTTGCCTTGCAGCTAAATGTTTTTCAACACCTTGCAGATAGTTTGTACAACTTTATTTTCGGAGGCAAGCTTGAAGGAAACAGTGTGTCATCCCGGGATAGGGGCCGGAGTTTCGAAAATCAAATAGAATTCTGGTCGGGGCTTAACGGTTTCAGCCAGTTTTTCGGGGTAGGTTTCGGTTACGTGCGCTCTACAGATTTCTTCTCGACACTGCTGCCCAATAATGGCATCGCTGGCTTTTTGATTTTCACCTGGTTTGTGTTGCGAAATATCTGGCTTAAAATCAGCGTGCCAATTTTGTCTACCTGCTACAGCCTCGGTTTGGTCATCGTTTATTTGATCATGATGGTATCGGTACCTGAATTCGCGTATCCTTCATTGTGGATATTTATAGCAATGGGATTCGTACTGCAAAGAAAGACTGACGCTGTTGAATACAGAAACTTGCTGATCACCGACGATAAGCTGAAAATATCAGCCCATAAATACGCTGCGCATGTTTAGGCGATCTCTTTGGTTGATAATCGCTTTGGCTATGAACGCGTATACTACGGGCGTTATGGCCCAAAGTAAAAATTTTGTTTGGGGAATAAACGGGCACCCCTTAACGCAGCGGGATTACAGCAACAATATTGATCAGCAAATATCCGCGTTGACCGATCTTGGCGTAAACAGCTACCGCTTTGATGTATTGCTGGACGCGGAGGGTAACGTTAAAAAAGAAAGCGCTTTTTTACAATTACTTGCCAGGTTGAAGGCCAGAAATATCGCAGCCCTACCGGCACTGATGCAAAGCGGCCTGAAAGGTACTACTGCTACTGATAATTATAACAAAGGGTATAGCCAGGGATACAATTTCGGTATAAAATATGGCAGTTTACTTTCTGTAATTGAAGTGAACAACGAAGTGGATAATAAAATCAGATACCGTGGTAAACGAACCGGCGGCTTCCCAGAGTATGATACAATAAAAGCTTCCCGTTTTATAAACGCCATAAAAGGGTTTATTGACGGAGTGAAAGCTGTAAAACCGGGTTTATTGGTAACGCTGTCGGTGAGTTATACGCACTTTTATTATCTGAAACTGCTGCAGGATAATCATGTAAATTATGATATAATAGGCTGCCATTGGTATTCGAACATGGGGGATATCGCTCATCAAAAACAGCCATTTGCTGATGTTTTGACATCCATCACAACACGGTTTAACAAGCCGGTTTGGATAACTGAGTTTAATTATTTCAGGGGAACGACCAAAGTAGATTTTGCCACCCAAAATGACTACATAACCCGCAATATTTCAAAATTAAGTGAAAAGGGTATTATAAAAGGCTTTTTTGTTTATGAGCTATTTGATCAGCCCGCATTGAAAGCGCGTTATCCCGACGAAGGTTGTTACGGTATAATGTATAAAGACACGGCGGGTAATTATCAAAAGAAAGATGCTTATAATGGCTTTAAACAAGCCGTATCCGGAAAATAAACCCTACAAATTAATTATACCGCACTGATAACTCACTGACTTTTAGTAAGCCCATTATTTATGAAAATATGATTACTTACGAAGATGAACCAAAACCTGCCGGTTTTAAAATTTCAGTGGTTCACAGAAAGTCTGATATTGACGACCATCCGCAGGAGCCGGAAGAACTGAATGAGGAGAAGGAAAACTATTTTTTACTAAAATATACATCCGATCAGCATAAAAACATCGATGTAGTTTTAAGTGCTTTTGCATCTTCTTTTTTAAAACATGTTAGTTTAATTGTCGCGGCCGGCAATCAAACCGATGTTATTAGCCTTGAAAAGCTGCGTAGATCCCGAAACGTAACAGTAGTGAGTAGTAGTGATGCTGAGCTGCTCAATTATTTGTACACCAAAGCATTGGGATTTATTAACTGTTCACTTACAGAGATTTCTAGGCTTACAATTATTAAAGCACAACGGTGGCTTTGCAGACTGGTGCTTTCAGATACCAAAACTTTCAGAAACCTTGTAGGCAATAAGGCTACATTTTTTGATCCGGCTTCGGTTGAATCTGTTATCGCCGCTATACAATCGGCGCTGAAGGATAGCCAGGTGCAATAAACCCTTCTCTCTCTTTTAAATTTAAATACTTACCTTATGAAAATAGCTATTGTACATGATGACCTTGTACGCAAAGGCGGCGCGGAACAAGTTGCGCTAAGTTTTTGCCGCGCGTTTCCGGAAGTGCCAATTTATACGCTTGCCTATGACGCTGGAAACACCTATCCGGAATTTCGAAATATCGATGTAAGGGTTAGCTGGTTTGGCCGGTTTGTAAAATCGGAAGCCGCTATGAAACGGTACTATTTCCCGCTGGGTGTCTCGGCTATGCAGCAAATGGATTTAACGGAGTACGAGGTTATTTTACAATCAACAACCCATTGTGCCAAATATATTAAAGTATCTCCTGGCGCGCTTGTAATTACTTATTGCCATAATCCATTCAGGTTGGTTTGGAGCGCGGATTCTTATGAGTATGTGCAATCTGCCGGGCTCATTAAAAAGCTGGCATTGTCAAAAGTAATAAGCATTTTAAAAGATATCGATAAAAAGTATGCCCAGCGCTCAGACTGGTTTATTACCAATGCCAGGGAAGTAGTAGGGCGCATCGAGGCTGCTTATCAGCCTAAAAATAAAATTGCGATAATTAACCCGCCGGTAAAATGCGGAAACTTTTATGTTGCCTCAACCGTTGGCGATTATTACCTGGTTGTATCCCGGTTTGAAACTTACAAACATGTTGACCTGGTTATTGAAGCCTTTAACGATATGCCCGATAAAAAGCTGGTGATTGTTGGGAAGGGCTCAAGGATGAAACAGCTGAAACTTATTGCAGGCAAAAATATAACGTTTTTAAGCGGCTTGGGAGCAGGGGATCTGGCACGCTTGTATGCCAACTGTATAGCCTTTATATTTCCACAGCTGGAAGACTATGGAATTACTCCCCTTGAAGCGAATGCCTCTGGCCGACCGGTAATTGCATACGGTAAGGGCGGGGTGCTTGACACAATGATCCCATACACCGGCAAGGCATCAAAAGCAACCGCTGTTTTTTTTGACCACCAAACCAAACAGGATCTAAAACAGGCGATTGCAACCTTCGAAAAGCTTGAATTTGACCCGGATTTTATACGCAGGCATGCCGAATCATTTGACGAACAGGGTTTTATTGAAAAGATAAGATCTTTTGTAATAGGTAAATATTTAGAGCGTAAAGGAATAACTGAGGTAGCGCAACCTAACGTTCCCAAACTAAAAGTTATAGCGTGACCATCTTATTGATCAGCAGCTTTTACTATCCGTCATTTGTTGGAGGGGCTGAAATATCGGTGCAAATGCTTGCGGAAGGCCTTGTAAAGGCCGGGAACAAAGTTTACGTTTTAGTTACCGGGAACGCGAATAAAGTATATCGCGTTAGCGGGGTAGTAGTTGTTAGCCTAAAGCAAAGAAATGTCTTTTCAATTGCAGGCACCCGCAACCGACACCCTGCATTAAAGGTGTTATGGCACCTGGTAGATTCCTGTAATGTTTTTTATCATTTAACCATTAGCAGGTTGCTTGGTAAAATAAAGCCGGATGTTGTGCATACCAATACTATACAGGGCTTTTCGCCTTTTATATGGGTAGCAATAAAAAATTACAAGATACCCTTAATACATACCACACGCGATTATTATCTGCTTTGCCATAAGTGTAGCTTGTATAACGGCGGCAATTGTAAAAAGCTATGCGCTCCATGCAAAATAACGCATAGCTTAAAAAGCAGGTTTATAACGCTGCCTGATCATTTTATAGGGATAAGTAATTTTATACTTGACAGGCATAAACCTGCGTTTAAACAACACCAAAACTCCTCTCTCATCTACAACGGTGTAACCCTGCCCGCACAACCAAACAGGGCAGATCATGCAGAAGGTAAAATTTGTTTAGGTTATATCGGGCGAATAGCGGACGATAAAGGCGTAGCCTACCTTGCCGGTGAACTTGCCAGCCTCGGCGATTACCATCGATCCCGGATCAAAGTACTTTTTGCCGGGAAGGGAGAATCTGACTTTATTGATGAGCTAAAGATCAAACTTGAAGGCATAGAGCATGTGTTTTTGAACGTTGTAAAACCTCAGGATTTTTACCCCGCCATTGATATCCTGATTGTACCGGCGCTATGGAACGAGCCTTTTGGCCGTACGGTTATCGAGTCGCTGTCTTACTCCGTGCCGGTTTGCCAGGCTGATACGGGAGGTTTAAAAGAGCTTTATAATCCGGCCACATCGTGGATGTTCACGCCAAAGCACGGTAATCTATCAAATCTTATTACCCAAATTATTGATAACGAAGCTCAAATAGCTATAAAAAAGCAAAGCTGCCGTAAACAGGCCGAAAAGTTTTCATCAACAGCATATATCGATAATCACTTAAAACTTTACAGGCGGTTACTCCCTGCTCAAATACCGGTTTCTGAACCGGCAATAACCCCCGGTATTGAAATAAAAATCAAAAACTTTAATTAACTGAAACCTATGGATAACATAGTTACCCGAACGCCGGAAAGCACAGATAAAAAGCTTGTAGCCTCTGGTATCTTCTGGAACCTTATTCAACTCGTCATAAATCAATCGTTCAATTTTATACTAAAACTTGTATTGGCCAAATTGCTGTTCCCGTCGGAGTTTGGAGTTGTTGGGATGGCTACCGTATTTACCGGTTTTGTACAGGTGTTGAATGATCTTGGTATCGGGGCGGCACTTGTGCAACGCAAAGATACCCAGCTAAGCAAAGCACATTATCATACCGCATTTTGGACAGGTGTAGCATGGTCTATAGTACTCTACCTTATTATGAGTTTCGGGATAGCACCGCTGGCAAGCTGGTTTTACAACAAACCGGTTTTGCAATCCATTATTCCCGTTTTAAGCATAGGCATACTATTCAGCCCGGTAAACCTGGTACACCGGGCCCAGCTTACAAGGCAGATGAACTTTAAAAAACTGGCTTTTATCGATAATACATCCAACATAACGGTTGGCATTATCGCGGTGATCATGGCTTTTAGAGGCGCGGGCGTATGGGCCCTGGTTTTTAATGTGGTAGGCAATGTTTTTTTTGAGATGCCTATGTTTTTTAAAGCCACCGGCTGGAAACCGATGTTTATTTTCCAGAAGCAGGCTTTTAAAGATGTTTTTGGTTTTGGCGCTTATACAACCGGATCGAATATTTTAAACTACCTGTACAATAACCTCGATTATCTTTTAATAGGCAAACTGCTCGGTGCTACCCCTTTGGGTGTTTATACCCTGGCATTTGTACTTACAGATACCTTTAGAGGGAGGCTGATGGCCGTCATTAATAATGTAATGTACCCCATCTACGGCAAAAAGCAGGACGATATCGTATCCCTGAAGCGTTATTATTTAAAAGTGGTTTTATTTAACTGCCTGTTTGTTTTTCCTGTGATGATATTTTTTGTTGCGGAGGGTGGCCCCTTTGTGGTAAGCGTATTTGGAACAAAATGGCAGGGTACAGTTATGCCGCTGCAAATACTATCAGTAAGCGTAATGTTCCACATTCTGGTAAGCGGTAATACCTCGTTGATACGGGGGTTAGGTAAACCGGGCCTTGAAATGAAGCAGCAGATATTAAAGGCTGCAATATTTTTACCATCATTGGCCGTAGGGATCTATTTTTATGGCATAGCCGGCGCGGCCTGGGCAATCCTGCTCAATAAAGTAATTGTAGTTATTGTAGCGCAATATACTTTCAAATACCTCATCCCGGTAAAGATCACTATCAGCGAGTTTTTTAATGAGATCAAACCGCCGCTCGCGGCATCGGCATTATCGCTTACTGTTGCTATCGTATTCAATACGTTAGGTGTTAACTATATTATAACAGGTATCACTATCAGTCTTATTTATTGCGCTGTTATTTACCTCATGATAGGCAACATGTTAAAATCACTTGTTCAAACCCTTTTAAACCGTCAACATAACCGCTAATATGATATCTGTTATAATCCCCTGTTATAATTCTGAGGATTGCCTGCCTAGGGCTGTTCAAAGTGTATTAAGCCAAAGCTATCACGATACAGAATTGATACTGGTGAACAACAACTCGACCGATGGCACCTGGCAATTATTAGAAGGCTATGAAATGAAATACCCTGATAAAGTTTTCATTTGCAATGAGCTAAAGCCGGGCGCACCTGCTGCCCGAAACGCCGGATTAAATATAGCACGCGGCGAATGGATCCAGTTTCTGGATGCGGACGATGAATTACTTCCCGATAAACTTCTCCAGCAATTTACTATAGCGTTAAAAAAACAGGCAGATGTTGTAATTGGTGGAAGCTTGCTCAGGTACAATACAAATGGCAATATCAAAGAGATATGGCGACATACAGATAACAATGTATGGCGCGGGTTGATCTCATCCAATCTCGGTATTACCAGTTCCAATCTTTGGCGCAGGAACACATTACTAAAAGTAAGCGGCTGGGACGAATCTCAAACCTCATCGCAGGAGTATCACCTGCTTTTCAGGTTATTGAAAAACGGAGCGAAGATAGCTGCGGATAAAGCCTTCAATACCATAATATATTTTTCAGGAGATTCTGTATCCAAAAGCACGGATAGTAAAAAACTCGCAGGTATTTTTAACAGGCGCATTGATTTGAGAACCAGTATTAAGCAGTATTTAATTGCCTGCAACAGGCTTACGCCCATGCTTTCGCAAGCAATAGATAATTATATCTACGCCGAAGCCATGAGAATGTATCCATTTATCCCGGATGATGTAACGGATGTCATCATGCGGCACGCTCCCAAGGTAAACTGGCTCAGCAAATTTAAACAGAAAAGCAGATCGCTGCTGAAGCGCTTGTCGCGGCTATAAAATCCAAATCATTTATCCCCTGTCAATAATGAGCAACAAATTTATATCAGTAATTATACCCACTTATAAAGACTGGAACCGATTAGCTTTATGTATAAGTGCACTTAACGAGCAAAGCTACAACCAGGCTTTTTTTGAAATTATTATCGTTAATAATTACACTGCCGATAAAGTTCCGGCAAATTATTTTTTGCCCTCAAATTGTAAAGTGATCACAGAGGGTAAGCCTGGGTCGTATGCCGCGCGTAATACAGGTATAGCCCTATCAACAGGAGAGATTTTAGCATTTACGGATTCGGATTGTATCCCCGAGCGGGAATGGATAGCAAACGCGGTAAGGTTTCTGGAAGCAGATATTGAATGTACAAGACTGGCAGGCCGGATCAATTTATACTACCATTCAAAAAAACTTACCGGTGCCGAATTATATGAAAAAGTTTACGCCTTTAACCAGGACCTGTATGTTAACCAGGATGGTACAAGTGTAACAGGTAATATGTTCAGCTACAGGTTGGCGTTTGATACGGTTGGTTTATTTAAGGAGGATCTGATGTCGGGAGGTGACTATGAATGGTCTGTAAGGGCGCGTGATGCTGGTTTTAAAATAAAATATGCCGATGATGTGGTAGTTAATCACCCGGCGCGGCACACCATGGCCGAACTGATAAAGAAAGCAAAACGGGTTGGCGGCGGACAGGCCGGCCTTGATACGCCTCCGCCCGGTGATAAGCTGAAGCCAATGCTGAGATTGGTGTACGATCTGAGGCCTCCGGTACGCAGTATCAAACTGATAGCGACAAAAGGAAAAGGCATGCACATTATGCAAATGGTATTTGTTTTTTATATCAGGTACTACCTCTCTGTAATTACTGCCCGCGAAAAATTCATGGTAAGCATTGGCCGCAGCGCGCGCAGGAGCTAAACGAATTTTTATTCACCTAATAATATAAATCACTAAAATCTTATGGAAATTGCAATTATCGGAACCGGCTATGTAGGCCTTGTTACAGGCACGTGCCTTTCAGAAACAGGTAATCATGTAACCTGTGTTGACATTAACGAGCAAAAAGTAAAAATGATGCAGCAGGGTAAGCTGCCAATTTACGAACCCGGGCTGGAGCAGCTGTTTCACCGCAATATCAACAATGAACGGTTATTATTTACCACCGATCTGGCGGGGGCTATCCAAAATGCCAGCATTATTTTTTTAGCGCTGCCAACCCCTCCGGGCGGTGATGGCTCCGCCGATCTGAGCTACGTGTTGGGTGCCGCTAAGGACATTGCCTGCCTCATCAGTTCGTACAAGGTGATTGTAACAAAATCTACCGTGCCTGTTGGTACTGCCGATAAAGTAAAAGCGGTTTTTGAAAAGTATACAGATGTGGAGGTTGCCGTAGTATCTAACCCCGAGTTTTTGCGTGAGGGTGTAGCAGTTGAAGATTTCATGAAACCCGACCGCGTTGTTGTAGGTACCACAGACCAACGCGCCCGCAAGCTCATGGCTGATCTCTATTCACCTTATGTTAGGCAAGGTAACCCTATTATTTTTATGGACGAACGGTCGGCCGAGCTGACAAAGTATGCTGCCAATTCATTTTTGGCCACCAAAATCTCTTTTATGAATGAAATAGCAAATCTGTGCGAACTGGTTGGAGCCGACGTGGATATGGTACGGCTTGGTGTTGGATCGGATGAGCGTATAGGTAAGCGGTTTCTTTTTCCGGGGATAGGCTACGGCGGAAGCTGTTTTCCAAAAGATGTACAGGCATTGGCTAAGGCGGCCGACGAAAATAATTATGATTTCAGGATCCTCAACTCCGTAATGAGCGTAAACGAAATCCAAAAGAAAATACTGGTCGAAAAATTAAAAAAATACTATAACGGCAACCTCGAAGGAAAAAGGTTCGCCTTATGGGGCCTGGCTTTCAAACCCGAAACAGACGATATCCGCGAAGCTCCGGCTTTGTATATCATCGACGAATTGTTAAAAGCCGGCGCTGTAGTTGTTGCTTATGATCCGGAAGCGATAAATAATGTTAAAAGTCAGTTGGCGGATAGTATTCTGTATGCCAATGATTTGTACGAGGCGTTAGTTGGTACCGACGCTTTACTCATTTTAACCGAGTGGAGCGCATTCAGAAACCCCGATTTTGATACGATCAAATTAAACATGAAAGACAAAGTCATTTTTGACGGGCGTAATTTATATGATCTGCAAAAAATGGAAGAACACGGTTTTTATTACAACAGCATCGGCCGGCAGGTTGTCAATGAGTTTAAACAACAAACCGTTTAATTGTGCATTTTGTGTAAAATGGGCTTCCGTTATTACACAATAAAGTACCAAGCCCGGTTTAAGCAGTTCATTCATCAATCCGGCTACGTAAATTTATCATAAAGGTTAAATGCAGCTGAGTACGCATAGTATCTGGCGCTCTAAAATTGCATTATTATTAAAATAATTCCACCATTTATGAAAACACGATACCTATACGTTATTTATTTTATCATGTCGGTTACCGATATTGTAGTACTTAATTTAAGTTTTTTTATTTTAAACTACATTTTGTACCCCAAAAGTATCGGCGATGCAAGTACGCAAATGGTTGCAAATTACCTGTGGTTACTGGCCGCGCTCGCCTTCGGTTTGTATACCGGCAAGGCCATGCACAAAACAGAAGATATTTACCGGGTAACCATTAAAAGCTTCGCTTTGTATACATTGCTTTTCTTTTCGTATGTATTCCTGTCGGCTCATCATCTTTCAGTTGGTTTGTTATTAGGCTTTTATCTCACCATGTTTTCGGGCCTTATCCTGAGCCGCCTGGTCGGTTCTACATTTGAAAAAAGCCTTAAAAAGCATTTTAAAATTGCAAGGCCTGTTGCCGTTATCGGTTTAAATTCGATGGGGTTAAGGCTCGCCGGCTTTTTTCAGAACAGCGACTCGCATTTTAATTTTGAGGGCTTTTTAGATAGTGAAAACAACTCGTTTCTCGACAGTTCGGGCAATATATTGCCCGCTGTTACTGACCAGATCTCGTCGGCCTCGGCTAAAGGTATTAAGGATGTTTATGTATCCCTTTCCCCCAACAGGATAAATGAATTTGACCGCCTCCAGCGCGAAGCGGATAAGCATTGTTTGCGGCTAAAGCTGGTGCCCGATATGTCAACATCTTTTTCGGGCGCGTTACAATTAACTTATCTTGGTGATTTTGCTGTACTCAGTCACCGTAATGAGCCTTTGGATGAGATTGAGAACAGGTTTAAGAAAAGGTTATTTGATGTTGTTTTCAGTTCACTGGTAATTGTATTCATACTTAGCTGGCTTTATCCTTTAATCGCTATTCTCATCAAATTGCAAAGCCGCGGGCCGGTACTGTTTAAGCAGTTAAGAACCGGTAAAGACAATACGAATTTTGTTTGTTACAAGTTCAGGAGTATGAAGGTTAACAATGATACCGACAGGCAGGCTACCAAAGATGATGACCGTATAACCAAAATCGGTGCCTTTTTACGCAAAACAAGTCTTGACGAATTACCCCAGTTTTTAAATGTTTTTTTGGGCGACATGAGCGTGATCGGCCCACGGCCGCATCCCCTAAACATGACCAAGGAATACAGCCAGTTTATTAACCAGTATATGGTGCGGCATTTCCTTAAATCGGGAATTACCGGCTGGGCACAGGTGAATGGTTTTCGCGGTGAAACAAAAGAAGCTGAACTGATGCAAAAAAGGATTGTACATGATGTATGGTATCTGGAGCATTGGTCGATGTGGCTTGATTTTAAAATCATTTACATGACCATCATCAATATTTTCAAGGGCGAAGAAAACGCTTATTAATTCATTACAAAACTCAAATTATGTTAACAGATAAAGTGCAGTACCTGTGCAAGACAGGTGTGAAACCTAATATTTTGCTTATAGGTGATCTGATGATTGATCATTATATATATGGTACGGCAAGTCGGTTATCGCCCGAGGCCCCGGTGCCGGTGGTTAATATCAGCAATGAATCTACAACCCTGGGCGGTGCCGGAAACGTATTGAAAAATCTCGTAGCCCTTGGCGCAAACGTACATGTGGCCGGAATAACGGGCTGCGATGATATGGGCGCAAAGCTAATGGACTTATTGTTAGAAGAAGGAGGGGGTAACCATTCCATCATCAAAGATAATAGCCGCGCCACAACCGTTAAAAGCCGAGTGCTGGTAGGTAATCACCAAATGCTAAGGCTTGATAAAGAGGTGACAAACTCCCTGTCAGGCGCCATTGAAAAATCGCTTTACAATAAGGTAATGCGTTTTATCGATTTTGCAGATGTTATTATCTTTTCTGATTATAACAAGGGCGTTTTCTCGTCAGTATTAACGCAACGATTTATAAAGGCTGCCAGGCAGGCCGGAAAAAAGGTGCTTGTGGATCCTAAGGGCGCTGATTTTACCAAATATAAAGGCGCGTCGGTTATCAAACCCAACCGTAAGGAACTGGCCGAAGCGGCAAAAGTTGATCATATCAATACTATCGATCAACTCCGCATTGCAGCAGATGTTATATTTAAACAAACTGATGCTGATAACCTGGTGGTAACATTATCCGAGCAGGGCATGGTAGTATTAAGCCGGGATAGCCACATTGCATTGCCCGTAGAAGCCACCGAGGTGTTTGATGTAACAGGAGCCGGCGACACTGTATTAGCCACAATGGCCTATTTTTTAGCGTTGAATTTGCCGCTTGCTGATGCATGTACGTTGGCAAACCATGCGGCGGCTATTGTTATAAAACATTTAGGCAGCGCTACCACCACAATCGAAGAAATTTTAAGCCACCTGGCTGCAGGTGAACGCAAAATCGCTATTGCTTAAAATTCGCAATTCCTTCATTATTTATCACTTTAAAAATTAAACTGCATGGTCTCTGAAGAACTTGATGCACACCTGCGTACTGTACAAAAACTGGTAAGCACCATTGTTGCCGATATTGAAGCGGGATGCGAACTTTTTACAACAACAATAAAGAATGGCGGCCGCATATTTTTAGCCGGTAACGGCGGCAGCGCTGCTGATGCCCAACACATTGCCGCCGAGCTTACCGGCAGGTTTGTAATAGAGCGGCAACCATTGCCCGGACTGGCGCTTACTACCGACACCTCTGCAATAACCGCGATAGCGAATGATTATGGTTACGACCAGGTATTTTCACGCCAGCTGAAGGCTTTTGCTAAACCGGGAGATCTTTTTGTGGGGATCTCTACCAGCGGCAATAGCAAAGGTATTTTGAATGCGCTCGAATCTGCACGTAATATCAATTGCCGCACGCTCGGCCTGTCGGGCCGCGATGGCGGTAAAATGAACGATTTCTGCGATCTCAACATCGTAGTTCCGTCTGATATAACCGCGAGGATCCAGGAAATGCATATTCTGATTGGTCATATTCTTTGCAAAGCCGTTGATAATCTTTTTGATGTTTAACTATGGACAGTCTTGATTTAACACTCGCTGATAAAATCGGTGATGTGCTATCTTTACCCGAACAGATTAATTTTTGGCGCAGTGCCAAAAGCAAAATCGTATTTACCAATGGTGTGTTCGACCTTGTACACCGGGGGCATCTTAGCTATTTGGCCGCGGCCGCCCGCTTAGGGGATAGATTGATTGTAGGCATAAATTCAGATCTGTCTGTAAAAAGAATCAAAGGACCGGAACGGCCAATTAACGATCAACAATCAAGGGCTGCATTACTGGCTTCATTATTTTATGTCGACCTGGTGGTTGTATTTGATAATGATGATCCACTATCGCTTATTACCCAGGTAAAACCGGATATTTTGGTAAAAGGGGCCGATTACAGGGTAGAAGATATTGTTGGCTGCAAAGAGGTGCTGGCATATGGCGGCGAGGTGAAGCTTATACAATTTATCGAAGGGCATTCGTCAACCTTACTTATCGATAAGATCAGAAATAAGCAGCATGTATAGTGCGGTAAATCAACTATCATTTTATAAAGCGGTATGGAACAAGTAAAATACCGGTTTTATCCGGGCACTTCTTCAAAGGCTATCAATAAAATAAAGTTGATAGATAGGATCCTGGCATTTTTTTTTAGGCGAAGGTTAAAAGCGTTACCTCAATGCCCGATTCAGGAAATAACCATAGTACAGCTTGCCCACATCGGCGATCTGTTCCTGATGCTGCCTGCCATTAAAGCACTCAAAAGTGTTTCTAATTATAAGGTTAATTTATTGGTAAACAGTCAAAATCTCGCTATAGCCCGGCAGCTTGATTTTATAGATCATGTAACTGTGGCCGATGCGCCGTATTTTGCGAGAGGTAAAACGGTCTCATACCTCGATTTTATAAGGCAATTGAGAAAGGTCTCCACTCACCTGATATTTGATATCCGGGGCGATCTGCGTAATATATTCTTTATTAAAATCTTCACCCGGCATCGCTTATTTGCAGGTTATAATGTGGGAGGGGGAGGGCCGTTGTTAGATCTTGTATTTCAATACAATCATGGTGCGCACATCACAACTTTATTCAACCCGCTTTTTAACTACCTTAAAATACCTTTGCCTGATTTTGCTAAGCATTGGGTAAGTGATTCCATGCCATACGTGGCAGTCGATGAAGTTTTTCCGCCGGAATTTATTGTTGTGCATTTGGGTACAGGCGCACAGGCCCGGAAGTGGCCGATGGCTAATTTTATCAAAACCATACGCGATATATCTTTCATTATACCGGTTTACGTGCTTGGCACAAGCCAGGATATTACCGTACAGGAACATGCCTTACTGAAAACTATCCCCAATGTAATATCATGTGTTGGCCGGTATTCAATAACAGAGTCTGTATATATCGTAAAACGAAGCTCGCTGTTTTTAGGCCTCGATTCGGGTTTTACTCACATTGCCGCATTACTGGGGCGGAGAGTAGTGGTTTTATTTAGCGGAACGGTAAACAGCCAGGTATGGAGCCCGTTTAGTGTTTACAAATCTCAGGTAACGCTTATAAAAAAAACAGTTAGCTGTGACTGGGGTACCGGATGCGGCAAGCTGGAGTGCGATGATAACATTTGCATGAAACAAATTAAGCCCGGCGAAGTAGTAAAGATCCTGACCCAAATGTTATTGACCCCTAAGTTTAATTAAAGTTGTTTTCTATTCAGACTGCTTGTATTAAGTTTGGTTAATAAAACATCGAGCTGTTTATGATAATCTTCTATACCAATACGTGCCTGATCAATTAACGACATCAGATCTTCGAGTTCAATTTTGATGGCCTGGTATTTGTTAAACCCATCGGCAACTTTAATTTCGCCCTCTACATAATTGATCAGTTCAAGATCAGTTGATGTTTTTACCAGCCGTTGTATCTCATCTATCTTTTCCTTTTCAAAACGGATAAGCTTCAACATTTTTAAGTTGTTACGGCATCTGATAATATTTACAATCCGTTTTCTTTGTCGTCCAGTCATCGGCTTAATCGTAGTATTATGGTAGTTTTCCTCGCGGCGTATTAGGGTTTGCGCCAATAAAAGTTAGTTATACGTTAAAAGGGTTTCGCAGGTTACCATTTTTAGGAATATTAATATAATTAAACAGGTATTGCATATGCCTGTTAGTGCAGCTTATTATTAGCTATCAGACAGGAGTTGTTTTAACCAACGCAAGTTAAGCTTGATTTTTGAAGAACATATGAAGAAGCAGGCGTTGCTTAAATAGCCTGGTTTTGTATAGTTAATAAATTTCACGCTTATTACAGGTGGCTGGTTTACCCAAAATGAAAGGCGTATTAGTGGCCCGTAACGACTACCGGAAGCGGCAGGCTTACAGTCAAAATATGTTCAGATTTCACACATTTTCACACATTTTCTCATAAAATGATCAAATCTTCGTCCTTTCTGAAATATAAGCCTCAAACAGTTATTATTGTTAGTATCAGTGTGATATTAATATGTAAATGGGCCGGAAGCGGAAGCGTGATCATATTTGGAATTTAATTTGTCTACATGAATGGAACTAATAGATTTATAAGGAGGTGTTTATTGTTCCTTTTGTTTTTAACAACTGCCTTGCTCTTTGTATTTTTCAGTGAACGAATTGTGCAGATAGCGCATCCTGTTAATAAAAATGTTGCTATTCTTAACCGGGTTTTTACTTTAGCATCGGTTCCAGATGCGGCATCAATTAAAATAAACTTTCAGGATGGTAGTACCCAGGTACCTTCGGGATGGTTTGCGGATATTGGCGAACCCTTTTCCAGCCATGCGGGCTCGTACCAGGGAGCGGAATTGATGTACGGCTGGAAAAGTAAAGAAACCGGAAAACCGATGAGCCTGGAAGGAAATGGCCGTGCGCGGCCCGAACCGGAAGATGTTTTGCTGTCCACATTTATTCATATGCAGGCCAACGATATAAGCAGTTTGCGATACGGCAGGTTTAACGGGGTAAAAGCCGAAGGCTACTGGGAATTAAAAGTGTTAAATGGCGTATACAAAGTAATGGTTGCAGTTGGCGATGGCGCTGTTAACAAAGCCGACGAAGTTGATTGTATTAACATTGAAGGGGTACGGGCAATTTCAGATTTTACGCCGATGGGTAAACTGCGAAGCCCCGGCCGGTTCAAATCATCCGAAGTAACGGTTAATGTTAATGATGGCTATTTAACTGTTGATGCCGGCGGAGGAATAAATACTAAAATATGCTATATTCAGATTGAACCCGTTAACCTGTTACCATATGTATATATGGTGCCTGAAAAACAGAGTTTGCTTTTTAAGAAAAATGGTGTTAACAGCAGCAGCTTTTCTATAGGTATGCATAATTCGGAAAATATCAAAACAAAATATACACTAACGGCGGTGTACACCGGCTCTGCCAAAAATTGGATGTCATTTACGCCGGCTGGTGTCGGTGGCGATTCCGTTTATACTTTAGATTATTCCGAAGCAAAAAAGTTGGATGAGGGCATTTACTATGCGGACATCACCGCGTCCTCGCCTGGATTTACGGCTTTCACTGTCAACGTACAACTAAGGATTGTGAATGATGGTAAGCCCTATATTATCTCATCAAATCTCATAAATGGCAGTTGCGCGGCAAGCATTATAAATATTGCTGCAAATAATATTTTCGTACCGGCAGTACCTGGGATGAAGGGGGGTACAAACAACACCACAATTACCGGTAAAACGGTCAGGCTTTTTAAGGTTACCTATAACCGGGAAGAAAATGTACCCGGAGTGGTACAGGGTACCGGCGGCGGCGATGCTATCAGTTTTTCGCCGGCCAGGCCATTAGAAGCCAACTCCAATTATAAATTTATAGTAACAGGCGGCGTAAAATCATATTCGGGGGCATCATTTTTTCCTTATGAATGCTCTTTTTCAACCGGAGGTGCCGCTATTGATTCGGGCAATATAATAAACGCGTCATTTACTAAAATAGCGATGCCCGGCACTCAAAATAAAAAGTATACCTCATTGTTATTTGGCCCGGATGCAAAGCTTTACGCGCTTAAAATTAATGGGGAGATAGAGCGTTTTAACGTTGACCACACCAGTGGTATGTTGAGCGGGTTAAAGATTATCAATACGCTTATTAAAAAACGGGGCGAATCAACTGCGATAGGTTTAACTTTCGATAAAGCATCAACAGCTCAAAACCTGGTGGCGTGGGTATCATACTCATCTTCCGGGTTGAGTGAAGCGCCGATGTTTGATGGTAAAATTTCGAGGTTAAGCGGCCCTGAGCTTGAAAATGAAGAACAGGTAATAATCAACCTGCCCCGTTCCACCCGCGATCATATGGTAAATAGCTTAGTCTTCGGGCCGGATGGCGCCTTGTACATTTCGCAGGGAAGCAATAGCTCTGCAGGTAACTTTGATAAGGGATGGCAACGGGAAGAGACACTACTGGCAGGTGCCATCCTTAGGCTGGATGTTGCAAAATTGACTAATATTAAGCTGCCTCTTGATGTGAAAACCACCAGCAAACAAAGGCTAATCAACACAGCCCCTGCAACCATACTTACCATGGCCGACGGATCATACAATCCGTACAGCGTTAATTCGCCTTTAACTATATATGCCTCTGGCATTCGTAATGGATATGATATGGTTTGGCATAGTAACGGTCAGTTATACGTACCTGCCAACGGATCGGGCGGGGGAGGGAACTCACCCGCTTCAGTAAACGGAACCCGACGGCCTGATGGCACTTTTTATAACGGACCAACCGTGGTATCCACTCAAAATGTTCCCGTACAGCGCGATTGGTTATTCAGGATAAACCCGGCCCGGAACGTGGGCTACTACGGGCATCCAAATCCTTTACGGGGCGAGTATGTTATTAACAGGGGCTATACGGATAACCCGATGTATAGCCAATCTGTTAAAACAGATATCAATTACCGGAAGCCGGCCTTCGATTTCGGCTTTAACAAGTCGCCAAATGGCGTTATTGAATATAAGAGTAACACATTTAACGGCGCTTTAAAGGGGAAGCTATTGGTATGCAGATTTAGCGGGGGAGGCGATATTATGGTTTTAGAACCTGGTGCTTTATCAAAAGTACCTTTGCATGATCTTAATAAAGATCAAATCTACGATATTGTGAAGTCGGCGGGCGGCTCGGGTAACTACGGCCTGCACGGGATGGCAGGTTTTGCCAATCCGCTTGATCTTGTTGAAGATATTACTAACGGAAATATTTATTTAAGTGAATTTAATTGGAATGATAACCCCAATTTAATATCACAAATCACTTTATTAAAAGTAGTTCAAAAGTCTGGCGATAGCCCTAAAAATACATCAGCAACGATATCGAAGAGGTAGCATCGCTGTGATATCTTTTTAATTTTCAAACTTTTATGAATGCAGGGTGTTTTGAAATACACCAGCTATGCTGATATTCTTAAATCGTGCAATAGTGCTTATATAATTGTGATAACAAACTTTCAATATTATTATTTAACCTATGATAAAAATCCTTATCGCTGATGATCATCATGTAGTTCGGCGCGGCCTCCGGCAACTGCTGGAGCAAGAGAAGGATTTTTTAATTGTTGGCGAAAGTAAAAACGGAAGGGACGTATTAAACCTTCTGGATGCGGGGCTGGAGGCAGATGTGTTGCTTACGGATTTAAATATGCCCGTAATGCGGGGATTGGAAATGGCGAAAGTTATTAACGAAAAATATCCCCTGGTGCAGATGATTTTTTTAACTATGCACGAAGAGGAAAGCTATATACAACAAGCCTTCCAGGCGGGCATTAAAAGTTATATTTTTAAAACTGCCGACGCGGAAGAACTCATTTTCGCGGTAAGGCAAGCGGCCCGGCAATTGCCGTATTTATGTTCAGGCCATGCTCAAAAAATTATCGGACGCATCATGTCACCTGGCAATCTGACTGCAGGGAATATTGGTAATATCGAGTTTTCTGAACGCGAGATGGAGGTATTACAACTTATGGCGGCCGGTTACACCAGCGAAGAAGTGGCAAGCCGTCTGTTTACCAGTAAACGAACGGTAGAAGGCCACCGCCAATCGCTGATCGACAAGACCGGCAGCCCAAAACTCTTTGGCCCTTATTGTATTTGCTGTGCGCCATGGGCTGCTACCGAATTATTAATTTTTTTTTTGATGTGCAATCTGCTAATCAATCAATATAAAATAGTGAGCATTTGCTTTGTCCGAACAGCCGGGCCACTATAGTCAGATAATCTTGTAAAACTCAAAGCGAAAACTGTATCGTGTAGATTAAAGGCTGTGCAACCAAAGTTAGGTGGCGCAACGGTTAAACTCATTGAACTGATAAAGGCTTATTAAGGTGGCAATTATACAACGTTCACTAATTTCAAAGCGTTCTACATATTTATACTTCTATTGTTTTAATTAATTTATATTTAATTTATTTAATTTAAAATAAATGGCATTGTAATTGGGCTCATAAGTAAAATGCCTTATGAAAATCCCAATACTCTTAACTCATCAGATTTATACCGGTTACAATTATTTGCCTCGGATATTGAGGCCAATTCCCAAATCCTATCAAAGTACACGGCTTGGCTATGGAATGGAAATTTAACAGAAGTAGTGCAATAAAAAAGGCGGTGACAGCGGCTGTTATCGATACATTAATATTTAGCTGGGTTTGCAAGAAGAAATAAAAACGCCGTAACAATCAACTATAAAGTTCGCAAATGGAGAAAACGACTACATCTGAAACTATCATTAAACAGGTTGAGCATTACCTCGAAACAAAATTCAAGTTATTAAAATATGAAGGGGTACATAAAGCAAGCGGCATCATTGCCGAAATAATCACCGATTTGGTTGTTGTTGTGCTTTTATTATTAACCTTCCTTTTCGTAAGTATAACACTTGGCCTTTTTGCCGCACATCTGCTCCATTCGGGTTGGAAAGGATTTGGGTGCGTAGCTTTATTATATTTTGACCATACTAGTTTGTTGATTATTAATTGCAATCTTCTTAATTGCTTACACAACCCGGTACTCCAAAGCGCACGGAATAGCCTAGTCAAGCCTTCCGAAATATCCACTTTGGGGGCTTTACCTAATGCCGGACGTTTTTGCAGGCTAAGCAATGTCAATCCGGTCTTCAACTCCGAGTCCGGCATTTTATTAATAAGTTCGTTTTGGATTGCGGTTATCAACTGCTCTTCATTCATGACCATAAATGACGATCCAACGCCCATGCCAATGCGTCTTAAAACTGCCTGTATCAGCAAAATATTGCTTAAGGAGATTCCCCATTCTTCAAGAAATGCGTTGTCGGTTAACGGATCATTGTATAAAGACCTTGCCGGTTCGTTTTGATGGTCATGTTCGTCAACTCCATCATTACCATACTGTTGCATCATATGATAAACTTCGCGTTCAGTTTTGGATAGGCTGAACGGTTGAAGGTAATCACGAAAAAACTCATAAGACATACCCATCCTGCCAGAGGGCAACAGACCCATCCCAGGGTCATTCAGCTCCAGGGCGATGCAATCTGCAACGTTTGCCCAATGAATAGTCTCTGACATTAAAGCAATCAGTTCATCCATCGTATCAAGATCTACTGTTCTTTTTCCGTCGGTAGGAGCAGCTGCTATAAATTCGATAAGTCCTCTTACAGCTAACGCCGTTGGCACAATTTCACTGTTCTTTTTATAAAGGTCCTTTACTGCCGTCGGAAAATCGCTGTAACATGCGATCTGATGCGGTAGACGCAGATCGTTTGATGCAGCTTCATGCAACAAGTGTTCATTCAATAGGACCAGGTGCTTTAGTAGCACAGGAGCATCCAAATCGGTAAGTAGTTTACTGATGCGGGCTATCAGCGAATTAACAATTTTCATGCATAGCGAGTTTTTTTCTCTCGTGTCGGTAATATTTTCGGGTACGGGCGTTTCCAAATCAAGGTTGGGCACAAGGTAATCGTCTATCAGCGCTTTATCTGCGTCATTGATATGGCGTTCAAAAGAAAGCCCGCGATTGTCCAGGAATGGATTGTCATCACTATTAGTAACAAGGATCATCTTCGCGTGACCGGGCGACATAACTTCACGTATGGTATGCTCAATTTGATCTTCTGTTATTGAAGCTTTTTTATGTTTTTTTAATAATATATTGAATCCCTTAAGAACAGTCCCCATAATCGCACGTTCAGCATCGTTATTTTCCTCATCTGCTAATGCGGGCCCAAGTCCCAATGGGATCTCGATCGTTATTCGCTGTCCTTCAACATACATTTCCATCAGCACTGGCACTGGCCGCTTTTCTAACCAATTTTTCGGATCATGGTCTTCAAATACCATTCGGTCGATATCTAAATACACTTCGGCCGGTAAGTTCGGCAGAGAACTGATGCAGAATTTTAAATGGCTGGTCATTTTGTAGAGCCAGAACGCGACGGCTTCAGTGTACAAAGAGATCTCAATCTTTTGTAACCGGCTTTTAGCATCTGTATTCATGATCCAGATCGGTATTCCATAGCTTTCAATCAGGAGAATGTTTTGTGGGGTATAATCCTGCATAGTATAAATAGGGGCATAATCCCTGTTCCGCTTTACGGGGATATCGCTTGGCATACGACCTCTATACAGCCGGGCAGCGTGTTCATCCCGAAAAGCAACCATCTGTCGCTGGTAATCAGTGCCAACACCCATCATCGTCATATAGCCGGGCGTTTCGTCACGGGGTAATAAAGAGCCTCCGTTTTGCTGATAATAAACATAGTTGTCCAATGAAGAATTACCAGGCCCAAATCTGGTAGTTTTCCCTGCGCGACCGACCGCCTTAGCATATTTCCACAAACTCAGGGGTTCGAGTTGTCCCTCAAAGACGATCTTTTCAAAGTCGGCGAATGAAAAAAACAATGTTTGATTATCTCCATTGGGCTTCGGCCAAACGAAATACATTGTTCCGCCGATACCGGCACCGATAAAAAGGGTCAGTACTTTCATCCGCCGGCTCTCATCCATGGCATTCAGGTATGAAGAGACCTGTTCGTACCTGGCCGTATATGGGTCTGTTAAAGCCCCGATTTTAGCATGCGGTTTCATCTGTGCCAATATTTTTTCAGGAGATGGATCTATCTCCCCTTTGAGTAACTGGACATAGGCGAATTTATCCAGGTCAATCTGAAAGACTCCTTCAATAAATTTATCTTCGTCCTCTCCGGCAGGAGGTTTAATATCGGTGAGCGCCCAACCCATTTCATCTGCATACTGGTAAAACCTTTTCCATTGTCTTTTAAAAAATGCGGCAGATAGCTCATCGGTCTGATCCATTTCTTTTGCCAATGTCTTAATATAATCCGCTATAGCTTTCGTGATAGTAGCCGGTATCAGGCATATAATCTCGTCATCACCATCGAAAAAAGGTTTGGAATAAAGAGCCGACTCAAACGGGTCATGCTGTTCGCCAAGCGCAGTTTTTGTGATCAGAAAATGTGTGATGGTTTCTTCGTCGATCTCAAACTCAGCATATAATTTTCCGAGCCATTTTTTATTAAAACGTATAGTACCGATCAGGGCATTAAACTTTTCAAGTTGCGGCACATGGATCGTATCATCTTCAATTTCTTCAATGCTATACCTGGGCAGGCTGGTTGTATTGACCATGGCCTCACTTATTATCAGCAATAAGTGGGCAGCCTGCCGGACTTTCTCTTTGTAGTTCACGGAAAGGTCGTTCTTTGTCATAAAGATACCTTCAAGCAAGTTGTTCAGGTTTTCAGTCGAATCAGTATTGATGCCCGGTAGTACCCGATAATTACCTCCGAAAAAAACAACATTTTCGACGAAATAACTTACAGTAGGATCTTCCATGTAGTCAAATAAAAGGTGTTCCTGAAAGAACTTTTGGATCTCTTTGTAAGTTGTTTGTTGCCCGTTGGTTTCTCCGGTCCTGATAATTTCGTCGGTAAACTCTTCAAGCCGGGTGTTTTTTCCGTGATTCTGAACCTCTAACTGCAAGGCAGCTGAAATCGCCAGCAACTCAGTTTGATCGAAGCTTTTGATAAAATGCCCGATTGCTTTCGCATCACCCATTTCCATGCCATCAGAGTTATTATGGTCAACTGATCCCGTTTGCATATATTCCTTATAACTGATTAATTGAATCGATAACCTTTTGAATAACCGTGCCTAAATCAATGATGTCTTTTTCGCTGATTACGAGCTTATCGCCAATCTTGTAATCTTGATCACCGGTAGCGTTCAGATACTTGGCATCAACTATACCGCCTTTATGCTCCAGCAAATGCCTTCTTTGCGTAAACAACAGCAATGTCTGGCGCTCGCTTGGTGTCAACCAACTCTCGTAGCTTTGTTGCTTCAAAGCCATCCATAGTTTATCGGCGCGGTCTGGATTTTGGAAAGCGTTGAAAGGTGCCGGTACAGCAGAAATCATATTGTACCTGATTTCGCTGAATGCCTGAAGAGTTCCAATACATGCTGATACGGCTTGTTCGAGAATGGTTTTCACCAGGATAGCGGCCTCCGTTTTGGATAAAGACAATTCTAATGAAGTACGGATGGCATCGGTCCTCGAAGCGGTGAGGATGGTTTTTTGTATCGCTTCATAAGCATTTCGCAACACTGAACTGTAACCGCAGGACGGGCAGAAATAGGCCGCGCCGATTACTGAAAACCGGACGTCACATTTTTCACATTGTATGTCCACCTCAAATTCAGCCATGGAATTCAGCGTTTTAAGATTGCCTAAAATGGCATGGCCGTAGTTCCAGTTATCCATGATGGACCGGCGAAGATCTTCTATGAAGGCCGACCTTTGCCCCGCGGGCAAATAATTTTTCGCCGGAGAATTGTTTCTGCAGGACGGGCAGAAACATTCTTCATCCCTGACGATGTTTCTCCAATCATCCTGGTTTACTTTGAACAATTCATGGCAACGCTCGTTGGGGCATTGCCGGTCTATCATACCCTTTGCGTCGGGAACTATAGTCAGATTCATCGTATCGCCTTGCAGCGATTCGATTTCCTCTCTGAAACTCTTTAATTTATTTTGTAGATCCCTGATGGTTCCCATTTTGTCTTATTTTATCTGATTCATGAATGAACGTCTACGATGTTTTCTTCTCGCCTGAATTCGTAGGTCTGTAACAAAAAGCTGCACACCGAGCCTGAAATATTTACTGCCAGTTCAGCATGCCTGGCCGATGGTTTGACATTGGTGATCCGCTTGCCATGTGCATCACTATGCTTATTCCGCAAACTACCCAGCCCGGTTACGATGGAGACACAGCCAGATAGGATCTGCCTGAAAATCGGCTCAGTATGTGCTTCGGGGGACAGGTTAAGTTGTTTTGCCGTCAGTCTGTATAAATTTGGCAGATCCATCCCGTCGTCATACTCCACCAGACTTTTATCCAGGATATACTTGCAAACGGTTTCCACCAATGATCTTGCAGACGTGATGGCTGCCGCCGGATCATCTTTAAGCCTGTTGAGCGCTTTTCGCCAATCCTGATTAATGAAGGCCATATCAACATGCGGGTTAGCTTTAGTGAAAAGATGTTCCTGGGTGACATTTAAAATCTGTTGGCTGGCTGTTAACAAGGGTTCAAAGGTAGCATCAATGAACGCCTCCCTTTCCCGGTAGCCGCCCTGGCCTTTGATGAACTGCCAAAAACCATCCATGTGGGGGTTTTCACTGATATAATCCGGGACAAGTTCATGAAGCAAATGATGCTTCATGATGTCCTTTCTTAACAGATGGTAATGCTGCTCGTTCACACTGTTATTCCGTGCTCTGATCCTTACTAAATGATAAAAGTAAGTTGTCTTTTTCGAGTAATCACCCGCATGCTGTTGCCAGGAAGAGGTTATTCTTTCCTGAAATGAGTTCCCGATGCCCATTGAGGCAAGATCCTTAACAATACCTGAAATATCGGGAACATAGTTTAGCAAAGGTATCGTCGCCTCTAACAGGCAAACCAGTAATTCTGAGAATTCCGGTAAGGGCTTGCAAAATAGCTTATTGAGGAATAGCCCCAAAATCTCTTTTTCAGTTTCGCTAACACCGGGCAACCAGGAAAACGGATCGTCTTCCTTCACTTTTTGCGCCTCGTTAAATGCCTCCGCGTAAATATCTGTAAGATCTAACGTATTGGTCATTCGGGTAAAGTCAGAATTGGACATCAAACCTTCAAAGCCAATGGCAAGCAGATCTTTATATAATGGATTAAGCACAGCAAGAATATTCATGTCTTTAAATTTATAGGTTAATATTTGAAATGCTCGGATCACCAATCGCTATTAGTAGTGTATCGAAGTTTGATCAATACCTTTTGCTGTAAATTCGGCGAAGAAAAAATCAGGCTTCGCTATAACTTTTTAATATCTACTATTCCCGATCCGGTAGCAACCGTCTATTCATGATAACTGGTTTATTAAGGTGAATTTAAATATTTTACGCCCGGTTCACTCATGGTATTGTTCGCCTTTCGATGTTTTTAATACAGCAAAGAAAAAGTGATACTGCGCAGTGTATTTGCGTAGTTGATTTTTTTATTTTTTTTAAGGGGCAAGAGCGTTTCCTGGTTAAGCCTGGCCCGGCTATTCGCTGTATCCGCTATGCGGGATGCCGCTGCTATCCGTAACGCCTCCTTGGCCGAATCGGGAATATCCGCCGTTCGTCATCCTGATTTTGAACGTTTCCGGCAATACACTTCGCCTTCGGCTCCAATGGCATATTTAATTTAATCATTTTATTTTTAGTCGAAACGGGTAAAAAGCGCAGCTAATATCCTGCCGGACCTGTCGTTGGGTTCGTCAAAAGACTACCGCATAAACGGCTGCCTCCCCAAAGGGTCCCCTCCAATTATTCAGTTTCCTTTTGCCCTTTCTTCCGGCACTTCCTATTGCTTTCTTTTTTCCCTTTTTCTTTTAAAAATAATCCACCAGGACAGGGCGACAAAAGAAGAGCAAACAAATAATTATTCATCATTTAAACATTTAAAAGTATGCTATTCACAGGAAGAATCACCGCAAATGCAGAAGTAACAGCGGTAAAAGGGGACAAACAGGTAGTTAATTTCACTGTGGCCATCAACCAGAGATGGACGAATAAAGACGGTGATAAAAAGGAAAAGTCAGCATTTGTTAACTGCGCCTACTGGCGTAATACGGGTATCGCCGAGTACCTCGCCAAAGGTGCGGTAGTTGAAATTTCAGGATGGGTCGAAGCACAGGCTTATAAGACCAATGCGGGTGAAGCCAATGGCAGGTTGGTTTGCACCTGCGATAACATCAAGCTGTTTTCGGTTGCTGCCAAAGCAACACAGGAAACAGGCAAGCCTGAAAAGGCAAACGCTGCTGCCGGATCGGGTACTGACGATGATGATTTACCTTTTTAATCCCGAAGCCATGAACGAACCAATTCAATTTTCAGTTCAGAGCCTGCTTAGCCAACGAAAAGGTGTCATTCACGGTGCTATGTCCCCCTTGCTGTTCGCAAAGGAAATGGCGGAATCTGTCGCCTTTAAATATAACCGGGTTGCAAGGGTATGGTTTAAAGATGAACGTATCAACCAACATTGGGAGGACGGCGGACTGACCGGACATGATACGCTGATTATAGGTATGCAATACGCCAATGACCTTTGGCTGAGCCTATGGGTGGATGCCGGGGTTGGAGGCGTGCCTGTCGCTATGGCGCTCCAGTCTGACGGTATCGTTGATGTCACCGGGGTGTACCGGGAAACCGTTTACGCCCGGAACCTTACTGACGGGGAAATCAAAGAAATCTTCGATTCCATCTTTGCCAACCCCGCCCTGATCAGTATCAAAAACGACGAAATCACTTCAATCCCCGCTGTGCCTCCGGCAGACGAAAATAACGAATCATGAAAACAATCACATTGAATTTATACAGCTTCCCTGAACTTGACAGGGAAGCTAAACCAAAGGCGCTGATCAGCAACCGGGAACTGAATTTCGGGTTCGAATGGTGGGACGGCGAACTGGAGGATTTTGTGAACCTCTGCGGGTACATGGGTATCCGGGTGCTGAAAGAAACCATCAATTTCCGTGGCTTTTATTGCCAGGGGGACGGCAGCTGCTTTTCAGCTATAGTTGATATAGCCCGTTTGCAGTTGGCCATTAAAGAGCAGTCATGGAAAACTTATGCGCCAAAGCAGGAATTTAACCTGATGCCCGCAGCTATAGACCATCGGGTGATGAACCTTGTTGCTAAAGGCCTGTTGCCCGACGAACCGCAGATCATCTGCCGGAAAAAGCAGTTCGGTATCGTCGTTGACCTCGGCATCTATGTCATTGATGGAAATGGTAAAGAGCACCCCAATACCTTTGATGAACTCCAAAAATTAGAAGAATGGCTGCGAAGCGTCGGCGAAGTGCTGAACAATCACCTTTTTAACAGCCTTGAAAATCAATACGATTACCTGTGCAGCGATGCTGCCGTCGAAGAAAGCTTCTTAAACAACGATTTCCTGTTTACAGCTGACGGCAAGTCTGCCAATCATCTCGAAAAACTCTATAACATTTAAAACTCCATCACATGAAAACGAACTTTTTTCAAAATATCGCCGATATCAATGTTCCCGGCATTTGGAACATCGTAGTCCAGACCGATGATAAGGGCGGGTTCACCGTATCCACTCATTTCACTATTACTGCAACCGGGGATGCAGCTTCCAAATTCATCAAACCCTTTGTGTTAAATGGCACGGCACAGGAGTTTGACGATGGTTATTTCGGCATGCTCGAAGCCCCGGTCAGGCAAACCTCAGGCCTACTGCACAATATGGATGATTACCTGAAAGGGCTCGCCAAGGCTAAAGAACAATCGAAAATGGTGCAGGACAATAAAAGTAAGTCACCGAAAGCCAAAACTGATGGTACTTCGGGCGGGGCGGGGCAAGCGGATGCGGATAACGCTGAAAAGCGCAAGGCCTATACTGACCTGCTCCGGAAGATCGTCGAACTCGAAAGCCTCTGCAAATACGACGAAGCGCTCGAAATCCTGCCAACTGTTGCGGAATATCCCGACCGGGAAGCAGAGATCATCAAGCGAAAAGCAGAACTGGAACGCAAGCAGGAACAGAAAAAGAACCTTTTATTTTAAACTCAACTCATTCGATATGTTACGTACTACGCTATTACCAAGAATTTTTATACATAAGGAAAACGGGCAGGAAATTCAATTGTCCGACCCAAACGACAATTTCAGCCCCGAAGCGGTGCTGAACTTTTACGCACCCACATATCCCATACTCACCAACGCCCGCGTTACCGGGCCTGAGATCAAAAACGATAAAATACAGTACCGCTTTGAAAGCACCATGGGAACGAAAGGATAAGCATGAAAACAATCATCATCGAACGAAAGGTAAACATTAACCCCAAAAACAGCCAATGGAAACTTTATCAGCAATTCAAAAAACTATCGGACAAACTGGACATGCTCCCCGAAACAGGGGAGGTGCAAAACCTTCAGCGCAGAAGCGCCCCCACGGATTTGACCGATATGGTTTTCTGAAACACCGCTTTTTACCTTTCAACGGCTTTTGCTTCCGGGACTGGCGCAAAGCGGAGACAGTTTTTTTTCAGTCGGTAGAAAATATCTGCACTTTATATGGTGTGGACAGGCCGGATGTTTCCGGCCTGTCTTTTCCGCAAAACATGATGGTTTGTCATCAGCAGATTGCGGAAAAACTTGAACGAAAAAAGGGAGTGACCTGCCGGATCATGCAGGACAGTTCCCGCCCTGCAACATTAGCTACTACAAAACGCTTCGATACGGGTTACACGCTTTATTACATTCCGGTCAATGCCATTGCGCGAATCATGGGCATACCGGAATTAAAGCCTCTTTTTAATTTATTGTGTAACATTTGCGCCTACTTCTATCAGGTCATCAAGATTGATTATTACAGAAATTATTGTTACCTGCAATCTACCTATTCGATGATAGAGGACTGGATCAACGACGACGATGAGGGAAAAGGAGAGGCATATCGGGATGAACAATTGCAGGAACTCGAAAGAATAAAGAATTTCGGAGACCTGTTTCTGGACATCATTAAAAAGCCGTTCCGCGTCAATACTTTCCATAAAGTATTCATGGCCTATCTCAGTAGTTCCTGCTGTGATAAAGGTTTCGCCAATCTGGCGATGGAAATTGAAAAAATGGCTGTCGATTATCCCGCACGTTCTATTTATGACAGTGTTCCCAAAGGATATTATGAGTTTGATGAAACAGGTAATATCCACATTGAACAATATCTTTCCTTTTACTGGAGTGCCAATGATATGTTCCGGGAGGTATTTTTTGATATGGTCAATAATGACCTGAACGAAAGCGGTGAACAGATTGAACCAATCGCCGTCCAATGGTTCGACACTCCGCAGCAACAGGAGCTTCTTCTTTTTGATTATGAACCAAGGCTTTTTGCCCTTATCACTGAATTCATAGATTTTTTAACAGATTACGATTATGACGACAAACATCACGAATAATATCAGCCATACCTACACGCCCTTTAAAGCGCTGCTCATCTATGCTAAAAGCAAGACTGAAGAAGATAACCACTACGGGACAAATGAGGAAATTTATGTAGAAAGTTATGACATTTCAAAAAACGGGAGGCCAGTTAATGCACACCCGCTGTCAGCCAAAGAATCTATCCTTTTGGCTGATATTTTAAACAGCGGTCAGGATGCAAAAAATACTTTCCTGAAATGCAGGGGCATCATCCCGCCAAATGTACTGTCCATCAATTCTGAAAACGATGGCTATGCCGTTTGGTATACCCCGCCGATGGAACGGCAACTTTTTTTTGTTGAAAGGCTCGGCATTCCCTCACTTCCTGCCAAAATCCCTGCGATGATATGGAAAGCAGGGAGGGAAAGCCTGCAGATTTTTGCCGTAAAAGGCTGCCGAAAGCCCCATGTGCAAAGCTTGCTTTACCATGCGCCTTACTTCAATATGCACCCTGACGGACGCGTTTGTATGGGTTCTGTCCGCATTAACATCGGACCAGATACCAGCCTCGAAGATTTTATATCACTTTGGGAACGTTACTTTTTCAATAGTTATTTCAGCCATACCATCGACGGCGGGAGTAAGGTCTCCGTGAATATCGTACAGCTTTGGCAGGAACAGGGGCGAACGTTACAAAAGTTCCCCGAAAATTATTTGGTAAAAACAGGCCTCACACTTCAAAAAACACTATAATGAAAAAGAATACCACCATTACCCCAAAAATCCCGGTACATATTGTTGACCAGGAATTATTACAGCCATTAAACCCGGTTATGGTTAACCTGATCGGCGCGGGCGGAACCGGAAGCCACGTATTAACAGGTTTGATGAGGCTAAGCTTCATGCTGAATGAGTTAGGCCATCCGGGGTTGCATGTCCGGTTGTTTGACGATGACATCATTGAACATAACAACAGGTTGCGCATGCTATTTAACGATACAGAAGTGGGGCTGCACAAATCTGTCGTCCTGATCAACAGGATCAACCGGGCGTTTGGTCTGAACTGGAAAGCTGTGACCGAAAAGTTTGACAATCTACTAATCAAAGAGCTTCCCGAAATGGCGATGGCTGCCATCACCATTACCGCCGTAGATTCGGTAAACGCGCGATTTGAAATTGCTGCTATTCTGGGCATGGTACACAAATACGCTTCCTATTCCCGGAACAAGCCAAGATATTGGCTGGATTTCGGCAACAGCAGTGATTCGGGACAGGTGATCCTGTCGACCATAGGCGAGATCAAACAACCTGAATCGGAAAAATATGAAACCCGAAGCGTTTTGCGAATGGTAACAGATGAGTTTCCTGAACTTTTAAAAGCGGGAGAAGAAAAAGATGCGGGACATAATTGTTCTACGGCTTCTGCATTGGAAGAGCAGGATTTATTCATTAATGCCTCACTGGCTTACCCCGGTGTGGAAATTTTAAACAGGATGTTCCGGGAAGGGATGGTGTTCGACCGCGGATTCTTTTATAACCTCAAAGCCCACCGGATGCAGCCCCTCAAAGTGGCCTAATACTCAGCGCAATGGAAATAATGGATTTATATGGCAAAAAGATTAAAATTATTGACCTGCAATTGGCAATTTTACAGGCTGACGATTTCCGCCATTATCAGCTGAACGGCTCGGATAAGGCGGAGTACAACCGTCAGCAACAGGCTTACTGGGAAGATATTTATATTAAATTAATGCTGTTGGAGCAGCAACAGGATAACCACGAAACAGAGAAACTCGACTGACAAGAATGATAACTTATAAAAAAGGAGACCTGCTGACTGATGAGGCGTTTGCACTGGTCAATACGGTTAATACAGTTGGTGCCATGGGCAAGGGCATCGCCCTCGCCTTTAAAAAGGCTTTTCCGGATAATTACCTGCGGTACCGTACTGCATGTCTTGCCGGAAACGTGCGCGTGGGTGAGTTATTTGTTGTGCCTGACAGCACCTTACTCATGGGGCAACGCCTCATTATTAACTTCCCCACCAAAAAGGATTGGCGCGACCCTTCGGAATATGAATACGTGACAATGGGACTAACCAAACTCCGGGCATTCATTCAGGACAACAAAATCACAAGCCTGGCCATGCCGGCATTGGGCTGCGGTAATGGTGGTTTGAATTGGGATAAGGTCAAACCAATGATCGTAGAGGCGCTGCGTGGCTTGGATTGCGAGATCGCCGTATACGAACCGGCCTGAAAAATTCCGGCCGGAAGCCAATGCTCCTTTCATCCGCAACAGGCTCCCGGCGTGTTCGGTTGCCTGAATTCAGCTAAAACAATACCCGCATTCGCCAGTCTCGTTTTAGCTGAATACAGCCGTAGTATTTTATTGTGTTTGGCTTTCAATTGGGTTGCTTAAACGGGCGGTTATAATCTGGAATTTTAATGTTGTTCAGGAGCATTTAAAATTTCTGCTGTTTTCAGGAGGTAACGGAATAATTGATATTCCAATTTGAAGTTCAACCTGGTCAACAGGTAGTCGCACCGCATATTGAGTATATTTTCTTCATAGAGCGTTTCTTTGCTTTTATGGATATTGTGTTCTTTAAACATAGATATCATAAGCATGTCACCATCAACTTCTGATACTAATTTCCTGATGTCAGACTCTGAATCGCATCCGGGTGTGCTGAGCCTGAGTTCGCGGAATGTCTCAAAGGGAAATAGATTCAAAGCAAATTCTTTGACCAGTTGCTCTCCAATTGTGTCAACAGTTTCGTGGCGGTGTTCGGGTACCGATCTTATCATTTCGGTTATACAAAATACATAGCTGATAAAGGCCGGGAAGCTGCCTTTCCATCTTGGCTGCCACCATGCCGGGGTAAAAAGATTGTGTATTTCCGGAGCGTCAGTCTTTTCTACCCTGCTGTGAATGTCGGTTATCGCAAAAATGGCGGGCATAACTTTAGGAGATCCTTGTTCAACCGAAAACGCCATCAGCGTTGGGATACAAAATAATCCGCCGGTAGCACCAATAACACCCGCGATGGCCTTGAATTCGTCAATGTCATCTGTCCGGCGAAGTTCTTCCAGAAGATATAGTTCCTGTTCGCCGTTGTTCCCCTGGTAGCCATCCTTCAGCATCCGGAGCATGGTGAGATATATCTTCTGGTCTGACATAAGTTATCTCCCTAAAGTTAAAGAAACATCCATTAAAAATGAATTCGAATTGGTTCTTGACGCGAAATCATTGGTAAGAAAATCAAACAATAGCGTACCTGTACCATATTTCTATTATTTTTATGAATAACTATAATATTAGATAATATGTTTGCTTACATTTAAATCCTAAAACCATATTTCATTTCAATGAGTGCCTATAGATTTCACTGGTCATCTTTAAAAAGATTCTACAATACGCCCGCAATATTAACGGGGGTTTAAATATTAGGTGCTATGTGGCCTGAGCTCCTGTCTGTGCATCCAACGCACCACGCCGATACGTTGAAATATCATTCACAAATAAAGAATTGAACGGAATATCCCTTTTTAATTATAAATCGGGATAGTACTAAACCACTGTAGATGTTATCTAAAACTTTTTTAAAGACTAATTTATCGCGGATCCTTCTTGTTTTTTGTTTTACGGCATTCTTACTTTTCTTCATCCGGCCAATCAATGGCTGGCTCACAGGATTCCTGGTTACACCTTTGCTCTCCGGATTCGAAAGCAATGTTTTTAACGAACTTATTCTGATAGCCTTAATGGGAACGGCAGCTACATGGCTAACATTATTCGGGGACAAAATACTGCTGAGGAACCTGGCACTGATTGTTCTTGTATTTTATGCTTTGCAGCTAAGTCAACATAGCTGGATCTATTTCAGAGTGAGCTTTTTCCCAGCGATACGGGACTGGGATGTGGTTGCACTGGGACTTATCATTCCTGCTGCCACCAGCTTTTTTCGAAGGATGCCAGGCCCCAGCACAGTGAACTCCGTTGAAGGTTTTAATGAAGATTTACCGATCCAATCGAAAGAGCATGATTTCTTCGGTCGCAACGTAATGGCGGGCGAGATTGCCAGGAAAATCATCTATACCAATAATACCCGCTCGTTTGCCATAGGTATCCTTGGAGAATACGGCAGCGGTAAGACTTCCTTCCTTAATTTAATAAAATGTCATTTGGATGCAGGCAAGACTGAGGTGATTGATTTTAATCCATGGAGTTCGGAAGGAGCGGGAAATATCCATAAGGATTTTTTCGATGTTCTTGCCAGGAGATTGTACGCACTCAACCCGAAGATTTCAGCCATGGTCTTGGATTATTCAAGAAAACTGAGCAGGGTGGACAGCTCGTACGACAAATTCGTGCGTCAGGTTAGTTTTGCCAAAAGCCTTTTTCAAAGTTATAGCCACAATGATGATTTTGATCTGATCAGCAAGCTTTTGTTCGACTCCGGAAAAAAAATTATTATCGTCATTGATGACCTTGACCGTTTGTACCACGAGGAAGTGATGGAGGTGCTTCGGCTGATAAGGAATACAGCCAGCTTCAATAATGTTTTTTACCTGGTGGCCTATGACCGGAGGTACATCGAAGAAGCGGTGAAGTCAATGAACGCTCAGGTGCGGAGCAGCTTCCTCGACAAGATATTTCAGCTGGAAATTCCTTTGCCCAAAAGGGAAGAAGATGATCTCCTCCGTATCCTTGAGAATCACCTGGGGACTTTCGTAAACGAAAATGATATGAAGGCTTATCAGGAACACATCGTTCAGACGGGATTCACCGACCCTTATGAATTTAACTTCCGGCAAATCTTCCGGCAATCGCGCGATGTGTTGAAGTTTGTTAATACATTCAAACTGGCCTATCATTTCGTGGGAACGGAGGTCTTGTTTGAAAGTCTTTTTGTCCTTGAATTGCTTGAATTCAGGTTCCCGGATATTTATGACAGGTTATTTGAGCGCAGAGAAGACTTCGTTCGCGCTGTACCGAGGAGATCTCAGCATGAGGAATTTTATGAGTTAAAGACCTACAGGGAAGACAAAGAGGACCTGCCGCTGATCAGCCGTACCCTGACTGAAGAAAAAATGTTCGGTGAGGATGAGATCTCCCTGATAACGGCCCTGCTGAAACATATGTTCTTTAGGTTCAACCGCTTTGTTGATTCCAAAAATGCGATTATTTACCCGGCATGCTTTGATCGCTATTTCCGGTACAGGCTTGCTGTTAACGATCTTTCAGAGGAGCGTTTCCGGATGGCCTGGGCATCAGGTGCCGATGCATTGAAGAGTTTAATAGCAGAATGCGCAGACGAAGATCTGCTGAGCCAGTTGTCCGGCAGGCTCTTTCAGCAAAAGACAGGCAATCGCCAGGCATTTGAGCTAAAAATCCGTTCGCTGTTTTATTTGGGAGCGAGCTACGTCAGGCAGAAAGATAAAAGAAGTTTTGATTATGGTGCATTCACTGACCTCATCTACAACTACAATGGCAGCATTGATAACAAGTATTACAAGAACATTACCAATGGTTTTGCGGGGTTCCTGACCACTGAGTTTGAGGCGGCGGAAGTACCCTATGTTTTTCCTGCCGAAGTTATCCATCTTCTCAAAAGAGAGGGGAAAGTTACGGGCATTGCGGCAGAAACCCTCACTCGCCTGCAAATGAAATACATTCAAAAATATTTCGAGACCAGGGGCATGACTAAAGAAGGGGTGTGGATGCTTTGGGGCATCCGGCAACGGATATCGCCGCCGGTGCCGGAAAGAACGCCAGCAGGACCCGATCGCTTCCTGTTTGAAACGCCTCTTATTCCGATCGTAAAAGAAGCGCTCAAAAAAAATGACCCCACAGAATTTCTTAAGACGGCTATCAATGCTGATTTGCGTAACAGATCTGACTGCGGTATTCACCCTGAATTATGGCAATTGTTTGATAGTCCCGCGGAATTCAGAAACATCGTAGCGGATAATGAAATGCTGGTCCCGGCTGTAAAAACGGAGTTCCTGGAATTTTTCGACCGGCTCGCACTACAGGAATTTTATGGATTGGTCTCATTCGAATTCAAAACGGTGCTCAAGCCCGCGCCGGCGATCGGGGGTGAGGAGGATGACTAAGCGTTAAATCCACTGATTATTTTGAGAATATTTAACATAGATAATGACAATATGAATAAACCAGAAATACAATATATTCCGACCCCGACGCTTACCGGACTTTTTGATACCCATATCAACGAAAGCTTCAACGACCGTATCTTGTTTTCAGGTCCCTTTGGCGCTGGAAAATCAACATTCATCAAAAACTATTTCGAATCTCGGGAGGAATTTGTAGTCCTTAAGCTATATCCGGTACATTATTCGATTGCAGGTAACCAGGATGTTTTTGAACTGATCAAGTATGATTTGATCTATGAACTGCTGAGGTCTTATGGTAAGGATGTCAGGCTTAACAGCGAACAGTATTCTATGTTGCTGATCAGCCAGATGTTTTGGATGCACCAGTTGAAGCTAAGCACACCTTTGAAGCTTATGCTGAAAGCAAAAGAAGCTTTGTCTCCGGGGGAGCCGGTCAGCGGGACGGATATTCTTGACGACCTGGGAAAGATCGCCGGTGAGTTTAAAGATTACCGGGCGGCCGTTTCGCCGGACGAATTGAAACAACTGAATCATTTTGTCGGGACTTTTAAACGAAAAAGCGGGCATATTCATGAATCTGATGAGATCACGGATCTGATCACATCGATGCTGGAGAGAGTTGTCGAGGCAAAGAGTAAAACCGTAATGGGTAAAGAGGTGAAGAGTGTCTTACTGATCGATGACCTTGATCGCCTCGACCCGGAGCACGTATTCAGGTTGTTTAATATTTTTTCGGCCCATTATGACGAACTGACGGATACCAACAAGTTTGGATTTGATAAGATCATATTCGTTTGCGACGTGAATAATGTCAGGCAAATGTTCAGCCATCGTTATGGGATAAGTGCTGAATTCAATGGCTATATCGACAAATTCTATTCATCGGGGATTTTTCGTTTCAACATGAAACAGTACCTCAAAGACTCTTTGAAGAATATTTTTCATGATAAGCAGGCCCTTAGGGAGTATAGTGACGGAAAACTCGCCAAGGAGTTCACAGAAAAGTATAGTCTTTCGTCACGTGATGGCTTCTTTGACTTCATGTCTTACATCTTTGAAAGACTTATCGATAAAAATCTCATACAGATTAGAAATTTTCAGCGTTTCCGCTATTTTACATTGCCCAATAAAAAGATTACGGTCGACAATAACCGAACACATATAATCTACCATCCGCTGTTGGTATTCCTCTGTAATGCCGAACGCTTTTTTGCCAGCCCAGCCGACCTGGAGGACGCTTTAACTGTCCTATCGGAGACGTATGACGCTAACTACACCGAATTGAGTGATACGCAAAAGGATGAAAGCGACACTGAAGCTCATTACGTCATCCAATATTCGCTACCCTTCATTTTGCCATCCAAAAAGATATTTGGCAGGCATAGGTACGAAAAGGATAAGGAGTTTTCCGAGGTTTTGCAAAATGAAAACGGGGCAACCATCCGTGTGTTTTTTGAGGTTCACCGGAACTTTACTTTCGATTACAATTATTTGAGCTATAATCGAATGTCGATGCGCAACGATATGCCTGACCAGGCTTCACCTGCCAATCCGAATCCCTTCTGGTTCTTGTTATTGGCATACCGGAACGTCAGAAAAAAGGAATTGCTATAAATTAGCGCTCATTTTTTGTTTGGGATTCACTCAAATAGAAGCTGTTATTACTTTGTTTATTGTGTGGTATCGGTTAACCGGAGGCATTCTTTGTTTGGTTTATGTTTGATTAACCAGGGTTTGAAAAGACTCTATGGTATTTTGCAGGAGAGCGGCGGCGGTATTACCTGAAGGATCGGACTTTTCAGCCGCCTGTAACTGCTCAAAGGGTATGAAGATATTGCATTCAAATCCCATGGATATAAAAACAAAATTGCGCCCGGAATGCCTGAACTCAGGGTCCCACCCGGATTCTGCGCGCCAATCGAACTCCTCTGAAAATTCATTGTCAAACTTTTGTTCCAGCTCGGGCCAGTCACCACGGTCCCAGCTTTTGCAGAATTTTTCGAAATTCTTCCGCGTATGAAACTGTTTTCCCCTGTCCTGGAACTCGTCGTTGAAGTTGATTGCACCTATCCATTTTCCCATAACATGGGAGAACTTGACGTAGGGATAGATATCCAATTCGTATAAGCCATCTGACGTGGTTAAAGAAGTGGCGTTAACCCAATCCATTCCTTTATAGAAGATTCTGTAACCCTGTGCCTTGGTATCGGCAGGCCAGATTGTTATCTGGATTGCATTTCTGTTATGGTGTTTGGTAAGCTGCACCAATGCTTCTGTGGCCCAGCCAAAGTCGATAGGCATCGTAATCCTCCCGCCAACCCAATAATTTGGTGTCCCGAATCGGGTAAAGCCCTGTATTGTGTGAAGCCTTTTTTCAATTAGCTGTTTGGTTACCGAATCCTCGTCTGTAGAAAAATCGACCTTATCCAATGTAGGGACCGGGAGCCAGTCCGTGTAATGGGTCGCAATATAGTCCTTGAAATTATTTGCCCAGACCGGTTGCATCGCTGACTTCTTATGGTAGTTGATATGTGGGATAATCAGCTTACTAAGTATCATAGTCCAACTCAACGCTTTGTAATTGATGTCTACTTCTTTTCCTTTCTCTGACCGCTGTTCGATGAGGTAATTCAATTGGTTTTTAAGCTGCGCCACCGGGTTTTCGCTATGTTTTTTTACTTCCCCTACGATCAGTACACGGGTATTGTAAATCAGGAAATCCGGAATGGGCGTAGCCGAGCCGTAAGCGCCGATAGCGGCTATTGTCAGGTCGTCGATCTCTTTCGAAGTCAAAGCAAGGCCGATAACCCGTTCGAATCCGCTGATATCGATATTCTTATCCTGAATCGATACGGATACCTTATCCCATGACATTTCTCCGCTGATCAGGTACATGAAATCACGTAAAAGATTAGGTTCGTGGTGGAGTGTGATGATAAATGCCCTCGTTAAATTATTCTCCAGGGGCGTACTATAATCTTCACGGTAATTATTGAAAATATTGAGATGTGGATTCATGAAAGATGCTTAGTAAATGATGGCTGCCCCCCGGTTATATTTTCCAGGTACTGCCAATATTCGAGCTTAAGTTTGAAGTGTGATTGAAACCGCCTGATCAGATCGCGTTCATTCGACGAAAGGGGGGTAGGTGAAACAATGATCAGGGAATGAACGATGATGTCATCAAACCAATAGGCATAATCAATCAACTGGCCTATGGCTTCGCGTACATTTTTTCGGGCAATACCTGAGGTCTTTACTTCGATGATGGAGATTTCATTTTTCTTATGTAACAGGACGATGTCGGCAGTATTGACGCCAAAGCTCGTTTTCTCGATGGACAAATTTCCTTTTGCCTCCGTAAAGTCCGGCTGCAGAAATTTTTTGAGCGCATTGGTGATTGTTGAATGATGGCGTTTAACAGCTACGCCCGATGCTGTGGTATGCCGCTCGAAACCGGTACTGTTCCTGGCAACGCCCGGATTGAAAACAAAGCCGCCTTTAGGCAAATGGCCGTTCAGTATTGCAAGTAATGCAGCATCGACATAGTAGGGCTTGAACCGGTTGTATCTCCGTCCGTTCAATCCGGGCACCAATACCGGTTTTTCGAAAAGCTCATCCCCCGTGAACTTGAACCGTACATTTGGAATAAATCCCTCTGTCTCTATACCTTGCCGGTCGCCCTCTGCGATATCGATTTCTTCGAGAAAATTTTCCTTGTATTTATTGAACAGCTTTTCAGCTATTTTATAACTGCGTGTACTTTCTCCGATAATTTCAAGGTTTCTGATACGGCCCACCAGGTATCGCTCACCCGTTTCCTGCTGGATGGTAAACAAATAAGCTGTGCTGATTGGTGCGCCGCCTGGGTGCAATTCATTTGCTCCTCGTATGTAGCCGTATTGAAAACCATCCTGTTGGTATCTTGTATTAAACAGCCATTCTTCGCCGCCAAACCCGTACTGGTTTTCAAACGCAATATTGCTGTTGCCCTGGTTGGCTGCCCGCCATTTGTGTTTAACCGGTGTCTGCCAATCGTTGGTATTCCATGTAAGACGGAACATACGGTCGCCTGATTCTTGTTGTCCAAGCAATGTTACTACACCGTTCTCCCAGGAAAACTTATCACGATGGTGGTTCAAACGGGCGTATATCTGTCTGCTTTGTGGATGCGCATTGTCGGATGGACGGCGCCATAAGTCATGTTCAGCGATTTGGGCGGCGATTTCTGTTACGGTTGTCGGACGGTTGTTCAGATGCAAAACTTCTGCGACTGCATCATGTAGGTGTTCTAAGGGCATTGTGATAAGTTACTCGGCTATTATTTAGTCACAGCATACAAGTATAATAAATATTTTATATCAATGATAGATCACGGTGTAAGGTGGTAATATTTTTAGTGCCTGATTAAATATGATTCTTAATGTCGGGTACCGGGTAAAAAGCCAACCCAGCCCTACGGGTGCTGCGCCCGGTACCAAAACCGGGATGCAGTTCTCTTTTTCCCCTTGTAAACAATTGGTAGAGCCTTTTTGTACAATGGCATTTTTGTCTTTAACCTATGCTTTCATTTGACCTTTGCCTGAGGCGAAATTATACCTCCTCAGCTTTCAATGCCATGCAAGTGACCTTTAAAAAATCTCCACACCTTGCTCCGCGCGGGTAGTATTTTTTAGGTCAGCATTGTTCCCTTGCCCCACGCGCAAATATTCTGCCTCTATCAAAGGCCAATTGAGGCTTTTGCCGAAATGATTTCTAAACACTTAAGGCAGAACAGGATGAAAAGAGTAGTTGACAAACACACCGTTGCCCACCTTTGGGCAAATCGCTCTCAGAGCGATGCACGCACAGCTTCAGGGAACTTTTACTTTGAAAGCGACCGCATCTGGTCGTATGGCTCACATTTTCTTATCGGTTATCATACGTGGAATGACAGTGGGCAACACGCGGTAGTTATCACCCGCGAAAAAAACAGCAATACTACAAACGGGCAGGTTAATATTGTTTTAAGTGCATCTAATCACCTCAAACAATTACGTGTGCCGCAGGGTGGGATGGATAAGGATCAACTTTTTGAAAAATGGTATGAAGATATAAAGGGGATAGCTGAGAATCTGCAAAGGGCAAGAAAGCCGGAAAGATATATTTCACAGATCAGAGGCGTATTCAATGATGCTGAGCAGTATGCAGAATTTTACGGGTTGACGTTACCTGCAAATTTAATCGAGGCAGGTGCTATTCAAAATTTAGACGCATACTCGGCCATCATAGAAAAAGAAGCTGCCTTCAGGAAAGCGGAAGAAGAAAAAAGATACAAGCGGGATTTTAAAATTCATCAGGTACAGCTAAAGGATTGGCGAGCCTTCAAAACTGCTTATATCAAGACACGTATCGGCTTCGATTATCTTCGCTTTGACTCGAAGAGCAGACGGGTGCAGACTTCTCAACGTGTCGAAATTCCGGAAGCCATTGCCAGAAGATTCTATACGTTTATTATTGAGACAATCAATAACGGGGGATGTACTAATTGTAACATGACCCTGATGGACAAGTATGAGGTTGAAGAGATTAATAAAGATTATATAAGGGTAGGCTGCCATAAGATCAGCGTGAAGGAGATAAAAGCGTTTGTTAAGAAGCAAGGTTGGTAAGCATAGGAGAACCGGTTCAGATATCCCTGAGCCGGTTTCTTGTTAGCTCCTAATAAAGTTATGACTGACAGTGAAATATAATACATTTTCGGCGGGTATGGCACTTGCCATGCCCGCCGAAAATGAGACGTCTAAGATAGGTGAGGTAGGATATAGATTTAAATTTACATCTATAAGTACATAAATCTTTAACAATGTAGTAAAACCCGCTATTACAATTGCGTAATAATGAATTTTATTGCTAATAATTTTAGTATAATTGTTTTGTTAATAAATTTAGAATAACTAATCAGAGTCTCGATATTGATTCGGGTTCAGGTTTTTTAATTTT
The DNA here is from genome assembly GCF_003576455.2 of Mucilaginibacter celer. Taxonomy (NCBI): domain Bacteria; kingdom Pseudomonadati; phylum Bacteroidota; class Sphingobacteriia; order Sphingobacteriales; family Sphingobacteriaceae; genus Mucilaginibacter; species Mucilaginibacter celer. The sequence goes on from NZ_CP032869.1 coordinate 2,095,482, forward strand.
ACCGCCTATGGGAAAGCCTTTCGCAAAAGAAATAGTAAAAATTCCAGATACACTTAAGTGGAGTCTAAATCAGAACGTTGATGGTTTAAAGGATGAACTTGTATGTGATAAAAGGCCTTTGCTAATCATTGGCTCCGGTGGTTCCTTAAGCGCCTGCCATTTTGCTGCCATGCTTTTTCAAGAATATGGAATGATGGCCAAAGCGGTTACACCATTGGAATTGTATCATTCTAAAAGTATACTAAGGGAATCTCTTGTGCTTTTTATAAGCGCAAGTGGTAAGAATAATGATATCTTATTTGGATACAAAACGGCTATCGAATGCGAGCCTGCTAAAATGATTAGTATTTGTATGAAAAAGGATAGTCCATTATCTCAATTATCAAATACAACTTCAATTAGTAAAGATTATAGCTATAATTTACCGACAGGAGGTGATGGTTTTTTGGCAACTAACAGCCTTATTGCTTTTTTTGGGATTTTATTTAAAACTTTAGGTACCGCTTCGATTTTGCCAGAATCAATTATACAGATTGATGACGAAAAATTTAAAAATGAAATAGATGATTTTTTGCTACAGGTAACGCCTAACTATACGTTTTCAGTATTATTTGGAGGATGGGGGCAGCCGGTTGCTATTGACCTTGAGTCAAAATTTTCAGAGGCAGCACTTGGAGACGTTTTGATTGCTGACTATCGAAATTTCGGACATGGACGCCATCATTGGTTTGACAAACGCGGCGCTAATGCTTGCATTGTAGCACTTATAACTCCATCAGAGATTGAATTAGCAGAGAAAACATTTGCTCTCCTTCCAAAATATATTCCGATCATTCGTATTGTTTCAAAAAAGGAAGGGCCTGCAGCTTCTATTGAGCTTTTGTTCAAATCCTTTATGTTAGTGAATGCGGTCGGAAATCTTCAGGGAATCGACCCGGGACGGCCCGGAGTACCAGATTATGGTAGTGATTTGTATCATCTTAATTATCAAAAAATCTTTAGGACAAGCCTTTCTAGGTCAGAGTTAATGATGAGAAGCGCGATAATCCGTAAATCGGGGATCTCGCTATATCGAGAACTTAGTATTTCAGAAGAAAATTATTGGACTGTTGCTTACAAGAAATTTGTGAAAGGTTTACAAAAAACTAATTATGGTAGTATCATTTTCGATTACGATGGTACTATCTGTTCTTCTAAAAACCGATGGAAAGGAGTTGATGATGAATTACAAGGATACTTGCTAAAGATTTTGGAGCGAGGCTTTTTAATTGGTGTAGCAACTGGTAGAGGAAAGTCAGTGCGAGAGGATCTCCATAAATTTATTCCTGAGAAATTTAGGAAGCAGGTCGTCATCGCATATTACAATGGAAATGAAATTGGAGCATTAGATGACGAGAACATTCCGGACAAAAAATCCGAGGTAAATCAGATTCTCCAAAAGGTACATCAGACCTTACTAACTTATCCGTTTCCAGTGCAAGTTGAATTCTTAATAAAGCCTTCGCAGCTTACTATTCAAATAAAAGAAAGAAATGCATGGAGACAAGTGCGAAAGACCATTATTCAGTTAATTATGCTTCAGAACCTGCCAAATATTCAAATACTCGAGTCAAGTCATTCTATGGATGTTATTGATCAAAGTAAGTCGGGTAAATTACTAATAACTTCAATCTGCAAGCAAATGGCTATGGAAAGAGGAATTGCAACTGATTGTTTGTATTTGGGAGATAAAGGTCAATGGCCAGGAAATGATTATCAGTTACTTTCTAGTGCTTACTCTTTAAGTGTTGACGAGGTTTCACCATTAATGGATAGTTGCTGGAATTTAGCAGCCCCTGGAAAAAAAAATATTGATGCAACGGTTTATTATTTATCTTGCTTAAATTATAAAGATAAAGCCATAAACCTTAAATTGAAATGAGATCTGCACTTGCTGAGAGACTACTAGTAAAAATAATGCAATGGAATTCTGATGAGATATCTAAACAGCGTCCGATGCTTCAAGCGCTTGCAAATCTAAAATATGATGAGTATCAACAGTTTTCACCTGGCATTAGATTTATGGAAAGTCTAGTAAAATGGTTGGGACAATTTGAATCATTAGAAGAAAGGCATATCGCATATGCTTTTGTGATGAATCAGCTGATTTTTATTTCGAGTAACCAAATACAACACCTAGTTAATATTACATTTGCGGAAAAAATTAACCCTATAATTATAGAAAAAACTGCTCAACATAGTAAATTCAGTCCTTATAAAATAAAGAAAATCGTTATAAGCAGTACGTATAAGTTCTTCCTTCGTCGATCATTATTTATTGGATTAAGTGACGGTTCGAAGATCGATCAACTTCGTCGTAGCTACAACAGAATTAGCAATGAGCAGGTGTTAGCGACATATCAGGTTTCACAGGATAAGGTAAAAGATATGCTCGATGAACTTAAACAATCTAAAATATCGAATAAAAAATTTAACACAGTATTTTTAATCGATGACTTTACAGCTAGCGGAACAACATATTTTAGAAAAAAGGATGGTATTTGGGGAGGAAAGATTTGTAAATTCATTAACTCTATATTCGATCCTAAAGCCAGAAGTGAATCAGCAATCTCGCAACTTATACAAGAAGATGAAGTTCTTGACATTCATGTTATATTCTATATAGCAACAGAAGAAGCACTCGAAAAATTAAATAATAATATCAACGAATATAAAATAGCAAATCCCACTTATCGATTTCAATTGAAAATTCATTCAATACAACTTTTGGGAAACGACATCAAAACTAAAGTTCTTGCTGAAGAAAGTTTTCTGCAGCTTATTAAAAAATATTTTGATGCGGATATTATTGATAAACATTATGAGATGGGAAAGTGTAATGAACCATATTTGGGTTTCAATGAATGTTCATTACCATTGGTATTAAACCACAACACTCCCAATAATTCACTTCCTATTCTTTGGCTTCCAGAGGATAAGAAATATATAGGCCTATTTCCACGCGTAACACGCCATAAAGATGAGTAAATTGAGAAACCCATTTCGATTGCGCGCATCTGAAAAGATCGAATCAGATAGCAATTTTCTGAAATTGTATAGCCCAAATGTATTGGAATCATTACAGGAGTTGGATAAAGATAGTAAACTATGGAATAACGTCGTATATATTCATAGCTCTCCTGGTGCAGGCAAAACATCTCTGTTGCGAATATTTGAGCCCAATACATTGATCACTTTACTTAATAATAAAAGAGCAGGAGATTACAAGCCATTATTTGGCATTCTAAAAAAAATGAAAGTCGTAACCGAGGATGCTATAGAAGTTTATGGTGTATCCCTTGTTTGCACTCGCAACTACGAAATATTAGAGGAACTTGAAGTTTCAACTGCTCAAAAGAAACGTTATTTTTTCTCGCTCCTCAATGCAAGAATTTTGCTTGCTACTTTAAAGACAGTTGTTAATGCTATGCCTGGCAACCGTACGTTTTCCGAGTCTTTGGATTTAATTAGTTTTAATTATGACAACAAGGATAATTATTTCCGTGATTTACAATTTCCTTGTAGCGGGAAAGCTCTTTACCTTTGGGCATCTGATATTGAAAAGCGCATTTATGAGGCGATTGATAGTTTTTTGCCAGCCTCAGAAATAAAACCGATAGGTCATGATGAATTATTCATCATGGAGGTTCTAAAGCCTGAATATTTTGTCATTCCAGACAAAGAACTTATAGGAAGGTTTTTGTTTATGTTGGATGATTCCCATAAGCTCTCCCAAAATCAACGACAGCTTTTGAGGAAATATGTAATTGAGAAGCGCGGTACTTTTAGTATTTGGATTGCAGAACGAATAGAAGCTCTTGAACCAATAGACAACTTGAGGTCGTTTGAAGAGCGGGATTATATAGAGTTAAATTTAGAGCAATTTTGGGCTGACAAACAGTCTAAATTTGAGAAAATACTTTCTAATATTGCTGAAAAAAGGGCTGCTACTTCAACTGAGGATGTTAATTCATTTGGTGATTACTTGGCTGATGGATTAGAAGAACAAATGTATACAGCTGATTTTCTAATGTCTATCAATAAGTCAAAAGAAACTCTTAAAAAAATCTCTAATTACACTGCAAAATTTGATAATTGGATAAATTACGTTGATGAGCTGAGTCTTGAACCTTTAGAAAAGGCCGTTCTTTACAAAAAGTTGGAAATCATTATAAATAGAAATCTTGGTAAACCGCAACTTGCTTTAGAATTTCCATTGGCCCAACAGGAATTGGTTGAGAAATTTAAAGCAGAGATTGACACCATAACAGATTTATTCATAGCGCATGAGAACGAATTGCCTTACTATTTTGGATTTAAAAATTTAGTGCGCTTGTCTTCAAATAATATTGAGCAATTTCTGTCTTTTTCCGCAAGTCTTTTTGAAGAAATGCTTTCGAATAAGATTTCTGGCTTTCAAGTTAATTTGGAATCCTCAGATCAGCATAGGATTTTAGTAAATGTGACTGAAAGTAAATGGAATGAGCTACAAAAGATACTTCCGTTTTCTGAACAGGTTATTCATTTTTTAAGTCGACTCGGAGACTTTTGCCACAAGGAGACTTTTAGGCCCAATGCCCCTTATTCAAATGGAGTTACTGGTTTTGCAGTTCGCGATGGTCATTCGCTTTTTAGAAAATCCGGGCAATGGTATAAAGACGAGCATTATGAAAGTTTAATGAACGTCATTGCCACTTGCGTTTCGTTTAACTTGTTGGAAATTAAGGATGTTAAACAAGGAGAAGGGGGGCAACTAAATGAAGTCTATTATTTAAATAGATGGTTGTGCGTAAAATTTAATTTACCCTTCGCTTATGGTGGTTGGCGACACAGAACCGCTGATGAGCTGAATAAATGGACAAGAATATGAATGAAATGCGTTGGAACCCATCTGTGTTAATTCAAGGTGAGCAGGTGCCCTTGTTTTGGAAATCACACTTTGAAAAAGATAACAGAAAGTTGCTTTTTATTTTAGGAAAAGGATTTGATGTAAGAATGAACATGGCGTTAAAAAGCCTATTGGAAAATTCTCCCAATGTTAACGTGGAATGTTGGATAATCGAGTTTGAAGAGGGTGAGGGATCAAGTTCTAACAAATATTTGAAATATGCTTATGAAAATTTAGATGAGCTTCGGACATTGTTGTCTGGACGTTCGGTTACCTCTAAACCTATTGCACTTTGGAGCAACAAAACCAAGGGAAAGAAACAACGGATAGGTGATAGGCAAGCGACAAATTTATTAACCGAATACAAACAGATTAGCGAGTTTACCGATATAATCATTGATATAAGCGCACTACCAAGAGGGGTGTATTTTTCATTAATCGGAAGATTTCTAACCTTTATAGATCTTTATGCGAAAGAGGCACCACCAAACTTTTTTATAGTTGTTTCAGAAAATGCCAATATAGATTCAAATATCAAAGAGCGGGGCATTGACGAAGATGTTGGATATTTGCGAGGATTTGGTGGAACATTGGAACTTGCATCTGAAACTGAAGAACCCGTTGTTTGGTTTCCTATCTTAGGAGAAGATAAACTTGAACATTTAGAGAAAGCTCATAATCAAATTCGCCCCCATGAGATATGCCCGGTACTTCCATTTCCCTCCAAAGATCCAAGGCGATCCGATCAGTTAATCAAAGATTATCACCAGCTCTTGTTTGATAGGTTAGGTATCGAGCCGCAGAATTTAATGTATGTTCCGGAAAGAAATCCATTTGAAGCATATACTCGTTTAAGTAAAGCAATACACAATTATTTTACCTCGTTAAATAGTTTAGGAGGATGTAAGGCTGTCATATCAACATTTTCAAGTAAATTGTTATCTATAGGAACACTACTTACCGCTTATGAGCTTATTGGTAAAATAGGGGTTGGGGTTTTAAACGTTGATTCTCAAGGATACGAGATTGACGATTTCGAAGAGATGAAAAAAATGAAATTTGAAAGTGAACTTTTCTTAATTTGGCTTACTGGCGAACCCTACACAGAAAATTAAATGATGAATGTTGATACAAAACCTATATGTATCGGTACCGGCTTGGTTGCGCTAGACGTAATTATGAGTGGAATTTCGGGAAAAGTAACACAGTTCTTGGCAGGAGGTTCTTGTGGGAATGTTCTGACGATTCTAGCTTATTTAGGTTGGGATTCATATCCAATTGCCAGATTGTCCAATAACATAGCAGCAGAACTTCTACTGGAGGATTTACACCGATGGAACGTAACGGATACACTTCTTAGTATAAACGAAACCGGCAGTACTCCTGTAATTATACATAGGATACTTACAGATCGCATGGGAATTCCTAAACATAGATTTGAATTCCGGAACCCTGAAGATGGGAAGCATCTCCCAGCATATAAACCATGTTTGGCGAAAGATGTCCATAAGATTTATCAGACAGGACCTCGTCCCAAGGTCTTTTTTTTTGATAGAATAAATAGGGGAGCTATAGAGCTTGCTAAATTATATAAAGAAGCTGGTGCAGTAATATTTTTCGAGCCATCTAGTATTAAAGATGAAAAAGGCTTTAATGAATGTATTGAAATTGCGGATGTTATCAAGTTTTCGGATGACCGCATACCACTATATGAAAAATACTTCGAAAGTGCTAAAGTTCCGTTGGAAATTCAGACTATGGGTGCCAAAGGTCTAAAGTTTAGAATGATCGGAAGTTCGACTTGGACTTACTTACGCGGATATTATATAGAAAACGTTGTAGATTCAGCTGGAGCGGGAGATTGGTGTACGGCTGGTATAATTTACAATTTATTTCATGATAAGACTATTAAAAATTTAACAATTGATGAAGTCAGTTTTGCACTTGATTTCGGTCAGGCGCTTAGTGCCTTGAATTGTACATTTGAAGGAGCAAGAGGTTTGATGTACCATTTTAAATCTTCGGAATTATTGTCATATATCCAATTTATTATAGAATCGGAAGATCATCGGATTTTAGAGAGAAAAGGCACTGAACAACCTGAAATTCAAACTGCACAAATGAAAATATCATCATTGTTGGCAAGGGTATAAAGATTTGAATAAGTGATACTACAGCATATCGCAAACACTTAGTTGTTTATATGAATAGTAGATAAAGTTGACTATTAGGAAAAATTAGTAAAAGTTACGGCAAATACTAATTTTTCCTGATAATCATAATTTGAACTTTTTTAGTAACTCAAAATAAGCGTTTGAAAGCGTGAATTTTTCAAGAACTCATCTTAAGGTTATTCAATTCTTCGATTAAGGAACTGAAATGTTTTAAAACGCCCGCTTTTTTTTCATTGAATGTCTCTCTGTTTTGAAATTTCCCGCGAAGATATATCCTAAACATAATTACTTCGTGCTCAAGGATCTTAAGTTCCTTGTTGAAGCTCTTCCAATCTGAACTTAATCGGTATTTATCATCCTCTTTTCCAATAATTTTTATCTTTGATTTTTTTACGTCTTTAAATACCACATTTGGGAAAAAATCGATAACAACGACATTTTCATTTTCAATGCTCTTAGCAATCTTTTCAAAGCCCTTTTTTAGATTGTTAAGTTGTTCCTTAATAGCATTAAGTTTTTCTGTGTCATTTTCAATTAGCACTATTTTATTCTGGTAAATTCGTTTGAATAAATTCCGCTCAAGCAGTTCAAATAAAACAGATTTTTGCGGCTGATCGACTATCTTTTCCTGCAAAGTTTCCCATAAGAATAATTCGTCGGAATTTCTCCAATAAAATTGCTCTAGATCTTTATAATTAGTTGCGTCGATAATTGGCCCATCTTTATCTAGTTCTTTACAAGCGAAATCAAGCATGCAGTTAGCAGAGCGGTTTGTTTTATGGAAATAAACCTGATTATACAAATGAGTCCTTGATTGAATAAATCTTATTACAGAATCGATTCCGCTCTCTTTTATTGCCAATTCTATCTTTTTTCCGAATTTTATTGGAATTAAAGACATAAACAAGCGGCTTTTATCGTATAACCCATAATTAACACCTGCAAAATAACTATCGCGAGACATATAATCCATCCTGTCTGCATCCAATGGAAAACTAGAGATGATCGAACTAAAAAAATCACCATAATCGAGCTCATCAAAAATTAGTTTGCTTTCATTGTTAAACTTTGGTTCTATCATTTGTATGATTCGATAAACGTCAAGTTTTTTGATAATTGTTTTAAGCTCCGGATTGAATTTAGTAGGATATTGATTATCTATGAGTTTTAATTGGTCAATGATTTTGATTACAAACAAACAAGATATTACCTCATGCTCAATCTTTTCTTGACGGTCTGGAATAATATTTTTGAAATTTGATACATATTGACTTAAAGATTTATCCGATTCTATAATTTTAAAAAAATCATCACCAGTTATGGTGTAGTGATCAAACAAATGTGACATGGGGCCGTGCCCTGCATCGTGTAGCAAAGCGGCAATTCTCAATTCTTGAACTATTTGTTCCCCGTTATCACCGAGATTAGATAGAACATCGAAGAACTGAAATTCTTTCGTTTCATCCAATAGATATTTCTTTTTCTTGTACAGCCCCGTATTGTAGTTATCGTTTGCATGAATAAATATTTGATGTGCCAAGTGCATGACTCCAATTGAATGTTCAAACCTCGTGTGGTTTGCACTTGGAAATACCAAATATAAAAATGTGTTCTGTTTGATTCTACGAAGTCTATTAAATGGCTTTTGGCTGAAAATCCATTTTTCAATTTCTGAAACTTTAATAATACCGTGAATTGGGTCTAAGATGTTTGAATTATACATTACAAAATAGGTGTTAATGATAAATTTTTGTTAGGTATTAAAAATATGTAGGTTTTTTAATATATTATAAACTATTTTGTAAATGAGACATATTAAAAGAAAGCCTACTATCATATAAATTAAAATGGATATTTTATATCCGGTATCGGCATTTTATAGCTGCTCAATCAGTCCTTTAGGGCACTTTTACAATAACTTTAACTTAGAAAAACTAGCATAGATTTAGTTTTTGATTAAAGTTATCGTAAATGTATTATAACCACAGGTTATAATTTTATACTACCAAATCGTCGAGGCAAAATTTATTTTAGATTCCATAAATCAACAACTTATGAAATCGTACAATAAACATCTTATCACTGTATTACTGTTAGTTTTTTTGATGAATAATCTCAAAGCTCAACTCCCTATAATCATAGCTAATGGACAACTAAGATTGAATGACGGCAACTTTCTCAAACCTGATCCCAAAAGATATATTGCCTTTACCGATAGTTTAGAATTCAAATTAAAATCAAGTCCATCTGATACAGCAGCATTATTTCATAGGGCTTTACTATATTCTGTGTTCAATAGTATCTTATTTCATCCATATCCTGGAGAATCAGCTGTTATGCAGGATTTATTGAGAGCAAAGAGTCTGGCTGAAAAAGCGATAAGTTTAAAGATGCAAGATTTTAAGCTAAAAGTCTTACTCGCGCAAATTTGTAGTGAATTGTGCTATCAATATTCAGATGATCAGAGTTGGAAGTTTAACGATAAACAAATCACTGAACGTAGAAAGCAGTTTGGTGCCTTTAAAAAGTTAACAAATGAGTATTATGATGATGCCATATCCACTGATCCAGATAATGCTTTTGAGTATCAAAAACTTAAGGTAAAACGAGATTATCCTGTGAAATGAATTAACGGGAACTTAAAATCTTTTAACTTTATACAGACCTATATAGCTGAATGTAGCCAAGCTTTTAAGAGTGATTAAAAGTCTAATAAATCTTTGGGAGACACCCCTAAACCTTTTGCCAACTCTATCAGTGTCGTAATATTATAATTGGCAGATCCTGATTCAATTTTGCTGATTTTTGCTCGATCAACATCACAACGATTAGAAACTTCTTGTTGGCTAAGTGATTTATCAGTTCGAATTCTCAGAACTATTTCACCTAAAGTCTTCAATATGTGTTCCTCTTTTTCCTTCATCGTTTGAATCGGAAAAGTCGATCAATTGGTTAAAAATAATTGTGGTAGTTCTGCCACAATTATTTTTTTTTGCTTATATTAGCATTTCATTAGTTCAAAATAGGAATTATATAAAGTACATTTTAAATTTGCGTTTTCTTCATATTTAAAATCTGAAGCATTCGCTTTGAATCTCGTAACTGAAACCTAGGAAATTTCAATGACCGCGAGATGATAAGTGTTATGCTCACGCTATAAGCGTGGGCTCACTTATTGTGGTCGGTTCTCCTAGGTACCAAGTTACAGTAAGCTGAGTTCCACGCTTTACTTTTTATGGCCGGCTCATCTTACGATTTTTGTAACCATCAAAAAAAGCGGAGAATGACAGTTGGTAAAAACATCCTTTCTGTAGTTATCTGCCCTCCTGAATGAAAATAGGGATAGCGGCAGTTTGGTCAGTTAATAGTTAAACTCTAACTGCCGCTATTCCTTTATATCCGATTTCTCTATCCCCCAAAATTGAAGCTGTTAGGCTTCCTGGAATGCTATTGTTTGTAATGAAGCTTTTAGACTGAAAAATGGAAAATCAAAAAGACAAAAAAGATCAGTTTCGTTACCTGATCGCACTTTTTATCCTGTGGATACTGGTTTTTCTCTGGGTTAACTATAGGAGATAGTTCAGCCCGCAAAGACATGCTTTCATTGTTCCGGCCTAAACTCCACAGGCACCGGAAAATAGATAATCCTCTGGTTTAGAGAAACCCAGATTACGGGGCTTTTTTAGTCCTGTTCAACTATTTTTTTACCTAATCTAATATCTCATGAAGCTGGAAATTTGCTTTACAGGACAACTATTGCCTAAATTTTCCTTTCGCAAGCAATTGCTGTTGTCTTTCTCATTCTTAGTTTATCTGTTCATCAATCCGGCTACGGCAGTCCTCAATTATACCAGGAAGACGGATACAATATTCAAAGCCCTGAAAATAGGGGACAAGGTACCAGACCTGGTACTCCCCAATGTATTGAACTATCCAAAACAACATGTGTCCATGGGCGACTTCAAAGGGAAACTAATTATCCTGGATTTCTGGGCAACCTGGTGTTCTCCCTGTGTCGCTATGATCCCTAAACTGGATTCGTTGCAAAGCCAGTTCGCAGGCAAAATCCAGGTATTGCCCGTAGCTTACCAGTCAGTTGCCGAAGTGCAGGCCTTTCTGTCAAGATTTGAAAAACAGCATAAAAAGCATTTCACTTTGCCGGATGTGGTCGCTGATAAAAACCTGACGCTCTTATTTCCGCATAATACCCTACCTCATTTCGTATGGATCGATAAGGACGGGATTGTGCAGGCGATCACTGAATTTAGAGAGGTGACAGCCCAAAATATCGCATTGATGTTAAAAGGGGAGAAGTTCCATTTTCGCGAAAAGGTGGATCCGAAAGCAGTGCATTTTGATTTTCGGCAATCATTGGCAAGCTTCAAAAATATTGAAGAGAAACAAGCAGGGCAGCCAGTGTCGGTGCTTACGCCATTCACTGATGGCTTTATCGCTGAATATCGTTTAGGTGCGATAGATAGTATAAAGGGAAGGAGAATTACTTTCATCAATATCAACCTCGACTGGATCTACAGAATAGCGTATGGAGGAGGCAAGATGTATCTCGCTCCAAACCGTATTCTTTATAAAACCAGGGATTCATCCCATTTTACTTCGAAGAAAATGGGCGCGGAATACCACGATTGGGCAAGGGAAAATGCCTATTGCTATGAGTTTTCGGTCCCTGCCGCTTTAAACTCTTCTTTCTTTGAACTGATGCAAAAGGATCTGCAAAAACGCTTCCCGCAATATTCTGCAGAAATCAAACCTCTGAACGCTCAATGCCTCGCCCTTGTCCGAACCTCAACAACAGACCTGATCGGCTCGACACACGACGAGTATGTTTTCAAGTGGGCGCCCGGTGGATGTGTGATGCGAAATCAACCACTTTCGAAGCTCGTCAATTATCTCAATGCATCTTATCTGCAATTGAATCCGGTTCCACTTGTCGATGATACCGGTTATAAGGAAACCGTGGATATCGAACTGGAGGCCAATATGTCCAACGTGGACTCCTTGAACCAGGCGCTTAAAGCTTACGACCTAAAGCTCATTGAAAAGAGATTGGATGTTCCCATGCTTACTGTCAACGATAACCCTAAACAATTACCATGATGATTAAAAAAAACTTTTATATATTTTGTATTTTCCAACTATACGCTGCTGCCTGTTTTTCACAGGGGCGCGGTAGCATGAGTGGCAGGGTGATCAACTCAGCCGACAAAGCGCCAATATCAAAAGCATTTATAAGCATTAAAGAATGGCAGCGCTCGACACTTTCTGACAAAGATGGCGCTTTTCTCTTTGCAAAGCCGGGGAAAGATCAGCGGCTGAATGTACATGTCAGCTGTGCAGGTTTCCATAACATTGACACGATAGTCATCATAAATGAAAAGCCTGTTATTCTAGTTATGAAGCCGCTACTTATTAATATCAATGAGGTAGTGGTAAACACAGGCTATCAGAAGATAAGCCCCGAACGCCTGACGGGCGCAGTATCTACAGTGAGCAGGAGTATGATCGAACGGGTGGTGAGTACCGATGTTTTACGGCCCTTGCAGGATGTTGTCCCAGGCCTGATATTTAATCATGACCTCACCGCGGGACAAAACAGTATTAGCATACGTGGTACCAGCACAATTTATGGTAATGCACAACCATTGATTGTTGTCGATAATTTTCCGTACGATGGCGATATCTCCAATATCAATCCCAATGATGTAGAAAGCGTTTCTGTATTGAAAGATGCCGCATCAGCTTCCATATGGGGTGCCCGTGCCGGTAATGGTGTTATCGTAATCACTACGAAGAAGGGGCGATTGGGTTCGCCGACACAGATTTCCTTTAATTCCAACCTGACGATTGGGGCAAAACCGGGATTATTCTACCAGCCAAAAATGTCTTCCGCTGATTTTATTGATGTCGAAAAACTGTTGTTTTCTCAAGGCTATTATGATGGGCTCGAAAAAACGAGCGACCAATCACCCGTTTCACCGGTTGTCGATCTGCTTTTTAAGACCCGGAATGGCTTGGTTACTCAGCAATCAGCCGATCAAAGTATCGCAGTCATGAAAACTAAAGACATCAGGAACGACCTGGCCAAGTACTTCTACAGAAATAGCGTAAAGCAGCAATACTCCCTGAATATTTCGGGTGGAGGCGACAATAATCTTTATTACTTGTCAGCAGGACTTGATCGTAATCGCGAGAGCGAGGTGCGAAATGATTTTTCAAGGGTGACGGTGAATGCTTCCAATACTTTTGACTTTCTCAATCATAAATTGTCTCTCAATACTGCCTTCAATTTCGTTTACAACAAAGCTGCCGTCAATAGTAATATCAATGACCTGACCTGGAATAACGGCACTGCATTATATCCCTATGCGAGTCTCGCAGATGCCAGGGGAAACGCGCTACCGGTAGTTCGTGATTACGCCCTGTCTTTTATTAACGATCCCGCGCAACAGAAATTACTCGATTGGAATTATCGCCCGCTGGATGATCTCCGTCAGCAACAGAATTATTCCTACTCCCGGGACCTGCGGTTGCAGGGCGGATTGAAATACAAGATATTGTCCTGGCTGAATGCTAATCTGCAATACCTGTACGAGCGCTCGGAAAACAATAATGAGAACCTTCACAATGAGCAATCATACTTCACAAGGAATCTCGTTAACAGTTTTACCCAGGTTGCAGCAGATGGTAGCCTTTCCTATGTCGTTCCAAGAGGAAGCATTTTAGACACCTACAACAGCGTGCTGGAAAGTAACAATGTGAGGTTGCTGGTTAATGCTGATAAGAATTGGGATAACGTGCACCATATTGAGTTCATGGGAGGAGCGGAGCTAAAAAGCGTCAATGTAAAAAGTGGCAATAACCGTAAATATGGTTATGATGAAGAACATGATTTAAACTCAAATGTCGATTATGTCAATCTTTACCCTTTGTATTATAACCCGGGTTCGAAGACTAACGTCCCCAATTATATAACTAACGGGGACTTGACCGATCACTACATTTCTTATTTTGCAAATGCAACCTATACATTCAACGACAAGTATATTGCGACAGCAAGCGGACGTGTCGATAAAAGCAATTTATTCGGTGTTAAGACCAATCAAAAAGGAGTACCGCTTTACTCGGCTGGCTTGGCCTGGCGTATATCGAAAGAGAAATTCTATAACGTTTCATTTCTGCCCGATCTGAAGTTCAGGCTAAGCTTTGGTTACAATGGCAACATAGATAAAACGTTATCAGCATATACCACGGCTCAGTACTTTGGAAGTTCGGTTTCACAGATACGGCAGCCCTATGCGCAGATCATCAATCCACCAAATCCTGAGTTAAGCTGGGAAAGAGTTAAGATCATCAATGCCGGAATCGATTTTGCATCAAAAGGACGTCGTTTAAGCGGCTCGGTCGATGTTTATCAAAAAAATGGTATCAACCTGATCGGAGATATGCCTTTTGCGCCTTCCACCGGCATTTTAAGTTTTCGTGGAAATACCGCAGACACCAAAACTACAGGTATTGACATAAACCTCGTAACACAAAACCTGACAGGGCAATTCAAATGGAATACCGCGACGCTTTTTAGTTTCGTGCACGATGCGGTTAGCAGGTACCAGACTTTTTACAGCGGACAACAATATATCCAGACTCAAGGCATCCCTGTACAAGGGAGACCGCTCTACGCTATTTATAGTTATAAATGGGGTGGTCTTGATCACGATAGCGGCAATCCGCAGGGGTACCTTGACGGTAAATTGAGCCAGGGCTATGGATCGATTGTCAATGCTACCACGAAGGATAACATGATTTACAATGGTTCTGCGAGGCCTGTATTTTTTGGTGCGGTGCGCAACAATTTTTCCTACAGGAACTTCTCGTTATCAGTTAGTATCAATTACAAACTGCATTACTATTTCAGAAAACCATCTGTCGATTATACAACCGTACTTTCAGGAATTGGCGGTAACGGCGATTATAGCAAGCGCTGGCGGAAACCCGGTGATGAGCTGATCACGAATGTACCATCTGCGCCCGACCAGATCGATTATTACAGGGAGCATTTCTATACGTATTCATCCGCTCTGGTTGAAAAGGGCGATCACATCAGGCTCCAGGATATTCAGTTGGGTTATCAGTGGGGCAAAATATTCATTTATGGTTATGCAGACAATGTTGCGATGATCTGGAAGGCAACAAAAAGTGGTTACGATCCCGATTATGTCGTGAGCGGTTATTTGCCGCCCCGTACAGTTTCACTTGGTTTAAGAAGCAGATTTTAATAATAAGAAAATGAAAATAACATTCCTATATATTACAGCACTATGCCTCCTGTCATCCTGTACAAAGGATTTCCTGGATAAGAAACCGGATAAATCACTGCTGGTGCCGACCGATGCTGCTGATTTTCAGGCAATCCTTGACAACTATAATATAATGAACGTCATGCCCGGCTTGGGTACCATTGCGAGCGATCATTATTACCTTCCAGGAAATGTAGTTAAAAGCCTGCTGCCTGTACAGCAAAACAGTTACCTGTGGAAAGATGATATTTTTGAAGGACAGACTGCCTCAGACTGGAATACGCCGTACAAACAGGTTTTTTATGCCAATGTAGTTTTGGACGGCCTGGCAGGTAAAGTAAGCGACGGAAGCAATGATAATTCCATCAATAACCTTAAAGGCAGCGCTTTGTTTTATCGCTCTCTGGCCTTTTACAATTTGTCACAAATCTTCGCAGCTACTTATGTCGAAGCTACTGCGGCGAATCTGCCGGGCATACCTGTCCGCCTGAGTTCAGATGTTAATGTAAAGGTTGGCAGAGGGACTTTAAAAGGCACTTATAAGCAAATTGTCGGTGACTTAATCTCGGCCTTAGCATTGTTGCCGGTAAAAGCCTCCTTCAAAAACCGGCCATCTAAGGCTGCCTGCGCTGCATTATTGGCACGTGTATATCTATGTATGGGCGATTATAAGAATGCTGGTGCAATGGCCGACCAATGTCTCTCGATGACCAATGAATTGTATGAATTTGATGATTTCGATCCGAACACTGATTTCCCATTTCCTGAGCCATTGCCGAATGATAATAAAGAGGTGCTGTTTTATCAGGGTTTCGTACCATACTCTTTTTTTTCCAGGGGAAGGATACTGGTAGATTCGAATGTTTACCGTTCCTATGCTGCGACCGATTTGAGAAAGCCAATGTTTTTTTACGAAATCGGGGCTACCGGTGTTATCTATTCCGGTTTCAACGGGATGAGCATAGATGAACAATACCTGATCAAAGCGGAGACCGCGGTGAGGAGCGGGGATGTGGCAACTGGCATTATGACGTTAAATGCATTGCTGCAAACAAGATATGAAAAAGGTACCTATAAAGCAATTGTCGCAAATGATCGCGACGCGACCCTAAAGGTAATCTTGGAAGAGCGTAGAAAGGAATTGATTGGACGGGATTTAAGGTGGACAGATTTGAGAAGGTTAAATACGAATGAAGCTACGGCAACCACATTGAAGCGGGTCGTAGAAGGGGTAACCTACTTACTGCCTCCAAATGATAAAAAGTATGTTTTCCCGATTCCTCCTGATGAAATTCAAAGAAGCGGAATTGAACAGGATCCAAGGTAAGAAAGGGCGGCATTTTGCCGCCCTTTTCAATTAATTATTGATTGAAAATGTCCCGAGTGTTGCCCCGGCAGGGTCACTGCCGTTAGCGGGTTGTGTTGCAGCCTGAACAGTACAGCTGCTTGCACTCTCATCACAACGGTAGCTGTTGCTAACATAAGGGGCTGTGTCGTCCTCTGTTCTGCCGTCGATGTTCAGCCAAACGCCCGAAGATTGTTTCCCCCATAAATGGGTGTCTTTTTTTACTTCCGGCTTAGATGCATAAGCTGCACTTACACCTAAAACAATTGCCAGTACGGAAAGCTTAATATTTAACTTTTTCATTTCGATGTTTTGCTTTGTTAAATCAAAAAGCAACAAAAACTTTAGTTAATGATTAGATTTATTCTTTATGGTAGGCTCGATAGCCTGCAGGCAGGCCTTGCCAGGAGCTGCTGTTGTTGTTTTATTTCGTTGCAGACCTCCTTTCTTTTTCAGGTGTTAATGATGCGATATTGAGTATTAGGCAGCCAACATTAAAGAAGAAATGCGTCTTCCAACCAATTCTTTCCAATATGCCACCACAGGAGCATGGGGTTCTAGGGAAGAAATGAAGGATAACAAGCGCAATGTAAATGGTGAATACTGCTAGCAGAAGTGCTGAGATCAGAAGGCCCGTTCTTCTCATGCCGGGGATTAGCAGAAGAAGTGCGGTGATCAATTCAATGGGAATAAGGGTTTTTACAACCAATTCTTTCAGCGTGGGCCAAAGTTCCTGGTTCCTGATCTGCCAGATAAAGGAATGATAATTAATTGCCTTACTGAAAGCCGCGTAAACCCATAAGAAGATTAGTAATACATTGATTATCTCCCGGCCTATTTTTTCCTTGTGATTCATGTTTGATAGCATGAATTAAAGGTAGGGGCGAGCAAATGACAGAAAATGTCACTCTTTTTCTTTGACCAGATATTTTTTTAATCGCTTATCATAAACGATGTTGTGGCCACGGTCGCGAAGGTGGTTGATCATTCTTTTGATCGTACGCGTACTGCAGCTGAAATTTTGTGCAACAACGTCAATAGACCGAAATCGGTTTTTCGTTATTAGCTCCAATACGTAATCAAGACGTTTTTCGTACGATCTATAGTCCATTGCCTTCAATTTCAGTTGACTGTATCGTCGTGAAATTGAAAAATGGTGACGAAATAAATTACAACCAGTAGTTTTAATTTATTTAAAAAAGGTATTCTAAATGTCCCTTTGAGATGGAATCAGGTCTTTTAAAAGACCCCATCAGGAGTTCTGTTCTGTGACTTATTTTGCCAGAGCCCGCAAATTTTTGCGATCATCTTCCAAAAATACTCACCAACAATAGCCGTTCCGTATTTAGGTTTAGGCAACAGTCTGAACGGTGATATTTCAAGTATCTCAGCAATTTGATAGATTCTCCGTATTGTTAATTCTGTTTCATCTCTCTCTACTTTGGAATATGCTGCCTGAGATATTTCGAGCGACCAGGCCATATATTCCTGACTGTATTGCTTCGCTAATCTTTCCAACCGAATCTTCTCTCCAATAGGTAGTGTCATAATAATTAATATTAAATTAACAATAAGCAAATATAATATATTAAAACTTTAGGTTGTACCCGCTGCGGAAAATGACTGTCACTTTTACAATAATTCCCAATAAGGGGAAGAAACTTGAAAAAATTATAAAATGAACGAACTTTCAGTGGTAAAATCTAAGAAATTGTCAGGAGGCGCTAGCGCTTGTGCGACAAGTATTGTTCTTTCCGCATCGATCGGTGGCCTGTTTGGCGGTGTTGGTGCCGTAGTCGGCGGGATCGCAGCAGCAGTGGGCCCAGCATGCCTGGGCATCCTCTAATCCTAAGTATAGCCGGATTATTTCCGGCTATATCTTTAAAATAATAAACTCGCAGCAATTCCTCCAATCGCGCCGTACAAATGCAGGTCGTGATTAATTGCTTCATTTTTCTTCTTCCACTTATAATATGTTAGCATCGCGATATATAAAGGAGCGGTGTAAATATTCTTAACAGGTCCGAGAACCGCGATGTTCACTGCATGGCCAAATGGATCTAAAAGCATAAAAGCGAAAAGACAGCCCATTATACTTCCTGATGCCCCCGCACTTGAATAATTAAAGTTATTCCGGCTTCTTATTGTCGCAGTTATATTGGCAGTCAGCATGCTTATTGCATAAATAGTCAAAAAATGAAGGCTTCCGTGAACAGATTTTTTATTAAGCAGCTCTTCTAAATCTGAGCAAATAACATAGAAGGCTACCAGGTTAAGTATAAGGTGAACAAAATCTACATGTACGAAGTCAGATGTACACAAGCGATAGTATTCCCGCTTGTGTACGATAGTATATGGGTGAAGAATAAGTTTGTAGAAAAAAGCTTGATGATAAAATCCTATAACACTGATAAAAAGAATGGAGATCATTAATGTGTAAGTAGCAGGCGCAAGCGAAAAGGAATCGGGTAGAAAGTATTTAGTCATAAGTTGTAATAGCCACTATTTGATCTGACAGTTGTGTGTTTTATAAGTTGTCAGATTGAATTTGTGAATATAGTTTTTTCTCGTGTAAATGCATCGACTCAGATTCTTCAGAGCCCTTTTTGTGAGGGCTCTGAAGAATCTGGTCATCGGCGAGCCTCTCCAATAACTTTTCCTGTGCCATTGGTATACTGTCGATGAGCGTTTGCATGGGCGTTTTACCAAAGCAGTATTTCCCGCTGTGTGTCCGTTCATTATTATAATTGTACATCCATCTGTCCAGATCTGCCTGGAGTTCAGCTATGCTGCGATAGATCTTTTTTCGAAAAGCGATAGCATAGAACTCATCCTGGATAGTGCGGTGGAAGCGCTCACAGATTCCATTGGTTTGAGGGCTTTTAGCCTTTGTTTTGGTATGGTCTATATCTTCTATAGCCAGGTACAACTGGAATTCGTGCTGCTCTCTTGACCCGCAATATTCTGTACCTCTATCGGTGAGTATTCTTAATAAGCGCAGGTCATGATGCTCATAAAACGGCACCACTTTATCATTGAGCATCTCTGCCGCCACGAGTGCATTCTTGCGGTCATATAGCTTGGTAAAGGCTACTTTAGCATAAGTATCGATAAATGTTTGCTGATAAATATGGCCGACACCTTTGATGTTACCGACATAGTAAGTGTCCTGTGCACCCAGATAGCCGGGGTGATGCGTTTCTATTTCGCCATGGGCTTTCTTTTCCTCTTTAGCCTTCTCCAAAGCAATTACCTGTGCTTCGGTTAATACTAATCCTTCCTGTGCCGACTTAGCTTCCAATGCCTTTAAACGAAGCTTGAATGTTTGCAGATCGTGGCGAAGCCATATGCTCCTTACGCCTCCCGGAGATATTAATATGCCTTGCTTTTTTAGTTCATTGGATACCCGCAACTGACCTAAGGCCGGCTGGTCTATAGCCATTTCAACAACGGCTTTTTCTACATGCTCTTCTACCCGGTTCTTTAAAATCGGCTTCCGTCTGCTAATCTCTTGTAAGGCCAGTTCGCCACCTTGTTCGTAAAGTTCCTTGAACCTGTAGAAACTATCACGGGAATAGCCCATCACTTTACAGGCCTGTGATACGTTACCTAAATGCTGGGCAAGCTCCAATATGCCCATCTTGTTTTTGATGATCTTTGCTTGGGTTGTCATAATGCTAATCTCTGTTACGTGCGTTAATTAATCGTAACTGTCAGATTAAATTGTGACTATCTCACATAAGTATTATTTTAAAATCATGCAATTACTTTAATTAATATTTTACTGTGCTCGGTAATTGTCTTTGGCCCGCATCAAACAGAAATTTACCTAAAAGTTTTAGGTATGAATTCGATCGCGAAATCCAGTATTTTTTATTTTTCTGTACTGCTGGCGCTGACTTATGTTTTAATCGCGCTGACAAATTATTACATCTTAACGCCCGATTTTTATCAGAGGAGCGGTAGTGCCTTGTCCGGAATTCCCGGCGGAGAAATCATTGTTTATGAAAATATGAAAAAGTGGATATATTTCTCTGAAGCAATATATCTGCTGATTAAATTATTCGCCTTGTCGTTAATTTTTTACACTGCTCTGTTTCTTTCGGGTAAAACTGTGACGCTTGCTGCGATTTTTAAAATAATTGTATTGTCGGAATATATATTTCTGGTTCCAGCATTAATTAAGATCATCTGGTTTTATTTCTATTATCATGATCCTACATTAGCGGACTGGCACAAAACTTATGTGCTCTCCGCGTTATCGATGTTTGATGCTGTTCCGGGGGACTGGTACTATGCTTTACAGACCTTAAATGTCTTTGAGGTGGTATATTGGTTTATCCTTGGTTTTGGAATATCAACAGTAACAGGCATGTCCTATGATGCTTCTTTAAAAATTGTTGTCAGCTCATATTTACCCGCTCTTTTTATTTGGGTTTGTCTTGTAACATTCGTAAGCCTCATGTTTTTCCCAGGAACAGCATGAAACTTTACTTTATCTAAATTCTACATACTATACTGTCAAATATGTTTAAAATTTCTACCGTACGAAAGGCTTTCGTCAGACAACTGTCGACTTTTGATTGTGGGGCCGCCTGCCTGTCCATGATTCTGAATTATACAGGTCGCGGACCGGAGATTGCGGCGTTCCGCAGCGGAATCAGGGTCAAAGAGTTCGGAATGTCGTTATTTGATATGGCCAATCAGGCGCAAACCCTTGGATTTCCATGCCGCAGCGTTGAAATGTCAATTGATTACCTGAAAACTATCCACAAGCCTGTTATTCTTCATGTGTTGAATCAATACCAGGAATACCATTACCTGGTGTGCTTCGGTTCCCGGATCAGAAAAGGGAAGGTTGAATTCTTGCTCGCAGATCCCGCAAAACAGGTTTTCTATTGCAAGGAGAACCAACTCGATGATATGTGGGAGAGCAAGGCGGCACTGTATTTCGATGAATTACCCGAGCGATCTGTTAATAGTTTAAAACTAAAATGGATATGGATGTCTTTTCGGAGGCTGATTCCTCCCGCTCTCTGGTGCAGTATACCTTTGATTAATGTCGGGGCGATGCTTTGCGGCATTGCGATTACCTGGACATTACAGCGGGGACTAACAAATTCCCTTGCTGATAAATCACTATCTTATTTAATAGCATTACCTGTTCTCTTGTTAATTATCAGCATGTTTAAAAGTTTGATGGGCTTTGTGAGGCAGGTAATTTTACTCACGATCAATAAGAGAATCAGCGTCGAGTTCACTGCTCGCTTCGTTGAAAATATTCTGACCAAAGGTCGTGGTGGAATTGGTGATCCTGAGTTTGCCAACTTAAAACATGGTTTGAATGACACACATAAAATACAAGCGGGACTTACCACATTTATATCGTGTGCCCTTACAGAAGGCTCTTTTCTATTTTCATCTATCGTATTATTGACATACTTCTTTCCGCTCGCGTGCTTTATCATCGTATTGTATATCTTGATTTCAGTTTTTTTCATTATGAAGGATTACCCTGAAGCCTCGTATTTATCGGCTGAACGCCACAGTGCTCTTGCTAATGCTGAGCAGAAAATAAGGACAGAACTTCCATTTTTTAATGGCCTGAACGCTCAGGAGACCAGCAAGAAAATTAATGTACATCGAAGTTTGCACGAAAATTATATTGATTCTGAAAGAAAAATAGGTATGGCCTTGGTAAAACAAAGCCTGCTGCTCGAATGCATCGGCAATTTGGCGGTGATTATCGTTTTTACGCTGGGCCTCCTGAGATTGGAAAAAAGTATGGACTACACTACATTCATGGTATCTGTCGTTTTGTCGTTCCTTATTACTTCGATGTTTCCACGTTTATCCGCATCATATTTTATCGTTGCAGAAGCGCTGGATTCTGCTCGGCAGCAAAGCATCAATTACCAATGATGTTATTTCCCGTACAGTTGTTATAAATTAATTAAATGAATATGTAAAAGAAATTAATTGCCGGATACAGCGGGCGACGCCATGCCCGTATTCTTGAGAATCCTATATCAGTGCTTTTTATTAAAAACATCTATCTAAACCTCTTATGATAAACGCGCGAATAGAAAAACTAAGGAGTGAGCTTACCACCGCTCTTGACGAAAGCAACCAAATCGAGAACCCATTTGAGAAACTTACAGCAGTACTTGAGCTGGTCGAAAAGGCGATAACCGGGCTGAATGAATTAATGGAAATTGAGGATTTCGATGGTCCTGATGAAGAAATTCATTTCTTCAAAAATATAAAGCCGCAGATCATCGCCCTGAAAATTGAAGAAATTATTAATTATAACATCGTGATCAACAAACCAATTGGGGCATTAGATGTCGAAGTGGATTATTATAAAAAGGAAATCGAATCACTCGAAAGTTTCTTCCGCCTGAACGCATTTCATTATCAGTATTACCGAACTAAAGCAACAGCATTCGATGAGTTGTTTTTCCTGCGGGAATCCGGCCCCTTGCCGGTTCCTTCGACGGAAATTCAGATAGCTGACACTCATTATACGACACCCATGAGTTATCTTTTTGCCAAGTTCATAGCTTATGAAAATATTCAAAACCTGTTGAGGGAGAAGATATTTGAACTCACTAATCCTGAATGTTTAAAGTTTCAAAAGCCCGGGGCGAAAAGTCCTATTCTAAGATGGACGGGAGATGTTGTCAACCTTGTTGAACTGATTTACGGACTGTGGCTTACCGGACAATTGAATGACGGCAACGCAAATCTTGCAGAGATTGTCAGATGGATGGAATTTCATCTGCAGGTTAAAATTGGAGTCATCCAAAAAAGGTTCGCGGAAATTGAATCACGTAAACGCATTAGTAATACGAAGTACATCGATCAGATGAAAGAATCCGTTCTCCGTAAGATCGACTTAGGGAGGGCTTGATCTTTTTCTTTTTAGCCAGCAACTATGTTTTTTTCGTAAAACGAACTCTTTAATAATTCTTTATAACCGAATGGCGCTAAAAGCGCCATTTTTTGTGCTGCACTATTTCTGATGAGTTGGCATGCTGTCAGATTTCTTAAGCGCCGAAATTTGACCGGCAACTGATTTACGGCAAGAGCTTTCTTTTACCATCTCTTTATCAGCACCTTAACGTAAGTTGGGCTATTGAGGTTTATTTCTTCAGGACATTCCTTATCCTTCCAGCTCAGCAATTTTTTCAAAAATATTTATCGGTACTACCGAAAAGCTCCTGAAAAATGCTTTGGCAATAGCTCCAATTTTGATCTCAACGAGCTGAAAGGATATCTCGGGACAAAAGATTGGTCACAAGGTCCGCTTGCCGGGCTGGCGGCCAATCCCTCCTGTGACGATACCAACGGTAAGTTATCCGGAGGCTCGAGTCACTGACAAAAGGTTTACCGGAGACCTTTATCCACATCGGTGGGAAGCTTGACCGGGCTTTAACAGGTTGAACAAGGTTCTTTGACATTGGGGGACAAAGCATTATCCCGCTTAGCCGCGGGAAATATTGCGAAGGGGAGAGCAATCAAACTGAAAACGCATAGGCAGGTGCAAGCCCGGTTCGTAGGAGCCGACGTGAGTAGTCCCGAATCATATATACCGGCAGAACAGCAATCACGGGTTCATTACCCGCTGCCGGTACCAATAGATGTTCAGGGTTAATTATCAACGCTTAATAATTATTTATGTCAAATTCAATAACTGCAAAAGAAATAAAGGAACAGGTTTCCCTTGTCGATCTTTTGGCCCGCTTAGGATTTCATCCTGTACCTAAAAGAGGAAAAGAAAAAATGTACGTCAGTATGATCCGCGATAACGATGTCAATCCTTCGTTTGCTGTAAATGATGACCTCGGCGTATGGTTCGATCACGGTATCGGCAAAGGAGGGAACATTATTGATTTCGGACTTTTGTTCTGGAAGAACCTGGATTTTAATGGAGTGGTCAATAGAATCCAGAACATCTGCACACCGGATGGGGCACCGGTCAGGGAAAAACGCCCGAGAAAACAAACAAAAACCTATCATGTAGTTGAACGGGTCAAACCAATCGGCAACCATCCGGCTATTACGGATTATCTGAAGAGCCGCGGTGTTTATGAAGTTGCCAAATTTTACCTCAGCGAGGTATATTATTATATGGAGGATGAAAAGAACACCAGGAAACACTATTTCGCAGCCGGCTGGCTCAATGAGCAACAATCCTGGGAGGTTCGCAACCGTTATTTCAAAGGCTGTATGGGACACAAAGCCATAACATTTATTCCGGCTCACGAGAAAAATGCAGCCATATTTGAAGGTTTTATCGACTTTCTAAGCTGGCGATTTGAAAATCCTGATGCGACCCATTCTATCATCGTATTGAATACGCTGTCGCTTTTACAGCAGGGTATCAATAAGGCCAAGGCGTATTCCTCTCTCGATGTATATTTTGACAGGGACAAAGCTGGTGTTCTCGCGACCCGCGAGTTTTTGAAGGCTTTACCATATGCAACAGACCGGTCGAATGTTTATGACGGGTTTAACGACTACAATGACAAAATCAAGGCCCAATTGAAGATTACCAAACCTGATCTTGAAATAAGCCGCAACGGCAGCTTCATGTAAGGTAAGGGATTTAACTACGGTGTATAAGCTACTCCGTCGAATTTATTCAAATCGTCATAAAACGCATAGGCGACGGAACTCAATGAGGTAAACGGAACCTACCATTTCAGCGATCTGATCGCTGATTCATAAGCTAAAATTCCGTTGTTTTTTCAACGGCAAGATGTCTTTTTGTTACACAAAAAGTCTCTTGCCCTCCCGGGAGGAACTAAAAAAACTCGCAACTCGTTTTTTCTATGGCTGAGTTAAAGAAACTGATGGGGCGCCCAATTGTGAAAGATGGGAAGCGGACTAAGTTTGTTAACGTCAGGTTCACAGAGGATGAGTTTAAGGATATTGTGGAATTGGAGCAGCAATTGGGCGTATCAAGAACAGAACTTATCAGAATGCGCGTCCTCGCTGATAGTCGCAAAACAGTCGTTGATTCCAGGGTACTTATCAAATACCTTGATGATGTGGGTGCTGAGATGGGACGTATTGGCAATAATATTAACCAGCTGACAAAGCACGCCAATGTTCTCAGCCTGAAAGGCCAGCTGGATCCCTTGATCATCGATAGGTTTAACTACCTGTTTAATGATTATATCAAAGTTCAGCAGGCCCTGGAGGCTACTTTCCGAAAGATCATCAGGGCTATGGGGCGTTAGATCCTATCACTTTATAAAAAGATTGCCTGGGCAAGGTGGTCAGATATCACGATCTGATGATTGGTTGATATGCTGTTCCAAATGCATGTTGATATACTTCTCTTTGGTTCACATGTTCCGAAGATAAGCTGATCAGAAGATCGTATGCGCGGCAGATCGGGCGATCCCTTGATGAATTGATTCCTGGTCATCATGATCGTGAGGTCATTCGTTATCAAGATCGATTGATCTGGAGATCATTCGTTAGCCAGAGCTATCGATATCGTGATCTTCTGTTAAGCTGGTCGTTTGTTATCAAGATCGGGTCTGTAAAATAAACTGTGTCAGCCCCTGCCGGCCCATGGGCCGGCAGGGGCTGATTGCTACATCAAATCTAATATCATTCTCCCAGGAAACCAAATGGCCAGCTTCTGGGCCGTTGTCGCCCAATTAGAAAGTGGCATCGTCCATTTTTGTTTAATGTTGTTATGAGCCAGATAGATCAGTTTTAACAGAGCCATATCGGATGTGAAACCACCCTTGGTTTTGGTTACTTTTCTGATTTGCCGGTGAAACCCTTCGATGGTATTGGTGGTATAGATCAGTTTACGAATAGTGGTATCATACTGAAAATACGTGGTCAGCTTCGACCAGTTATTACGCCATGATTCCAATACCTTTTCATATTTCTTACCCCACTTTTCTTCTAATTGCTCTAAACGAAGTTCTGCCAGTTCGAGGGTTTCTGCCTGGTACACCGGCTTAAGATCTTTCATAAATACTTTTTGATCTTTAGAAGCCACGTACTTCAGGCTGTTGCGTATCTGGTGGACGATACAGGTCTGGATTTCTGTTTGAGGGAATACTGTATTTATGGCCTGTGGGAATCCATTGAGGTTATCAATGCAAGCAATCAGGATGTCTTTTACACCTCTGTTTTGAAGGTCGGTCAATACACTTAACCAAAAATTAGCGCCTTCGCTTTGAGATACATACATTCCTAACAACTCCTTGTGACCGTGACGGTCAATACCAAGAATGTTATAAACAGCATGCGCTACCATGCGGTGTTCCTCTTTAACCTTGTAATGCATCGCATCCAGCCAAACAATGGTGTAAAGTTCATCCAGCGGCCTTGATTGCCATTCTTTTACTTCAGGAATGATCTTATCTGTTATAGCAGATAAGGTACTGTGACTGATATCTGTATCATACATGTCTTTGATATGCTTTGATATATCGCGGAAACTCATGCCCAGTCCATACATGCCGATGATCTTGGATTCAAGACTTTCTGCTAATATCGTTTCCCGTTTGCGGATCAGTTCGGGTTCAAAACTGGAATTGCGATCACGAGGGGTACTAATAGATATGGTGCCATCAGAGGTTCGGATATTCTTACTGGTCTTACCGTTCCTGCGATTGCCTGAACTGCGTTCTGCTTCATCTAAATGGCTTTCCAATTCCGCCTCAAGGGCGGCATCAAGGAAACTTTTTAGCAACGGTGCAAAGGCTCCATCCTTGCCATAAAGCGATTTGCCCGAGCGGAGTTGCTCAAGGGCTTTCTTTTTCATTTGCTCGTATTCGAGCGATTCTTCTTCTCTCTTCATCTTAAACTGTGTTTTAAGTTAACATTTAACGCTTGACACAGTTTATTTTACACTCTCTCAAGATCCAATGATCCGGCTATCATCCGTTAGATAGTGCCGCTGGTAACTTGATCTCCTGTTACCATGATGACCTGTTCGACTGATCGGCTGTTCTTTTGATCCCGCGATTTACTGATACCTTTTCTATACTCATGATCGCACACATTCTCGAAAAACCATCGATGACTTTTGCAGGAGTCCGGTACAATACAGATAAAATGGATCTCAACAGGGGAGAACTGATGTTGAAAGCCAATTTTGGTGCACTGCAGGGATTGAATCACCCGCGTCCGCAGGATTTGATCAATTACCTGTTGATGATTTCCTCTCAAAACACCCGGATAAAAAAGAACACACAGTTTCATGCTGTGATTTCCGCGTCAGGGCGAAATTATGATAAACAGGAGCTGACAAAGACAGCAGTGATGTGGCTAAAGGAGATGGGCTACAGCAATCAACCCTATCTCGTTGTTTTTCATAAGGACACTGACAATAATCATGTACATATAGTCAGCTCCCGGGTTGGTAAAAATGGCATACAGATCAATCGTGATTTTGAACATGACAAGGCGTTAAAAAGTATTGACAAGGTGCTTGGCTATACCTTCGCTTTGCAATATCGTTTCAGTACAGTGGCCCAGTTTTATATGATCCTGGAGAACAGCGGATTCCTTGGCCGTGACTATCGTAATAAAGAAAAGCTACAGCGAAAAATCGATAAGTACGTCCCTGATAAAGAGCGGATCGAAGTGCTCAAAGCACTTTTTAAATCGAAAAAACATGAGATGGATTTTATTCGGGTCATGAAAGAGGCTTATAATGTTGAATTTATCTTTCATTCTTCACAAGGCCAAAAACCGTATGGATATACGGTCATTGACCACCACACCAGGCAGGTTTTTAAGGGCAGCGAGATACTCAGTCTTAAGTTATTACTGGACAGTTCCGCAAGCCACATACCCGCGTTTGTCGTCCGGGAAATTGGGAAAGATAGTCACCCATGCGACCGTCAACCCGGTTTTTACAGCGAATATGCCTCTGTTCAGGACTTTATCGGCCCCATTATAATCGCTGAGGACGTCGATGATCAGCAGGTACTGGGGATGAAACGCAGAAGGATGAAAAAAGCGAGGACGAATACGCGCTGACGAACCGTATTGCTAAACTTCTCTATTCAAAAATTATGATATGTTTATTCGGAAACCAAAAAGGAGGCGTTGGAAAAAGTACGCTTACCGTTATGTCAGGAAATTACCTGAGCCTGGCTAAACAATGGCCGGTTACTATAATCGACATGGATTATCAGCAGTCTGTTTCACAGAAATACGAAAAGGCGAAGATCCTTGAGAATGCGGAACCCTATGAGGTAATCCCTTCAACGCTGGAGACTTTTCCCATGCTGAGCCCCGTCCTAGCAAAGAGTAAGAACGACGCGATTTTGATCGACCTGCCCGGTAAACTGGATGATGATGGCCTCATTCCGGTATTCAAATCCGCTGATATGGTGGTTTGTCCGTTCGCTTATGAGGAGTTTACTTTTGAATCCACAGTGCTGTTTACTGTAGTTATTAAAAAAGTGAACCCCAGGATCGATGTGGTTTTTATTCCTAACCGTATCAAGGCCAACGTCAAATTTGAGATCATGTCGGAGGTCAATGAACAGCTCTCGAAATTCGGCAGGATCACACGGCCCTTGCCCGACAAGATCGATTTCCAGCGCATTACAACTTTTCAGATGCCACTGTCCCTCTATCCGGTTATAGCACCGGTTTTCGAAGAAATATTTGCAGACCGCCTATGGAAAAAATGAAATCGTTAGCCAGCCAGCTCCGCGAGCAAATGGCAAAAGCTACGGAGAAACCCGCGACTGAGGTAAAAAATGCCAAAGCTGGACCATCCAAAAAAGCCACCGTTAAGGGTGAAAGAACAATTCGCAGCCCAATATTAACCGAACTAATGGATTATGATAACAGCGATCATAAAACAATGGTTCATTTCAGGCTGGATAAGGAATCTGCCGACTTTATCAATAAATTTAAAATAGCCACAGGCGTTGATGTTACCAGGTTTGTGGCTTTCGCTGTCAGGCATTTGATCAACAATAATCCTGAACTAAAAACAGTAATTAGACAGTTCATTCAAAATTCAAGTTTATGAAATATGTTAAAACTGGATTGATCCTTTGGGGGATTGGGATTGCTGCTCGGAGCGTCCTGGCCGAAAAAAAAACGAAACCAAAACCTGCTCCTGATCCCGGAGCTTCGGTAGCCGGATACGACAAAGAGGAACCCCGAATCCTGCCGGCCGACTTAATAGCCGCTGACAATGGCAGTATCCTCCGGGCCCTATACCGATACGACAACAGCAAACACAGGAACCTTGTTCACGTCAGGGTTGATAAACTGACCGTCGAAAGGCTTAATAAATTCAAGCTGGCCACCAAAGTAGATATGAGCAAACTGATCGCATTCGCTGTTGATCATCTTTTTGAAACCCAGCCGGTACTGATCACAGTGATCCGGAATTACATGCAAAATACGATATTATGAACTGGATAAAATTTACAGTTTGGTTGCTCGGTATCTATACCTGCTATTATGCAATCCTGATTTTATGGGACCTCTTCCGCTCGAAGTATACCGGACATTCCGATGATAAACAGGAACTGACCTTTGTTCTTGATGATGAACCGGTACACATGGTACGAGATGAACCGGATGCTTTAACAACCGAATCTCCCGTGATATCATCTGGTGGTGTGTCTCTTAAAGACCTGTTTAACCTTGCCAGGGATGAATCTGTTGAATATATAAAAGCGGTCAGTTTCTGAGCCACGGATAATCGCTCGTATATCCGCTTGAGCAACACTGATATTATCGTTTCCTTTTTCTGAGTTACCGGCCGGTTTGTTTTTTTATGATTTCTACGTCCGGCCGGGACTTAGCAGTCATAAATACATTTTTACCGGGCTTCCGGTTAAGCGTATTCATTTTGTGGGCATTATTCGGAATCTGACTGCCCCGGCTTTCTATGGCTCATCGCCTTTATCTGTAAAAGATTCCTGGAATATTTTCTTCTCTTAGCCGCAATCCGGCTCATATGGCACCTCAAGCCTGTTTCTATTGGGTAATCCCACAGGGTCGTTGTTCGTGATCTGAACGGCCCTTTACCATAGCCTCCCGTCTCCAGGTTGGCCTAAAAGATCTCCGCCTTCATTTTTTCTCCTCTTTAATGTTTACAAAAACAAAAAAATTATGGGCACTGGCCTTATTGCTGGCCCTTACTGCTCCCGCGTTCGCGCAAAATGGTGTTAACGGACTAAACACCGCAACAACAACACTTAAAACCTACATTGCCCCGGTCACCAACATCACGCTCGTCATCGGCGGTATCGTTGGCATAGTGGGGGCCATCCGTGTTTATTCGAAGTGGAACTCGGGTGATCAGGACATCAACAAAGAGTTGATGGGATGGGGTGGATCAGCAGTTTTTCTGGTGGTTTCCGCATTGATCATCAAAGCTTTCTTTGGTTTGTAATGGCCAGGAAATATCCGGTTTATAAGGGGCTCCAGCAGCCCCTTATTTTTAAAGGCTTCAGAGGTAAGTTCATTTACTGGGGAATCGCTTCCCTGCTGGCAGGCCTTGTGTTCGGTGCTCTTACGATGACCATGATCAATATGTGGTTGGGCGCACTTGTCCTCATTGGCTTTGTCGTAGGCGGACTCCTCTATACTGCTGCCAGACAAAAAGGTGGGCTTCATGCAAAAAGCCGCACTTCAAAAATTTTTATCCTCAACCGTTATGGGCATCAAAAACATGTTTAATATACCCTATGCCGGCGTTGACAAAAACGATGACTACGACCTCCTGATTGGCCTCAATGGGGAATGTTCTGTGGTCATCCGTATGGAAAATCCGGTTGTTCGGTTTTCTGCTTACCCTGCCGGCTACGAGGAATTTCATCGTCAGCTGATCAACATTGTTAAGATTCTGGGCGATGGCTATATACTGCAGAAGCAAGATGTGATCAGCAGGTATCCATATCAAAGCCAGCCCGTAAACGAATACCTGCAAAAACACTACAATGCCCATTTCGAAGGTCGCGAATGCCTGGAGGTACGTACTTATCTTACCATAACCAGAGTAGTGAAAAAGGGGGCTTTTTACGCCTATGACGCACAGATGCTCACGGACTTTAGGCATGCGGTCGGGAAAATCGTTGGTATCCTCCCGCCAGCCCATCCGATGCGCGAGGCTGACCTTAACCAATTTGTCCTGCAAGTGCTTAACATGAATTTCAGTAAAGGCTCCCTGGCGCTCGACAATATCCGGCCATCGGAAACCGAATTGAAAATAGGGGAAAGGTCAGTGCGTTGTATCAGTCTGGTCAATATCGATCATATTGACCTCCCCATCGAGGTAACTGCACATACCGAACTGAATGAAAAAGAAAGTATGCGTGGCTTTCCTGTGGATTTGCTTTCTTTCCTTTTTAAGGTTCCCGGGGCGGATGCCATTTTATTTAACCAGCTTATCGAAATTCCAAACCAGGTGATGACCCTTAGAAAGCTGGAGCAGAAAAAGAAGCGCCATTCCGGGATTCCTGATCCAGCAAACCTGCTTTGCGTCGAAGATATCGATCATTTACTGAACGACGTCGCCCGTGAGAACCAGATGCTGGTCAACTGCCATTTTAATATTGTGGTCACTACAGGGAATTCAGCCATCCAAAAGGCCATTAATTTTATTGAAGCATCTTTGTTTCAGCTTGGTATTATTCCCAGCAGGAATGCTTACAATCAACTGGAACTTTTCAGAACAATCCTGCCGGGAAACGGCGTGGAATTGAAGGAATATGATTGGTTCCTTACCACTTGCGATGCGGCCCTTTGTTTCTTTTTCAAGGAGTCCCTTCCTAAAGATGAACCCTCTGATTTTCTCCTGCGCTTTACCGACAGGCAGGGAGTGCCGATCGGGATCGATCTTTCTGACCTGCCCATGCAAACGGGGCGCATCAACAACAGAAATAGATTCTGTTTAGGACCTTCAGGCTCGGGTAAGTCATTTTTTATGTCAAGCCTGATCGAACAATACATGCTGTATAATATGGATATGGTGATCGTTGATACGGGCCATTCCTATAGCGGTCTTTGTTCCTATTATAACGGAAAGTATATTACCTATACCGACCAGAAGCCTATCACCATGAATCCCTTTCGTATCGATCAAACGGAATATAACATTGAAAAAAAAGATTTTCTGTGTACGCTGATCGGCGTAGCGTGGAAAGGAGCTGACGGGCTCTTCAGCCCGGTCGAAAGGGATGTCGTCGCTAATGTTGTGACTGCTTATTATGGCGAGTTCTTTGCAAAGAACGGAGAATTAAGCTTTAATACTTTTTATGAGTTTGCACTCGAGCGCATTCCGCGGATCAGGACCGAAGAAAAGATTGCTTTTGATTTTGATGAATTCCGCTACGTTCTGAAAAAGTTTTACAGGGGCGGTGAATTCGCAAGTATCCTGAATAAGGAAGCTGACCGTTCATTGTTTAGTGAGCGCTTTATTGTATTCGAGATAGACAGCATCAAAGAGCATAAGATACTTTTCCCTATCGTGACGCTGATCATTATGGACGTCTTTATCCAAAAGATGCGTTATCGCTCGGACAGGCGAAAAGCGCTGGTAGTTGAGGAGGCGTGGAAAGCGATTGCAAGTCCCCTGATGGCGGGGTATTTACTTTATCTCTATAAAACCATTCGTAAGTTCTGGGGCGAGGCCATAGTAGTCACGCAGGAGTTAGGGGATATTATTGGAAATGCGGTAGTTAAAGACAGCATCATCAATAATTCGGATACAGTTTGCCTGCTGGACCAGACGAAATTTAAAGATAATTATAACGAGATCGCCGCCCTGCTCTCTATCAACGAAACAGAAAGACGGAAAATATTTACGATCAATCAGCTAGATAATACAGAAAACCGGGGACGCTTTAAGGAAGTGTATATCCGTCGCGGTGCAGTCGGTGAGGTATACGGTGTCGAAGTTTCGCTGCAACAATACCTGACTTACACCACGGAGAAACCCGAGAAGTCTGCCGTTGAACGCTATGTGAGGCAATATGGTTCTTACCCTGACGGGCTTGACGCATTTATCGCAGATTTCAAAAGCAGCGGGAAGTCCCTGCCTGCTTTCATTGCACAAACTAATAATATAAAAGATGAATTTTCTTAAACGCATAGCGGGCCTGGTCTTGCTGATATTCGTTTTAAGTCTACGCCGGAGCTGGGGGCAGGAACTCGTGGTTGACCCCGCAGTTTCCTCCGCAATCCTGATCAGCTCGTCCACAATCAACGGGCAACTGAACAATACCAATGATAAGCTGGACCTTATTCAAAAAGGGCAGCTTGCCGTAAGCGGCCAGTTGACTGTGGTGAATAACCTTCAAAACAAGATCTATCAAGGCCTTAGCGAAGTGTCCGCTGTAATTAATAACCTATCCGCTATCAGGGACATTGCGCAATGCGGGTCGGATATTATCGGAGACGTTGAATCAGCGGTGAAACTTGCCAAATCAGACCCTGTCCTGCTGCTTTTTGCAGAACAGGGGGCCAGGGATTTTCAAGAACGCGCATCAATGCTCGCGGCGGAGGTCAGTGCTTTTGTACTCAAAGGAGGAAAAGGAAACCTGATGGATTCCGGCGAACGCGGGAAATTACTTAATCATATTGCCGATCATCTGCGTATTCTCCGAGGAATCGCCTATGGTATGAACCGGGCCATGTATTGGGCAAAAATCAACGGCGTATTACACTCGTTGAATCCCTGGGCTGAATGGAAGAACCAGGATGTACGCATCGCTAACGAGGTACTAAGCAACGCCAAATACTTAAAACAATGAAAGAAATTAATAGAATACCCATCATAAAAACGTTGGTGGTATTGCTGGTGCTTTCGGCAGCTGAAAGGACAGTTGCTTTCGCTCAGAAAAAAGTACTGGATATCCCGGCGCTTCATCAACTTGTAGGGCAGTCAGAATCGGAGAATAAACTTCAGGTTAAAGCTAAAAATGAGCAGGCCCAGGTATCGGCAAATGAACAGGTCAACCTCACGCTCCTGGACAAAACTAAAGTTATGTACCGCACCTTGCAGCAACGTTATAACGCCCTCGGCACAGCGATAAATGTTGCGGATCTCGGTATTTACGCCACGCCGATGGTCAACCGGATTATCAGTAATCAGGCGATGATTCTGCATTTGGTCGATCAAAACCCTGCACTGACCGCGGTAGGCTATCAATCCGCTTTACAATTTGCTTCTCAGGCCAGGAGCCTCATAGCATATATGACAGGGCTTTCGCTCTCCATAGGAGCCGTAAACCAGATGAGAATATCCGACCGTAAAATCCTTTTTGATTATGTACTTTCTGAATTAAGCAAAATTCAGGACCTGTCGGAAAACATGCTCAGTATGATGCAGTATTCCAGTCTTGCCTCGCTTCTAAAAGCTGCAAACCCTTTTCAGAATTTCATCGATGCGGACGAAGGTATCGCTCGTGATATTATACAGAATGCCAAATACTTACATCCATGAGATTGCTGATCGCTTTAATTGTGGACTTGATCCTGCTAGGTGGCTCAGCGATTTCGGTACAGGGCCAAAAAGCAGTTTTTGACAAACAGCACTTAGCAGCCGTAAATCAGAATGGTCTTGCCCGGAGCAGCGCGGAAGCCACCCATGAACAATATCTGAGCAGTATTAATGAACATATCAATAACCTCAATACCAATGTCGGTTCGGTGATCATCGCCCAAACCATGATTTATGAAGGATTGTCAAATGTTAACTCTGCCCTCAAAAATGGTCTCGCCGTCCGCAATATCGCTTTTATTATAGCCGATATGTCCGGCTATATTGAGCAGGCTCTTAATCTGGCGGAAAGTGATCCCTACCTGCTGGCCTTTGCAGGCAATATGACCGGCGAGATGCGATCGAGAGCGCTTGCCCTGGCATCTGAAGTGTCCGGTTACATATTAAAAGAAGGGGATAACATCCTGGCTGACTACAACTCCCGCGACCAACTACTCCGGAAGGTAACCGCCCAATTACAGATTCTGGACGGCCTGGCTTATGGGACATGGAAATCGATGTATTGGGCAAAGCAACGTGGTGTCATAGGCGCTGCAACACCATTTTCCGGCTGGATTAGCCAGGACAGGCTGTATGTCAGCCAGATCATTCAAAATGCTAAATATTTACACCAATGAAGTATATCATACTTATCCTGATCGCTTTTTTGACTAATAAGCGTTGCCTGGCGCAGAAAAAGGTCAATGATGAAAGTGTTCGCTACCAGCAGCAGCGCATGGTTTACCTTCAATGGGACCAGAATAAATTTACGCCAAAAGCGGGGTTTCTCAGCCTCAATCCGCTATACTGGCTGACATGGGGCCTTTTCCATCCTGACTACCACAAGAAAGACCTGCGCCCGCTGAGCGTAAACGGGCCGCAGACCCGGCGGCTGGCGCTGGTTGCTGCCATGAACAGCACAGACGGTAAATACAAATTACAGTCCGATACCATCCGCAATACTGCGCTGGCAGAAATCACCAATCAGTCAGGCTTACTTTCTGAAGTTGATCCCTTATGGCAATTATACTATAGCAACGAACTTAAACCGGTGCTGAATTATACCAATGCATCCATACTTGCGGGGCTCTCACCCGAGGTAAGTGAAAGGGTGGTAAGTGAAGGGCTTTTCGATTGGTATAAAAACGAACTGGAAATGCTGAAAGAACGGATCGAGGGAGCGCGTTCAACCACAGTCGACCGGGGAGCCCGTATTCTGGCTTACCACAGATACCTTCTGGAATACCGGCGGCTTGCAGGGGTATGGGCAATCAGGACCTCCTCGGCCCGTGCTGCGATTAGTATGACCACTCAACAGCAGCACATTCAGGCTGGCCGGGTGACGGTCAGCAACTGGACTCCTGATATCGACGTCCGGATTGCTAAACAAGTTTTACAGCATCTTCAATGAAAAAGAAAATAGCCCTTTTGATCCTTTTCTGCCTCGCCATGGTTCAAGTCTTCGGGCAGGTAGCCAGTACATCCGATAACACGAAGACCTTACAATATCTTCAGGGCGACGGTGTATATGAATCCGGTATCATGACGTTTTTAAAAGGCTTCAAAGGCAGCATATGGAGCCATTTTGATCTCTTTATTAATGATGCCAAGGCGCTCGCTGCGATATTTATGATCATCTTTTTCGCGATCAGGTCTTATGAAATGATGGCAGGTGATAAACAATTGGAAATAATGCCCTTATTGAGGCCATTTGGTTTGTCAATGGTGATCCTCTGGTGGGGGCCGTTTACTCAAATGATTGCCTTTCCAACAGAACTGGTAGCGAACCAGACCGAAGAAATGTT
Source organism: Mucilaginibacter celer (assembly GCF_003576455.2). Taxonomy (NCBI): domain Bacteria; kingdom Pseudomonadati; phylum Bacteroidota; class Sphingobacteriia; order Sphingobacteriales; family Sphingobacteriaceae; genus Mucilaginibacter; species Mucilaginibacter celer. Next base: position 2,132,547 of record NZ_CP032869.1, read on the forward strand.
TAACAGTGAACAGACGGTTGTTGACAACCTGCGCGTTAACAGGTCAGCACTAATGCTGTCCGTGGCCAACTCCCTGTACACCTATCAGGCGCAAACTGAAGTTGCCGAAAAAGAAAGCGATACCTGGTATGGGCAGGCATGGGATTCCGTTACCAGCACAGTTAAAGAAGGGATCAGCAGTGTCGTTTCTCCTTTACTTGAGCTAAAGAACCGGCTTACTGTAAGTATGCAGCTCTTGTTTACACAATTGCTGGAGCTATTAGGGATATGGATACTCCGGCTCGCTGTTTATGTGATTTTCATGATCCAGATTATTTATTCTTCGATCCTCATCATGCTAGGACCTTTTGCTGTCGCTGTAAGTATCCTTCCAGCTTTTCGCGATAGTTTCAGCACATGGATCGCCCGGTTTATCTCGGTTAACTTGTACAGCGGCATTGCTTACCTCATCATGTACATTTGTGGCTTAATGCAGGAGTATGCATTAAAATCAGAGATAAGCAAATACACGGAACTGGTAGGAGAGAACGGTCTCAATGCCAACCTCGAAAAAATGGCTTGGTTCGCAGGCAACGGGGTACTTTCCTTTGGTACTGTCATCATCGTTTTCCTGATCGGAGCCATTTGCATGTTTACCGTGCCAAGTATCTCCACCTGGATCATTTCGACATCCGGGATCAGCTCTGCTACTTCGACCTTCGCGCGCAGTGCCGGTACCGTCACAACAGCTGCCAGGAAAGCCGCAGGTAGCTTCTTTTGAGTTAGGCGTTCTTTCTCCGAAATCCTGATTTTTCTGGCATTGTATGCCATTTGCAATCCACTTCCAAAGCCGTTCCGTTTCAGGAGCGTTTTTTTTAAAGATTAAATTATGATCATCAAAAATATCGAAGCCAAAATCCGGCTTGCGACATTCATAGCCGCGGGAAGCCTGTTTACTTCTCTTGTGATTGTCGGTATGAATTGCTTATATGCATTCAGGCTGGTATCCAACGCGCAAAAAACAATTTACATACTGGATAACAATATTCCTATACTGGCCAGGCAGACTGATGTACAGATGAACCGGCCCGCGGAGTACAGGGCTGACGTCGACCTCTTTCATTCCTTGTTTTTTTCGCTGACACCGGATGATAATTACATGGAATACCAGATGAAAAAAGCCATGTACCTGGTGGATGAATCCGGCATGCTGCAATACAATAATTTGAAGGAGAACGGCTTCTTCAACTCTATCCTTTCCTCCAGCTCGGTTCTTACCCTACAGACGGATTCTATTGTAGTCAATATGCCTAAGCAATATTTCCGCTTCTATGGAAAGCTGAAAATCGATCGCCGTAGCTCTACCGTGGTACGGTCCCTCATTACAGAAGGTAATCTAAAGGATATACCAAGGAGTGATCATAATCCGCACGGCGTTTTAATTACCAATTGGAAAACGCTCGAAAATAAAGACTTGCAGGATGTTGAGAAGAATTCGTTCTAACAGGGATCCCAGGGATACCCTGTACAGCGAACTCAGAAGGGAGTTCGGTACCTATTTCCTGGCTGGGGAAGAGGCGGTTAAGCGGTTATCTATAGCTTATCCGAAGTTTTTGTTCAGCTGCATGGCTGTATTGATCATCCTGTCGTTTCTGTTGTCCTTTACCCTTTTTCGTCATCCCTCAGAAAAAAAGGTACATCAGCCGGTGACAAGGGGGGTGCAGGAGGGCTTCGATCAGATCACCAGCATAGCTACATCGATCCGGCAGAGTCTGGAGCTCAGACGGATGGTTGATAGCCTCTCTGCAAAAAAGCAGTTGACACCAACCGACAGTGTTTTGTTGGACAGTACACTTGATCGCCTCTCCAGGCTAAAGCAATCTTTAAAATGAAAATTTATGAAAATTAACTTTAAACAGCCCAAATACGTGTTGCCTGCAATTCTGCTGCCCTTTCTTTGCTTTTTCTTTTATATCTGGCAAAGCAATTCATCAAGCTCTGAAAAGGTAGTTAAGGAGTCGGCAGGATTTAACGGTACAGTAGGCAACGTGTCTGCTGATATCAGCAGGAAGCAGCTTTCCGACAAATTGGATGCTTACCGTAATGCTTATAAGGAGGCTAATGGTATTACCGCCGTGGGGGTAATACCTAAAGAAAATTCATCTGACCCAGCATTCAACAACAATACTGCAGACCGTAGCAAGCAGCGGCTTGATTCAATACAGCTGGCCCTCAAAAAAACGTATCCTTTACCGGATAAGACGGCCCGGCCTGGCAATGATCAGGTTATGGCAAGGGCAATAGAGTCCATGGGCAGGAAACAATCAGGTGTGCCTGCTTCTCACCCCGTACGTGAACAGGACCCGATGGAAATCTTCCGTCAGCAAATGGCAATTATGGACAGTATTTCCAGGCAGAATGACCCCGACTATAAAGATGAAATGAAGAAGAAACAGGCCGGGGAGGCCATAAAAAGGCGGAAGGAGGAACAGGTCTGGCTTCCGGTCAGCAAGGCTGATTCCTTATCGGACGATTTTAATACAGTGCTCCCGGAAAAGCCACCTGCACTGATCAGTGCCATCATAGATGAAAACCTGACCGGATATGCCGGCTCCCGGATAAGGATCAGGCTGCTGGAAGATATCCGGGCAGGGAATAACCTGGTCGTCAAGGGAACCTACCTTTATGCCCTCATCAGTGGTTTTTCGGAACAACGCGTGACGCTCTCCATCACTTCCATCTTATATCATGGTAAGATCCTGCCGGTAAAGCTGGACATTTATGATATGGACGGCATGCCCGGTCTCTATGTGCCATCCTCCGCGTTTCGGGATTTTACTAAAGATCTCGGCGGCAATACTGTACAGGGCTTCTCTATTGACGGCAGCACCGGCAACAACCAGTTCCTGATGAGCTCCGTCAGTAAAATGTTTCAGTCCACATCTTCTGCCATTGCCGAACTGATCCGCAAAAACAAGGCTAAACTGAAATACAACTCGTACTTGTTTATCGTCGACCCGGATGCGCTGCATACCGCTCAAAAAAACGAGGAAATTCTCTCCGGCAGGAAAATGCCCCAACAGCTTTAATCAGAAATACCTCTTATCTATTCAAATATTTAATGCCCTCTTTTTTATGAAAAATATACTTTTTCTCTATTTTATGTTGTTCGCATCTGTATGCTGTGCGCAGGAAAAGTTGCCGCTTGTGTACCTGCCTGTAAAGGGCACGATCCATTTTATTTCACCAGAGCCGATCCAGTACGTGGATATTTCGAGCAAACAGCTCGCCGGTGACCTCCCGCTTAAAAATATCCTGCGCCTGAAGCTCAGAGATACTTCAAAATCTTTCGACAGCGCGATCCTGACACTGGCAGGTGAAAAATTTATTGCACAATACCGCTTAGTACCCGGTTACACCGCTGTGCCAACCGAGATTGAAATCCTTCCGCCGGACACCCATCCGCTGGATATTTCCGGCATCGGTTTTTCTCAGAGTCAGCTTAAGTCAATGGCGACCAACCTGATCTCCATGAGAGCTGGAAATCCCAGGGAACGCACGCTGGCTTATGGGGTCAGCGGGCTTTTAAACCATGTGTACAGCGTCGGGGATTACCTGTTCCTGGACATCTCTTATCGAAATAAAACCCGTATAAAGTATGATATCGCTGATTTTAATTTCAGTATAGAGGACAAGAAGATCGCGAAGGCAGCAAATAGCCAGTCAATTCCTTTGACACCAGAGCTGATATTGTATGACATTCCCGCTTTTTCAAGGAACTACAGGAATATTTTCGTACTCAGAAAGCTCTCTATCCCCGGAAATAAGGTCTTAAAGGTCGAATTAAGCGAAAAACAGGTTTCCGGCCGTGTTTTGACGCTGTCTATTCCTTATCACGATATCCTTGATGCAGATACCCTGCCCAATTAAATGATGTTAGCTTATGACTGATTCTTTAGCTTACACTTATGTAAAACTTGTGCTTGAACAGGAATTTCCGGTCCGATATCACTGCTTAACCAACACGCGCAATCTGCATTATGAACTCACCAATATTATAGAATTGTGCGCGCCGCTGTTACTCGGGCTTGAAGAAGATGACCCTTTCCTCAGATACGAGCTGATCGGTATCATAGCGGTCTACCTGCAGGAACTGGAGCCAGGTAACTAAATCCCGCGCTTTAGCTTCTGCATGATCGGGCCACCCGCAGTTGCCGGTGGTCTTTCTTATCTCCAACCTCTTAATTCATGGAGGAAACGCGTGAACAACAAAAACTGCATGGTTTTTTTCAATGCGGTATTTATGTCTCGATTTTACTGGAAGCAGCTATTTTTATTTACCCAGATGCGCCTTTCTGGGGCATTTTTCATACACCACTACATAAGCTTGGCCATCTTGTTTTTTATTCGACGCTCCTCTACAGCAAACTGACAACAATGGGACTCATTTGCCTGGTCAGTGTGGGGACGCTGGCAAAAAAGAAAATAGATTTCGATCCTAAAGTCTATATCGGTTACCCCCTTACGGTGGGTTTGTTATTGTTTTTCGGGAGCATGATATTTCCTGGGCGCGCTTCGCCGCTTGCATTCGCATATACAACAAGATATGACTTGCTGTACATGTGTTGTTCTTTTATCGGGGCAATAATGATCAGCACGGCGATGGACAATGTTTCCAAGCTGATCAGATCGGGACTGGGTAAGGATAAATGGAACTCGGAAGCGGAAAGTTTCATGCAGCCGGTTAAGAAAATTGAAACACCTTATTCGGTTAATATTCCGATGCTCTTTTACTACGGGGGACGGGTCCGAAAAGGCTGGATCAATATCTGCAATGTCTACAGATCAGTGATGCTTATTGGGACTCCGGGAAGTGGAAAATCGTTTAGTATTGTCAATCCCTTTATCAGGCAGCTGATTTTTAAACAGTTCTCTATATGCCTCTATGATTTCAAATTCCCCGACCTCGGCCAGATCGCTTATTACCACTATCTCCTTGGCAAACAGAACGGCAAACTGAAAGGCTTTGCTTTTCATGTGATCAATCTTAATGACATAGAGAAAAGCCGCCGCATCAATCCCTGGCGATCGGACTATATCCGGTCACTGGCCGACGCCGCCGAAACGGCCGAGGCGCTGGTAGAAGCCTTGAAAAAAGGTGACCGCTCGGGAGGCAGCGATCAGTTTTTCACCCAATCGGCAATTAATTTTCTGGCCTCATGCATCTACTTTATGAGTAAATACAAAGGAGGGATCTACTCAAGCTTTCCTCATGTGCTGGCGCTGCTCAATCGATCTTACGAGGAGATATTTAACGCCCTGATTTCAGAACCGGAGCTAAAATCGTTGCTTTCGCCGTTCATGACGGCCTATGATGCCAAAGCATTTAATCAACTGGAAGGCCAAATCGGTACGCTCAAGATCTTTATCAGCCGCCTGGCGACCAAGGAAACTTATTGGGTGTTCTCCGGGGACGATTTTAACCTGAAGATATCGGATAAAGAAAGTCCGGGTATTCTCGTATTGGCCAACGATCCCAATACGCAAAATATCAACTCCGCCTGTTATTCCATTGTCATTAACCGCCTCACCAAGCTGATCAATACGAAAGGGAATAATCCCTCAGCCCTGATCGTTGACGAAATGCCTACGCTGTTTGTGCACCGCGTTGAAAACCTCATCGCGACAGCAAGAAGCAATAAGGTTGCCGTATTGATGGGCCTGCAGGAGCTGCCCCAATTTCAGCAGCAATATGGGAAAGATACGGCTGCTACCATAACTGCCGTGGTCGGCACGGTGCTATCCGGCTCAGTCAGGAACAAGGAAACACTGGACTGGCTAGAGCGCCTGCTCGGGAAATCCAAACAGATCGGGGAGGGGCTTTCCATCGACCGCAATAAAACATCAACCTCCCTGAACGAAAAACTTGAAGCGTTGATTCCGGCAGGAAAGATCGCATCTCTTAATGCGGGCGAACTGGTTGGCATGGTAGCGGCCGATGCCAAAGAAGAATATACCGGAAAATTCGAAACCTCTGCGATAAACTGCCGGGTTAACCTCAACCTCAAAGAAATCCGAAAGGAAGAGCAGGCTTACCGGCCATTGCCCTCTTTCTACGATTTTAACGGGAAAGCAGACGAAAAACTGCGCCGCAATTTCGACAGGATCAGCCGTGAAATCCACGAGATGGTCATGGCTTTCAAGCCCCCGGCTACTTCGGGAATGGTAAAAACCACATTGAACTAAAATGATACCAGATCAGGAATTGAATGGAAAGATCGTGATGATGAACCCAAAGATGTGGGCAGAGCACTCGGATGAAGCGGGCGTTATCGGGCAAATAACCAAAGCGGATACCAGACGGGACGATTTCTTTGTGGATTACGGCGGGACCAAAGAACATTGGCATGGTGCGAATGCCCTGCTTGCATTAAGAAAATCTACGGAGATATATGACCTGCTCCGGGATAAACCACATACGCTATCCGTAAATGATTTTAAAGATCTTAAAAATATAGCACTCCTGCTGGACTACGGAACAATAAAACATCATCGCACAGCGATGGAACTGGTTGTCAAAAATGAGCATATCCGCGATGCTGCCACCATCCGGCTGGACTTGTTGCTCGGCATTGACCGCCAGCCGGGTATGGAACGTTGAAGCCCCGCCGCACCGGATCGCCTCCTCTCATAGATAAATTAAAAACACAAAGTAATGAAGAACGAAAATCTGAACGGTACTCCGGTATTGGTAAAGCCGGTACCAGGAAATGATACAGGACAAGCGACTGCGCTCATCGGCGTGTTGACCTATACCAGGTCCGCCTCTGAAAACTATGTTCGTTTTCCGGGCGGAGGTGAAGCTTACTACCATGCAAACGAAATATCTCAACTAAAAGATAAGCAAAAGGTATTCAATGATCTGAATAAGAACGGTTCTTCGATGGAAATCGCCGATTTCAAAGCGATGTATAAAGTGATGCTCTTACAGGACCGGGGAACTTCGCAGGCTTTAATTGCCGCACTGGCCATCGCGCGTGACAACCCTGGTATGCAGGACCGGGTTCTTGAACCGCTGATACCTCAACAAAGGCAGGAAATAGACACCGCTGTTGGCCGATGAAAGCTTATGTATGCATTTTAATGCTTTGCCTTCCGTTAAGACATCTGCATATCAATTCGGCCTTTGGCTACCGTGTAAACCCGGTGACAGGAAAGTATCAGCTGCATGGTGGAGTTGACCTTCAAGCCCGCCGCGATACAGTCTTCGCCATTCTTAATGGCACTGTCCGGTCCGCCGGATTTAACAATGACCTGGGATTTAACATTTGCCTGCAACATGGAAATATTCAATCTACCTACGGCCATCTCAGGGAGATTATGGTCGGTACGAAAGATAGTGTCAGGGCGGGACAACCCATCGGTATTTCCGGTTCCTCAGGACGGGTGACAGGAGAACACCTGCATTTCTGCCTGAAGTATAGAGGAAGACCAATAGATCCTATCAATTTTTTATATGAACTGCTAATCAAAAAGGAAAATGAGCAAAAACTTCAAATCACTTCCGGTTCAGCTTTCGGAGAAGCTGATCACGGAAATTAAAGAGGGTAAACCCCTTTTTCAGAAACCGGTAAAAGAGAATGGTATGCCGGCCTTTGTAAAACCGCTTAATCCCTCAACAGGAAAGGGCTACAGTGCTATGAATGCGCTGATCCTGGGTATGAAACGGTATGATGATCCACGATGGTTAACCGCCGATGCTGCACGATTTGCCGGAAGCTGGGTCAAGGAAGGGGAGAAGGGTACGATGATTGAGTTCCAGAAAACGAGTGATATACAAGCGATACGCACAGCGGAAGGACAAAAGATCAAGGACGGAGCAGGAGTTACACAAACGAAAACCGTGGAATTCGACAAACCTCAGTCAACTAAATCTTTTCTTTTCAATGCAGAACAAATGAAGGATGTTACCCCCCTGAAGGATTTTTTGGCCAGGCAACAGGAAGGCGATACACTTACACCTTTGCAAAAAGCGGAAAAATTGATTGCGGATAGCAAGGCTGTAATCATTGAAGGAGGGCAGGAAGCTTATTATGACAAAATAAGGGATGCCATATTTGTTCCGGAAAAAAGTCATTTTGAAAATGAGACCAAATATGCCCAGGCGGTGATACACCAACTTTCTCACTGGGCGGGGCATGAAAGCCGCCTCAACAGGCCAATGGAGGGTAAATTCGGCTCCATGGAATACGCAAAGGAGGAAATGCGGGCAGCGATCGCAGCTATTATCATCGGAGGTGAACTGAAAGTCGGTCATAACTTCGGCCACCAGGCTGCATACATGAACAATTTTACTAAGATCCTCCGGGAGGATCCATTCGAAATTGCCAAAGCTTCACGCGACGCACAGAAAATAGCTAACCTGCTTTTGGGAACCAACCTAAAACGCGAACAGAAACAGCAGACTGAAGTCGCTTTTAAACAGGGAGACCGGATAGATTATATGGACACTACCTATAAAGTGCTGGAAACCTATAAAAATAAAAGCATTCGCGTAGAGGATAGCGATGGTGCACGTAAAACGCTGAAACCCGACTATGGCCTGTATAAGTCGCTCCTGGAAGCCAAACGAGACCCTCTGGGTAACGGCCAGGCTATTGATCAGACTAAGTCACAATCAACAACAACTGAACAAGAATTTCAACTGGAAAGATAGATGAACCTCTTAAATTTTAAAGAAAAGGATCTTCCGGTCAAAGACCTGGAAACCATCGGCCTCGCTTCGGATGGCCAGCTACTTTTAAATGTTGACGATCTGAAAGCACTGCTTTCCGGGCGCCGCACAGAACTACTTGAATTGCATGACCTACAAGCTGAAAATCTCAGGATCAAATCCCTGCATGCCAAAATCTCCCTGAAAATGAACGAGAGCGGAAAGACCGACCTGATGATCCATCCAATATACCATACGCCCTTAGTACCTGATTTTCTGACAGAGAACGAGGCGCAGCGCTTAGAGAAAGGAGAGGTACAAAACCTCTTGCGGATATTGCAGGACGATAAAGGGAATAAAACGGAATTGCTGGTCGAGTATGATGCGGAAACCAGGGAGTTCATTGTCTCGGATACTGAAAAGATCCTGGCACCGGATATGGTGAACAATGAATTCCTGACACCCGCCCAAAAAGAAAATTATCGGAAGGGAAAAGAAGTGCAGATCGCAGACGGCACAAGGTTCAACTATTCAGGGACCGACCGCCAAGGCATTCGGTCAGACAGGCTTGCGCTTGTAGCCTCTGTACTGATGGATGGCGGGCTTTCATATATGATCTACAAAGGGCTCAATGCTTTGTTCAACAAAAAGCGGGATGAGAAGACCGCCGGAAGGCTGAGCCCCGGATATTACGCGGCAATAAGGGACGTAGAAGATCAGAGGTCCGGCCCTCCAAATCAGGCCGAACGCTCTTATTCCCGTAACGAATTTTCGCGCTGATGCCAATTGTCCTCTCGGATCTCGAAATTTCCACGGAAGTCCGCTGCTTTTTTGCTTTGACAACTGAGGCTGTTTTTGACTATGGCAATGATAGGGAGTCTTTCGACGAAAAAGGTCACCGGGTTCCCTCTACCCGGAATGTCTGGCTAGGTGGAAACCGGCATGCACAGACTTTGATCGTCGTTTATTCGGTCGTCGAAGCTGTCGCAATGCTGACCATAAACTTTCAGCGCTTCAGTAATCTTGACAATTTGGCAGTGATCGCCCTGGGAACGCGGGTGCGTAGAGAACAAATGGATTGGATCAGACAGGCTTTTCCGCGGCGAAAAATCGTTCTTGCTTTCGGGAATGACCTGGCTGCCCGGATAACTGATATAAAAGCTGCCGCCTGGCTGCAGCAACATTACGTGCGCATAAGCTACCATGATCAGCTGGTCACCATTTCCAAGAATGAAACTACTCGTTTTTTCAATGCAGAATCACTGACCCTGGTGGCTTATAAGCGCATGTTTGGCATCAGGAATAACTTCCGGACAATGAAACCGAAGCTCTTCAATACTTTTTTAGAACAAATCAAATATGATGCATCACGAAGACATACAGATTAAACCGGCAAAGATTTTCGCATTGATAAAAGCGCTACCATATCTGCTTGCCGCAATCGCATTGTTACTTTTGGCATGGCGGTTTTCTCCCTGCTTAATTTGGTTGAGCCTTGCTGCCTGCAACATGGCCCTGTACAAGTTATGCCTGATCCGTTGCCGTCGCTTCCTTATCTCCGGTGAATTTATCCGGGTAACAACAGGGATTCTTTTTAAACGCACGGATCAGCTGGAGATGTTCAGGATCAAAGATTTTATCGTTACACAATCTTTGCTTTTTCAGGTTTTCAAACTCATGGACCTGACTTTGATTACAAGCGATGCCACCAGCAAGGTTTGCCGACTGACCGGTATACCCGCCTCTGATCTTTTAGATACCATAAGAATGCGGGTTCAGGATGCCAGGAAGAATAATGCCATCTGGGAAATAGTAGATTAAAACTTGGTTGTTACTAAATTATTTAGTAAATTTATCACATTGATTTATGAAAGCGATTATCAGAAATGTTTTATTGGCTTGCCTAATTTCTACTTTTGCGTTATTTGGCGCATTGGGCAATAGTCAGCAATCCCGCATCCATAGCAAACAAACTGTTATTGCAAAGCATCAAGAGCCATTTATGACTGAAAGGAGAAAGGAAACATTGACTTGCCTTTCAGTAGCCATTCTTGCCTGGGTATTCTGCTTTTGGCGCTGTGCTGCTATTAACCGGAGGCTTGCCATAGAAAGGGAATATCAGCGCAGATTTAATGACTACATGCGCAATTCTGCATTTTATCGTCAATTTTAAATTCATGGTTCCTGAAGGATTAACGCACTTTTCGATCGAAACCATTTAGAATTATCCTCCAAACAAAAATCATTCCCGCAACAAGATTGTTTTTTAAAACAATTTCTCTCTTCTATGCTTAATGTCATTGCGATTAAAATGCATTTCCCTATATATTCGCAACCTATGCTGGAGCCTGTTCATCTTGAAAACGATACATTACTTATTCAATCCTTTAACGCCCTCGATTTTCAACGATGGCCGACTATGGTAAGCGACATTTATGCGATCCTTTCGGACAAACAATCTTTAAAATACTTGCCGTTTAAAAGACTAAACTCCATTGACGACGCGGATACTTTATTAAAAAATGCATTGATAAGTCTTCATTGCGGAAGAAATTATCTTCATTTTATTCGTAAAAAGGAAGACGGTCGCATCATCGGAATCATTGATATTATTTCGCCGGACCTGGCCAGGGAACACTACGATTTAAAGCAGTATCCCTATTTTATCGAGTTCTGTCTTAAAACAGAATATGCCAGCAAAAAGCTCATGTCATCACTTTTACCGATGTTTCTGGAATCGCTAATCAGCCAGCAAATAGGCGATATAGCAGCTGTTGTAAACAGGCGGAACATTGCAGCTCAAAAAGTCCTGCAACGTTCCGGATTTAGCTATCATAACTTTTTTGATCCTACGCAGGATATTTACCGTTTTCGGCCAGCAAAATTTATTGCTGCCTAACCTGTATACAGGGATTTAATAACTACTCACGAATCCTAAAAAATGTCCCGCCGGAGCTAAAGGCTCTGTTTTCGGTGACTTCGCTTTTATGTGTCCCCAGATTTCGAATGGCTTATTCACTGCCAGTTCGACAAGTTAATCCTCATGCCGTTTCCAGTTGGTCCGGATTGTTTTTTATCTGAGCTGTTGACAATCGGCCAATTCTTTATTTTATTAAAAATGGGTGGTAAAAGAAAAATCGCTACGCCTCCGGGCGAGAAGAAACGTATTTATCGAAGAAAGGCCCGTCTGGATCTTGACGAACAAATTGTAACACATTTTACAGAAAATGAGTTGGAAAAAGAAACAGAATTGCTAAATTTAATAGCAGAAATAATTGTAAATGCGACTTTAAGAGAATTATATGAAACGGGCAATTAGATATTTACGATTTAGTCATTTAGGGCAAAGTAATGGTTCAATCGAACGTCAGGAGCTCTATACTGATCAGTGGGTCAAAAATAATAATGTTCTACTTGTGGATACTTTCACGGACAGAGGACATAGTGCCAAGACTTTTGACCGGCCTGACTTTAAGAAGCTTCAGGAATTTATTAAAAAACATCAGGGCCATGTTGACTACCTGATCGTAGACCAGTTGGATCGCTTTAGCCGGGATGCAGGCGAGGCAATGACTCTTGTAAAAAATTATCAGCGGCAATATCGCATTCAAATAGTGAGCGTTACTGAGGGTATAATCTTCGATTACGATACCCCCGGCAGCTATTTCAGAACAGGTTTGCAACTGTTGCTCGCCGAAGAAGATAATATCAATCGGAGTATTAAAATCCGGGGCGGAAATTATACCGCCAGAGCCAAGGAAGGGCGTTTTCTGAGCAACGTGCCTCCGTTTGGATATAGAAAAGTTGGGGAGGGAAAAGACAGGACCCTTGAAGTTGATGAAGAGCAAGCTAAGATAGTACATTATATATTTCAGTCCTTTTTGAGGGATGTTCCTTTGGTAATCATCAAAGAGCAATCGAAATCAATGGGTTTCAACAGAGGTGGAAATTCGGCTGTCGAGAAAGTACTGGCTAATCCTGCATATGCAGGAATGGTGCGTGCGAAGCCTTTTAAGGAACACCCCGGAGGCTTATTTCCCGCCCGGCATGAGCCATTAATTGACAAAATGACCTGGCAGATAGTTCAGCAGAAGTTAGAAAAGCCGGACAGGAGCAAAAAAACTTTAGACGATGAAATTCCATTAAGGGGTATTCTTAAATGTCACTGTGGTCAGCCACTTACCGGTGCCCCCTCCAGGGGAAAGGCCGGCAATTGGTATTATTACTATAAGTGCAAACATTCGAAGCATAATAACATAAGCGCAATTAAGGCTCATGATCAGTTCCAACAGATCCTGGAGTATATCAGCTTGACTAATTCACAAATTAATAGAATTAAAGATACTGCCGATGAATCATTAGAAAACAGGCTCAAACAACAACGGGAAACCATTAATCAAAAAAAATCGGAGCTGGCAACATTGGAAGAAAAATTGCATTCATTGGAAGAAAAATGGATTGGTAACCAGATCGGTCGTGATACCTATGAGCGTTGGTCATCGACCTATAACACCGAGATATTTGCAATTAAAGCTTATCTAGAGCGGTATGCGCGAAACCAAGATCAGGGTTATAAAATTCTTAAAAAGCATTTACATCAATTAGGTGACCTGAAATCTGTTTATAATCAGTCAGATACGATTGAGAAAAGAGTTTTGGTTTCTAAGGTGTTCGACAGCAATTTGTACTACAAAAACGGTATCTATCGAACACCTACACTGGTACCCGTTCTTGCACATAACGAACTGATAATGAGAGATAAAGAGCTGTTGATAATAGACAAAAAAAGGGATTTTCCTGAGAAAATCCCTTCGGGTGGAGCCGGAGGGATTCGAACCCTCGTCCAAACATGGTATAAGGTAAGCTTTCTACATGCTTAGCTTCTGTTTAATTGTAGGGAAGGGGAAGGTCAGTCGCTTACCTGTACCGTCTTCCTTAGGTGCTTTATCTTATTCGCTTATCACACCCTAAGCAAACCAGTTTCGTTTTTCGATGCCCCGGTTGCCGATCCAACAAAACAGAAAACCGGCGGGACAAAAGCTATGCTAATTCTAAATTAGGCAGCTAAGGCGTAGTTATTTTCGCCATTTGTAAGTTTGAGCGTTCAGATTAAAGCGCTAATTCACCCAACGCGCTGCATGCTTACCTACTTATCTCCATCCTGTCAATTCCGGTCGACCCCATTTTTTGAGCTTGCAGTAGCCGGTGGGCAGTTTGCAGTAAAGCGGTTACAAATATACAGATTTTGTTTTCAGTTTACAGCAGGCAGCTTATATTGTTTAAGCTGCCTGCTATATTTTTCTTTTACAAACTGCCAACTGATAACTGCTCACTGCCAACTGTACGGCCCGGATAAACTTTCAAAGCTTCTTCCAAACAGGCCATGGCTTTGGCAAGGTCATCATTGTTTAAAACGTATGCCATACGCACTTCGTTAGCTCCCGCGCCCGGTGTACTATAAAAACCGGTGGCCGGTGCCATCATCACAGTTTCATTATTTAAGCTGAAGGTTTCCAGCATCCATTGGCAAAATTTATCAGCATTATCTATAGGTAGTTTGGCTACCACATAAAATGCACCTCCCGGGTTAGGGCAGTAAACGCCATCCATTTTGTTCAATGCGGCAACTAACGTATCACGGCGGCTGGTATATTCTTTATTTACCGCTTCAAAATAGCTATCGGGGGTATCAACTGCTGCCTCGCCTGCAATTTGTTCAACCATACCTGCGCTTAAGCGGGCCTGGGCAAATTTTAACGCAGTTGTACGTAGCTCTTTATTTTTGGTGATCATGCAGCCTAAGCGGGCACCGCACGCACTGTAGCGCTTGCTCACCGTATCCATCACAACCACATTCTCTTCCAATCCATCCAGATGCATGGGCGAAATAAACGTGCGGCCATCGTAGCAAAATTCGCGGTAAGCCTCGTCCGAAAACAGGTACAGATCATGTTTTAAAACCAACTCCTTCAACGCGTCCATTTCTTCTTTCGAGTATAGGTAGCCCGTTGGATTGTTTGGGTTACAGATTATGATGGCTTTGGTTTTCTCTGTGATCAGTTTTTCAAACTCGCTGACAGGAGGGAGCGCGAAGCCATTATCGATATAGGATAAAATCGGTTTCACCACAATATCGCCCTGGCTGGCAAAGCCATTATAATTGGCATAAAAAGGTTCAGGAATAATCACCTCATCGCCCGAATCAAGGCAGGCCATCATAGCAATGGTGATGGCTTCCGAACCTCCGGTGGTTACAATAATATCATCAGGCGTAATGCCGTAACCGATTTTATTATAATATTCGGTAAGTTTTTTACGATAGCTTAGTGTGCCCTCACTTGGAGTATAAGCCCAAACTTTAAAATCGATGTTTTTAATGGCGCTAAGCATCCCATCTGGAGTAGCAATATCAGGTTGCCCGATATTGAGGTGATACACCTTTTTCCCGTCCTGCTTGGCTTTATCAGCGTAAGGTGTTAGCTTACGTATCGGTGATGCGGGCATCCGTTGCCCTTTGTCAGATATTTTTGGCATCCTGCAAAATTACTAAAAATGCAATAATGGTTATGTAAAACCTTTGTAAACGAAAAAAGACCCGGTTTCGGGTCTTTTTAAATATTATTTAAATATCCCCGGCTGATATAGGCGGGATATATCAGTATACAAGTTTACTTGCTTGCCGCGGGTTTAGCTACAACTTCGCCAATAATGTTCAAATATTTCTCTGGTGTTACCGCGTTCGATTTAACCACGATAGTTTTGTTAAATGGCTGTGCAGCAGCAGCGTTGTAAGTAATTTTAATTACACCTTTATCACCGCTTTTTACCGGGGTTTTAGTGTAATCGGCAATGGTGCAACCGCAGGTTGGCCTTACTTCTGTTAAAATAAGCGGCTCTTTACCTACGTTTGTAAATTCAAATACGGTAGTAACCGGTGTGCCTTGCGGAATTTTGCCGAAGTCGTGTTTTTCTTCGTTAAATTTGAACTCAGCTTTACCGCTATCTTGTGCCGAGGCGGTAAAGGCAAAGCCTAATATTACCGCGCAAATCATTAATATCTTTTTCATATGTTATATTTGATTATTACAAATATAAAAGGTTTAATGTAATTACAAAACTATTACTCAAACTCCGGGTTTTATCTGTTAGTTTGCCAAATACAAAATAGAATTTTATACTTTTACCGTCTAAACAAAATTTTATATGCCTGAAACTACAACACGAGCTACCAGCAAATTTACCGCTGCCGAGCTCAGTTTTGATGATTTCAAGAAGATTGTTATTGATGATTATCGTATTGGTTATGAGAGCCGTCAGGCCAGTTTAATCGGTCGCCGCGAAGTACTAACGGGCAAGGCAAAGTTCGGTATTTTTGGTGATGGGAAAGAGGTTGCACAGCTGGCTATGGCCAAAGCTTTTCGTGCCGGCGACTGGCGCGCGGGCTATTACCGCGACCAAACTTTTATGTTTGCCACAGGCATGAGCAACCTAAAAGAGTTTTTTGCGCAGCTTTATGCCAACCCCGATATCGAAAAAGATCCGGCTTCGGGCGGCAGGCAAATGAACTGTCATTATGCTACCCGTTTTGTAAATACTGATGGCAGTTGGGTTAACCAGGCCGAAACGATGAACAGCTCATCGGATATATCTACCACGGCCGGGCAAATCCCTCGTTTGTTGGGTTTGGCTTACGCGTCAAAATTATATCGCCAAAATAAAGAGCTTGATTACCTGAAACAGTTTTCGGTTAATGGTAATGAGGTTGCTTTTGGCAGCGTAGGCAACGGTGCAACTTCCGAAGGTTCATTTTTCGAAACTTTTAACGCTGCAGGCGTGTTGCAGGTGCCTATGGCGCTTTCTATATGGGATGATGCCTATGCCATTTCGGTTCCGGCAAGCCTGCAAACTACCAAAGAGGATATCTCGGAAGTATTGAAAGGCTTTCAGCGTGAAAACGGCAGCAATGGTTACGAGATCTTTAAAGTACGGGGATGGGATTATATTGCCCTTTGCGAAACTTACGAGCGGGCTATTAACATTTGCCGCGAAGAACATGTTCCGGTACTGATCCACGTTACCGAAATGACGCAGCCGCAGGGGCATTCAACTTCAGGTTCGCACGAGCGCTATAAAAGCAGGGAGCGCCTGGCCTGGGAAGAGGAGCACGACTGCCTGCTTAAAATGCGCGAATGGATGATAGCCTCGGCCATTATTACCGAAATTGAACTTGAGGAACTTGAAGGCGAGGCTAAGCGTTACGTACGCGAATGCCAGCGCGAAGCCGCAAACGAACTTGCCGTAGTTCTGAAAGCGGAGATTGAAGAAGCCGCTAATTTGATAGATCAGTTTGCTGAAACCGTACCGGCAAAAAAAGATGCTGTATTAGCAACTTCTGCAACTTTACGATCTGCCTTTGATGCCGGCAGGCGCGAGATCTTTACAGCCATCCGCAAAACTTTACGTTTAACAACGCACGAAAATAATGCCGAACGCCAGCGTTTAACTGATTGGCTAAAAGCCGAAAAAGATAAAAACACCGAGCGTTATAACTCGAAATTATTCACTGGTACTCCGCAATCACCTCTGTATGTGCCGGTTGTGCCTGCTATCTATAATGATGATTCAAAAGTAATGGATGGCCGTGAAGTGCTTAACGCCGCTTTTGATGCCAACTTTGCCCGCGATAAGAGCATCGTAGCCTTTGGCGAGGATTTAGGTATGATAGGCGATGTAAACCAGGGCTTTGCCGGTTTGCAGGCCAAATATGGCGACATCCGCATCAGCGATACCGGCATCCGCGAAACCAGTATTATTGGGCAGGGCATGGGCCTTGCCATGCGTGGTTTACGCCCGATAGCCGAGATTCAGTACCTGGATTACCTGATCTACGCTATTACGATCATTAGTGATGATATTGCCAGCCTAAGCTACCGTACTATGGGCGGCCAAAAGGCACCTTTAATTATCCGCACCCGTGGCCACAGGCTGGAGGGTATCTGGCATTCAGGCTCGCCGATGAGTGTTATTTTGGGTTCGATGCGCGGTTTTCATATCTGCGTGCCGCGCAACATGACACAGGCTGCCGGTATGTACAATACTTTATTGAGGGGGGATGAGCCTGCATTGGTTGTTGAATGCCTTAATGGTTACCGCCTGAAAGAGAAATTGCCTGCCAACGTTGGCGAATTCACTGTTCCTTTGGGCAAGGCCGAAATTTTGCGTGAAGGTCCAGACATTACAGTTGTATCCTATGGCTCAACGTTACGCATTGTTCAGGAAGCATCAGAAGAGCTTGCAGCTATGGGGATCAATATTGAAATTATCGACCCTCAAACTTTATATCCGTTTGATACAGAGAGTATTTGTGGTGCTTCGTTAAAGAAAACCAGCAAGTTGTTGGTTGTTGATGAAGATCTTCCCGGAGCAGGCTCTGCCTATATCCTTCAAAAAATACTGGAAGCCCAAAGCGGATATTATTCATTGGATGCACAGCCGAAAACATTAACTGCCAAAGAGCATAGGCCGCCTTATGGCTCAGATGGTGATTACTTTAGCAAGCCATCTGTTGATGATGTGATCGAGACTGTTTACGCCATGATGAACGAGGCTAATCCGTCAAAATATCCGGCCATCTATTAAATAATTATTGAATTAGTGAGTTAGCGAATTAGTGATCAATATCATTAATTTGCTAACTCTATATGACTTACTTATGGATTCTGCAACATTTTCAACCATTGCCCAAATTATAAAAACACGCCGTTCAGTTAAACCAGCTGCCATGAACGGTCATAAAATACCTAATGCGCAGGTTGCCGCGCTGCTTGAACTGGCCGATTGGGCGCCAACACACGGCTTTACCGAGCCATGGCGTTTTGTTGTATACGAAGACGCCACCGTATTTGCTGCCGAGCATGCTGAAGTGTACAGGAAAAGTGTATCTGTTGATGATTTTAACGAAACCACTTATAACAATCTAAAAAACCTGGGTAACCTGGTATCGCATGCCATTATCACCATCATGAAACGTGGCGATTTGCCAAAAATTCCACCGTTTGAAGAGATCGCTGCAGCGTCGAGCGCTATTCAGAATATCCTTTTAGGGGCTACTGCCTTAAATATCGCATCTTTCTGGAGCACAGGAGGCGCTATTCTGAAACCGGCTTTCAAAGAGTTTTTGGAACTGAGGGAAGAAGACGTGGTTATGGGTGTGTTATACCTTGGTTATGCCGATCAATATCCCGAAGGAAAACGTACCATTCCGTTAGAGGATAAGATAAAATGGGTTAAATAATTTAACCTATAACTTTTTCTTTTTACGCTCCGTATAAAACCCGGGTTTGTTGCTTAGATTTTAACTTATTTTCATTTTAGTAAAAAATACTGTTTTATTAACTTGCATTTTAAGTTTTAAACTATATTTTTGTGTCGGCCTGTTAACAGCAGGTTAACCGAATATCCAAACCCTGTTACTATACCCTAATTAATCAAATTAAATTAAACTCAGGCAAAGCGTATGAGGAAACATTTTTTGTGGGTTACCATGGCGGTTTTCTTTTTCTCGGCAACAATTTTAAGCTGGAAATCGGATGGTGCAAACAGATCAGTGAAAGCGGGACGAAATGGAAGGTTTACTCCTAAAGAATTATTTGATCAATATGTAAATACCCTTTACCAGGCTGCGCAATTACAGCAGGCCGGATTAGCATTTGATGTATTTGAAAAGGCAGTTACAGGTTATACCAATCTGAAATTAAACCACGTTGTACCGGAAAGCAGCTCGATATTAACCGTGATTGATTTTACGCAATCAAGCCGCGAAAAGAGGATGTGGATTGTTGATCTGTTTAGTAAGCAATTGCTATTAAATACATGGGTTGCTCATGGATCGGGCAGTGGTGAAGAAATGGCCAACAGTTTTTCGGATAGGAATGATTCGCATCAAAGCAGCCTCGGTTTTTATGTTACAGATAAGCCATACATTGGCAGGCACGGCCGTTCATTATACCTGGATGGATTGGACGAGGGCTTTAACAGCAGCGCCCGCATGCGCAGCATTGTATTACATGGCGCAAATTACGTAAGCCAGGCTGCTATCAATGAACAGGGATTTTTGGGTCGTAGTTTCGGTTGCCCGGCGGTATCGCCTAAATTGGTCAATAAAATAATTAACACAATACAAGGTAAAACGGTGATGTTTATCAACGGAAATGATTTGTCATACACTTCAAAGTACCTTGATGAGGCAGGGCCATTCAGCTTAATGGCCAATGCCGATACTACAGCATTTGATTCGGTTAAATTTTAAATCCAAACCAAATATAAACCAAATCATGAAGCCCGGCTTACTTAGCAGTTTGCCGGGCATTTTTTATTTAGCCACAATATTTTCCATGTGTGCATAAAGCACTATATCTAATCCATACACATCCTGCCTGTATTGGATAGCTCCGTTTTCATCGGCCCAGCAGGTTACATAGGTAATATATATCGGCGTTTTTTTAGGCAGACCGATATTAGTTGGCTCGGGCTTATTAATTACCATATCGTTAGCAATGGTATCAAGGTCTGCACCTTCGCCAAACAGGTTTTTTGCCAAACCAAGCGGATCTCCGACACGCACACAACCATGGCTCACCGCCCTCATAGCGTGCCTGAAAGCTAATTTGTTAGGTGTATCATGCAAATAAACGCTGCTGCGGTTTTTAAACAAAAATTTAATTTTTCCCAATGAGTTTTCTTCGCCGGGGCGCTGTTTAAACTCATATTCAAGATTATCAGGCGTAACCTGCAACCAATCTATCGTTTCCGGGTCGGCTATTCTCTTACCATCTTTAAATACATCAATATTTTTGTTAGCGAGGTAATAGCGGTCATTTGCCGCTTCAACAATGATCTCTTTGGTAGCAATACTGCGCGGAATGTTCCATACCGGGTTTACCTCCACACTGTGAATTATGCTATTTAGCAAAGGTGTTTCGCGAGGGTATGGTTTATCAACTCTTGCTGTATCCTCAAAATGCGCCAATGTGTTCTGGTTTTCCATGTTACGGCCCTGGCCAACGCAAACCTTCATGTTTAAAACAGATTTACCATCTTCCATCACATCAAGCCGATAATCAGGAATATTAACAATTACGTATTTTGGCTCATACGGTTTGTTTCTCCAGCGCAGGCGTTCAAGGGCTACCAGTAGGTATCGCTTGCTTTCCTCACGGCTTAAGCCATTCAGCGTAACGCTATCGCGATAAGCTTTCTGTATCGCTAAGTACTGAGGGTTTTTAGGCTGAATGCTGTCCAGGTAGGTTTTGAAATTAGCGGTACTCAAAGTAGCCAGCATCCCAACGCTATCCGGGCGGCGGGTTGCCATAAAGTATCTCGAGTAAAGCTTCTTAGGGTTCATTACGCCGTACTGGAGCGCGTTGGAATACTTTACGAAGGCTCCCGCAGTGAGAATTTCAAGTTTGGCCAATGTTTCGTAACCCTCTTCGATGGTTTTGATCGCCGCTTTATCCTTAAGTTTAGCTACGAGGGTTTTAATTTCTTCCGTTGGATAAGAGGATGGGTCGAGGCCGTGTTCATTTATTCTGCTGATGTACTCAGGTAGCGCGTCCAGATCACCGTTGTTGAGGTGGTTTACCACTAAAATAGGTTCGTATCCGTTTTTTTTGAAGAAGGATTCGATAACCAGCGGGTTGGCTATTTTCTTTCGATAATTTGCAAATACTTTGTTGAAAACCGGGATGTAATCGGCGGTATCTGCTTTCTTAAAAATTTCGTTTTTAGTAACCCTGAACATCTCATCGGCTATCACCGAGTGCTTTTTTTTACAGCTTTGTAAGGCAAGCAACAAGACAAAACACGTGGAAAGTATAATGGGTAAAAAATGCTTTCTTATAGGGATAGGTATCATATTGCTTTGAAGATAGTTAAATATTGCACATGAATAGCAATAGCCATACCATAAAACGCCATCCTTTTTAATTATTTTTGAACACATTCGTTTATAAACTTTAATAGTAGTAACCTGTATTAATTAAAATGAAAAAGCTGTTGCCCTTTGCTTTCATCATGTTATTGCCTTTCATGGCTTTAGCACAGCGTTTTAAACCCGTAAATAAAGAAGCATCGCCTGAGGTAAATAAATTGCTCGGCTTTTTGTACAGCATAAAAGGCAAACATATTTTATCGGGACAGCAAAATTACAACAGCGACCGTGACGTTTTTTCAGACAGTGCCAAAGCAATTACCGGACAGTTCCCCGCGGTGTGGGGTTCAGATTTCATGCTTTGGGGAGATAAAGACCTCGGGCCGGATTTGGTAAAAACGGCCAAACAAAAATGGCAGGATGGCTACCTTGTTACCATGATGTGGCACCAGGGCAGGCCAACTGATAACCCTCCGTACGATTGGAAGCAAAGCATCCAGGGTAAACTAACCGATACCCAATGGCAGGAATTGGTTACCCCTAATACCGCGCTGAATAAAAAATGGCTGGCGCAGATAGATGTGGTTGCCGGTTACCTTAAACAATTAAGAGATGCACGCGTACCCGTACTATGGCGGCCTTACCACGAAATGAATGGCGTTTGGTTTTGGTGGGGAAATAAAAAAGGTAGCAACGGGATTATAAAACTCTGGAAGATGATGTACGACAGGTATACCAACTATCACCATTTAAACAACCTGATTTGGGTTTGGGGACCCAATGGCCTGCGCGATATTCCATTAGATGAAGCGTATGATTACAAAGATTTTTACCCAGGTGCCGATTACGTTGATATTTTAGGTGCCGATATTTACCATTTTGATTACGAGCAAAAAGATTATAACGATCTGATCAAAGTAGCCAACGGAAAAATCATCGCCCTAACCGAAACCGGCGAATTGCCAAAACCCGAAATACTGGCCGCCCAACCCGAATGGGCCTGGTTTATGGTATGGACAAGCTGGCTGTGGACAGATAATACACACGAGCGGGTAAAAACCATTTACGGCTTACCGCAAACCCTTAACCATGAAGAGGTAAAAGCCTTGCTAAACAAAAAATAATGTCTGCCGATAAACTACCCGAAGTATGGCTGCGCGGCGCATTAAATGACGTGCCTGCTTTATTACAGCCCGTTGCACACGCTTTGCTGCAAGCCCGCGAGGAGCTGAACGAATTGATGACGGGTTTTCCTGATAATTTGCTTTGGGAAAAAGTTGCCGGTATGGCATCGCCCGGGTTTCATTTACAGCATTTAACAGGTGTGCTGGACAGGCTTTTTACTTATGGTAAAGGAGAGTCATTAAGCGAAAAACAATTGGCGTATCTGGCAGCCGAAGGAAAACCAAATGGCCAAGCGATAACCGTTACCACTTTAGTTAATGCTTTTAATAATAAGATCGATGAGGTAATTGGGCAACTTAAAACTACCGATGAATTAGTTTTAACCGAATGGCGTGGGGTAGGGCGGGCGCAATTACCATCTACGGTTATGGGTTTATATACCCATTCGGCAGAGCATACGATGAGACATTTGGGCCAGCTTATCGTAACTGTAAAGGTGCTTAGGGCGAGATAATAAGATGGCCGTAAGGTCGCTTACAGAAACGTGACACCTACGGAGTCGGGACGTTTTCATTAAGTCTCTATAAACACGTTACTCCTACGGAGTATGCTTTGTGTAGGGACATCACTCCGTATGAGTAATGTGTTTATAGCTAAGGAAAAAAATAGTTGAGGGCTCCGTTAGGTACCTCGTGTATTCTGCCGATTTATGGCCGGCTTTCAGCTATCGTAGCCGCATCTCTTAAGTTTTTTGAACGATAAGTTACTTCTGCATCCGGATGTTTATCTTCCGGATCGTACAAAAACGTATCGATACCTAATTCACTTGCGGCTTTTATTTCCGATTCCGGATCATCACCAATAATCAACACGTCTTGGGGCCGGTAATCATATTTCTCCAATATCAGTGCAAAGATGGCTTTTTTGGTTAGGGGAGAAAGTTCGGGATCAACAATATGAATCGCTTCAAAATCGTTTTCAATATCCAGCATCCTAACTTTGCTCCATTGCAGTTTGGTAAAGCCGGTGGTAACCAAAAACCTGGTGATGTTTGCCTCGCGGATATGGCTGTAATCATCAAAAGGCTGCATTGGCAGGTTGTACTCGATATTGTTTAACAGCTCAAGTCCTTTGTTTTTTATGTCCTCGCTAAAATTGTGCTTATCGGCAACTTTTTGGTAGGGGATCCGCTTCAGGTCTTCTTTAATACTTTGGATGAGATCAATATCATTGATATGCTCATCAAGAAAACTGAACAGTTCATTAAACAAATTGCCGGCAATGGAATTTACCGGGTATATCGTATTGTCAAGATCTAAAATGAGCGCTTTTTTCATAGTATCTATTTTAAGGCAAAACCGGCACTTTTTTATCTGTCGGTTTAGACTTTTTCATCACCACGTAACCACAGGCTACAAACAGGCAAACACCACCCAACAACCACCAAAGCATTTCGAACCCACCGTAGGCAATTACCTGGCTGCCTAAAAATGGCGCAATGATCTGCGCACCGGCCCACGACATGCTGTACAATGCTGCATACTCGCCCCGGTTACGCACGTTCGACCGGCCTATCCAAAACGTATTCATAAAAGGCATGCTCAGCATTTCGCCAAGTGTAACCATGGTTACAATAAGCAGGGCTACCCAGGGCACATGCGGCATAACATTCAGCAAAACAAAACTGCAGCCGGTAACCAATATGCCGGATGCGATGTATGTTAACGGCTGCCTTTTGCCCTCAAGCCAGTTGATCAATACCATTTCTACCAGCACAATCAGTACACCATTCCAGGCCAGCAGGGAGCCTATAAGCCGTTCGTTAAAATGCCATTGTACTTTGTAAAACACCGGCTGCATAATAAAAAACTGGAAAAAACAGGTGGCGAAAAGTGTAGCCAATAGTATAAATACCAGGTAAACACCATCTCTGTAGGCCGACGAAAACACCTCATCAAAACCGGCGGCGGCTTCTTTAATAGTTTTTGCCACCTTTGATCGCGGCATCAATATCAACAGCAATACGCCTGCGGCAATATTGGTGCAGCCATCAACCCAAAAAAGTAAATGATAATTAATTGAGGCCAGTAATCCGCCTAAGCCACCGCCAAAAGCCCAGCCTAAATTAGTAGCCAGCCGGTTGAGCGAATAGGAGCGGGTTTTATTTTCCTCGGTGCTGTAATGAGCTATGGCCGTTGAGTTTGCAGGTCTGAACGATTCATTACAGATGCTCAAAACCAATGTAAAAATGGCCATGCTGATAAAATTACGCTGATAACCAAGTATCAAAAAGAGCAATCCACCGGTAAGCAAAGCGCCAACCTGCAAATCATAAAACCCGATTTTATTAATCAGTTTACCACCAATAAATCCGCCTGATACAGCGCCAACCCCAAAAATGGCCATAATATAACCCGACTGCTCGATGGTAAAATGCAGTTCTCGGATAGTATAGATAGTCATGAAAGGTACAACCATGGTGCCGCTGCGGTTAATAAGCATCACAATACTCAGGTACCAGCTGTTTTTTGAAAGTCCGCTATAGGCTTGTTTGTATAATTGGATAAGAGTGGTAAACATAGCCTTACAAAGATAGGGGATTGAGCTGAAAGCTGAAGGCTGAAAGCATAAAGCTTTTTATTTGAGCTTAAAGCAAAAGGCCGAAAGCTTAAAGCATCCTATTTAATGCGTTAAGTTTTCGGCCTTTTTAGCTTTTTGCTTTCAGCCCAATTTTTGCTTTCTGCTTTCAGCCTTCAGCTTTCAGCTCAATTTAGCGTTTTTATTCCTCAGCCAATGATCGGCTAAAACGAGGGCTGCCATGGCCTCAACAATAGGTACCGCGCGGGGCACCACGCAAGGATCGTGACGGCCTTTGCCCGATATTTCGGCGGCGTTGCCCTGGCTGTCAATGGTTGCCTGGTTTTTCATGATGGTGGCAACCGGTTTAAAAGCAACTTTAAACTCGATAGGCATACCGTTGCTGATACCGCCCTGGATGCCGCCCGAAAAATTAGTAATGGTATGCACATCGCCCAAATGCGATTTTACAAAAATGTCGTTATGCTCTGAACCACGCATTTCGCTGCCTTCAAAGCCCGAGCCAAATTCAAAGCCGTGTACGGCATTGATGCTCAACATGGCTTTGCCTAAATCGGCATGCAACTTGTCAAACACGGGTTCGCCAAGGCCAACCGGGCAGTTTTTTACATAGCAGCTTATTTTGCCACCAACGGTATCGCCATCTTTACGTACGCTGTCGATAAATTCGATCATTTCTTCGGCCGTGGCCGGATCGGCGCAGCGTACAATGTTTTTTTCGCGTTCCTCAATAAACTCCAGCGGATCAGTAATAAACACGTTTGGCGCATTTATCTTGCCCACACTGCTTACATGGGCAACAATTTCGATGCCTTGTGTTTTAAGTAACAATTTTGCCAAAGCACCTGCTGCTACCCGGGCCGCCGTTTCGCGGGCTGATGAACGGCCGCCACCACGGTGATCACGGATCCCGTATTTGGTTTGATAGGTATAATCGGCATGCGATGGGCGGAAAACATCCACGTTATGACTGTAATCCTTTGATCGCTGATCTTCGTTAGGGATCAGCATTGCGATAGGCGTACCTGTAGTTTTGCCCTCAAACGTGCCCGACAGGATCTTTACCGTATCGCTCTCTTTACGTTGAGTAGTTATTTTTGATTGACCGGGTTTACGTTTATCCAGTTCGCCCTGAATATAGTCAAGGTCAACCTGCAAACCGGCCGGGCATCCATCAATAATTACACCAATGGCCTCACCATGCGATTCGCCAAAAGTGGTTATCCTGAATAATTGCCCGAATGAGTTACCTGCCATGTGTTTTTTGGGATTTCACCGATGCGGTTTGATTACACCGATTTGTTTGTCATTAAGTCGTTTGTCATTAGGTCATTTTTTGAATGACCATTTAGTTTGTCATGTCGAGTAAGTAAAAGCCGCGGCATCTGAAAGTAAAATGGCATTAGCCACCTTGTCATGCTGAGGAACGAAGCATCTTCTCCGCCCTGCATAGCGGCCATGCTTGTCGTAGAAGATCCTTCGTTCCTCAGGATGACAAAAGATACTACTCAGTATCTTACGGGGAAACCTTTCAGCTTTTGCCTTTATCCTTTCACCTCAACTTCTTCCACTTCAAACCCTTGCTTTTCCAGATCAGTCCAGAAAGCGGGGTATGATTTATCAACTACCGGACCGTTCTCAAATTCCATTTTTGGAAGAACAAGAGCCAGCGGCGCGAAGGCCATAGCCATGCGGTGATCATGGTAAGTGTTGATGAAGATGTTATCCGGGATAAATTTTTCGCTGCAATCTAAGGTGTAAACTTCATCTTTTTCAATCAGTTTAACGCCCATTTTGCCAAGCTCGGTTTGTAAGGCTAAAATGCGGTCGGTTTCTTTGATCTTTAAGGTTTCGAGGCCGGTAAATGATGCTTCGTGGCTTAAGGCCGCGCATACAACAATTACGGTTTGTGCCAGATCGGGGCATTCTTTCAAATCAAATTCGCGGCGGGCGATAGGTTTGTTCTCCTTTTTCAAGTGAACGCCGCCATCTTTAAACTGCGAGGTGATCCCAAAGTTAGCCATAATCTCGGTGATGACGCTATCACCCTGTAAACTGTACGGTGTAAGGCCCGTTAAAAACAGTTCGGCCTCATCAGCCAAAGCAGCAATAGCATACCAGTACGAAGCTGCGCTCCAATCCGGCTCAACGCTTAACGTTGTAGTTGCAAAATCCTGCTTGGCTATCGAAATTACGTTGCCTTCCCAATTGTGTTTAATGCCGGCGGTTTCTAACATCGCTAAGGTCATTTCAACATACGGGCGGGAGGTTAAATCGCCTTCAATGTGTAATTCCAAACCTTCGGGCAAGCTTGAGGCTATCAGCAACAATGCAGTAATGTATTGGCTGCTGATATTGCCTTTTATGCTGATTTGATTGGTTTGTTGTTTAAAGCCACCTTTTAATTTGATGGGAGGGTAGCCGTCGTTTTCTTCATAATCGATATTGCCGCCCAGCACACGTAAGGCATCAACCAATATGCCTATCGGGCGCTCTTTCATGCGTTTGCTGCCGGTTAATATCACTTCATCTTGCTGAATAGCATAGTAAGCAGTAAGGAAGCGCATTGCTGTACCGGCAGGACCGATATCAACGATATCCGATTTGCAATTTTCAATTTCGGAATTATCCGGAGAAGCATCGCCCGCTAAAATCTCCTGATTCTTTCTCAAAATTCCGGCAAGCAACACAGCATCAGCAGCATCAGATACATTCTCAACCCTTACCGCGCCCCTGCTTAGCGCCTCGATGATGAGGGCACGGTTACACTCACTTTTTGAACCGGTGAGGTTAACCGTACCATTAACGAGTTTGTTGTTTCTTTTAAGAATGATGTTTTGCATCATTGTCAAATTAAGCGTGTGTAAGTTTTTCTGCAGCCTGACCCTGACCAGCTTCTGCGTTCATGATCTCGGTTTGGCGACGGATAGATTCACTGTGAACTAATTCGAGTAATTTTTCGGTAAACTCGCCGCTTAATTTTAAGGCTTTACCATAAGTAGTACGTTTTTGCAGGATCTCGTCCCAACGGCCAACTTGTAAAATGGTAATGTTGTTATCTTTTTTGTACTGACCGATTTTTTCGGCAATCTGCATACGCTCGGCAATTTTCTGGATTACCAGGTCGTCAATTTTATCAATCTGGTTACGCAGTTCGGCCAGTTTATCGTTTACATCAGCGTTTTTAACTTCGGGTTTACGTAGAGCTAAGTGGTTGATGATATCGGCAAGGGCAGCAGGGGTAACCTGTTGTTTGGCATCAGTCCATGCTACACTTGGGTCGATGTGCGATTCGATCATCAGGCCTTGCATATCAAGGTCTAAAGCTTTTTGCGAGATATAACCAATCAGGTCGCGGTTACCGGTAATGTGGCTTGGGTCGTTAATGATAGGCAATTCAGGAGCCAAAGTTTTAAGGCTGATGGCAACATCCCACATTGGTTCGTTACGGAAAGCAGATTTTTCGTAAGATGAGAAACCGCGGTGAATAGCCGCCAGTTTAGTGATACCCGCGTTGTTAATACGCTCTAAAGCACCAACCCATAACGAAAGATCAGGGTTTACCGGGTTTTTAACCATTACGGGCACGTCAACACCTTTAAGGGCATCGGCAATTTCCTGAACGGTGAACGGGTTAGCAGTTGAACGCGCGCCTACCCAAAGGATATCAACACCGGCAGCAAGGGCTTCTTCAACGTGTTTAGCAGTTGCAACTTCTACAGCAGTTGGAAGGCCGGTTTCTTCTTTAGCGCGTTTTAACCATTCCAAACCAATGCTACCGATGCCTTCAAACTCGCCCGGACGGGTACGTGGTTTCCAGATGCCGGCACGTAAAGCCGAAATTTTACCTGTTTGGGCTAATAAATGAGCGGTAGCTACTAACTGCTCTTCGGTTTCGGCACTGCAGGGGCCCGAAATTACTAATGGTTCGTTGTTGGTTTTGATCCAGCTGCTAAGCGGTTGGATGTTTAAATTTAGTTTCATTGTGTTTTGTATTAAACGGCTGGTTGTAAAGCCGATAGTTTTGTTAAATTTTATTTATGCTGATCTTTTTTGGTTTCTGTTTTATCGCAGAGTTAAGCGTTTCTCCGGATATTTATGTATTTGCGGATGCTTCGCTCGGCCCGGTGTTGTTTTGGCGGAGAGGATGGTTCATCATCATGCCGCTCATACTCGCCCAGGATGTTAAAGTTGTGGGTGTACTTCAGGATTTGTCTTATCGACGAATCATATTGTTTCTGCTCTTCCCACTCCACATCCACATAAAAATTATATTCGTTACGTTTTCCAAGGATCGGCATCGACTGGATTTTGCTCATGTTAATGCCTTCCTCGGCAAAAATATTAAGCACTTTGGCCAGCGCGCCAACCTTGTTGCTTACCTGGAAACACAGTGAAGCCTTATTAGCAGGTTTTTTTTCAATATTATCATGCTGGGTAAGGATCAGGAAGCGGGTAAAGTTTCTTTTGTTTGATTCGATACGGCGCTCCAGTACATCCAATCCGTAAAGCTGGGCAGCCAGCGCATTGGCTATTGCTACCGTATCTGTAAGCTGCTCATCCCTGATGCGTTTAGCGCAGGCGGCAGTATCGCTACTTTCAACAATTTTAAGGTGTGGGTACTCATCAAAAAAATCAACACATTGGCGCAGGGCTATGGGGTGCGAGGTTACGTATTTTACATCCTCAAACTTAACACCCGGCAAAGCCATCAGGTGCAGCTGGATAGGGAGGTAGATTTCGCCCACAACCGGGAAGCCATAATCAAGCAGCAGGGTGTAGTTAGGCAGGATGCTGCCGGCTATGCTGTTTTCGATGGCCATAACCACATAATCGGCCTCGCGTTTTTTCAGGCTCTCAAATGTTTGCTTAAAAGAGTTGCATTCGATGGTTTCTACGCCTTCGCCAAAGTACCTTATCGCGGCCTCTTCATGAAAGGAAGCCCTGATACCCTGAATTGCAACTTTTGGTCGTTCTATTTTCATAAACCCTGTTAAAGCAAAAAGTCCCGGCTTTTTGGGCCGGGACTTTTTAGTGTTTTATATGTTTTGTTTAGTACATATCAGTCCCGGCTCTTACTGGTAAAGTAAAAGTAGTAACCAAAAAAGTATGCACCTGTTAATTTCATTTGTTGTTTTTTTATTACGCCGTAAATGTACGGTAAAAAAAGAGTTTGTCAATAGATAATTTTATTTTTTGTTAAAAATAATAGGGCAACCAAATTTAATTTGGTTGGTGCTCCTGTTTTATATCGCTAACAGTTAAATTATCTTGCATTTAACCTGATGTGCAGTTTTTCCGGAAACTTTGCAAGTAGCGTATTCCCATCTATTAGGTGTCTCGGTTTGATAAATCTGCCATCTTTAAATATTATTTCAATATTGGTGATTGCTCCCTTGTTACCTACTTTATAATTAATCACCTCGATATCTAATTTATCATAAGTTTGAATGTGCTCTTTATCCTTGCCATACAAGAATGAGGTTTTGCCGCGCGAAATTTGCAGATATTGATGCCGGCCCTCCATTTGCCTAAGAAAAATATAACCAATCAGCATTCCCACCAAAATAACACCTACTATTGAAAAATTTAATGCGGATTTATCACCCGGTTTAAAAACACCAACAGAAGTAAAAGCAATAAATGATAATATATAAACAGAAACCCCTGAAGCCATTGCAAAAATTTTCAACGGGTTTACACGATATATAAAATTGGCGGTTTTAAAATGTGGCTGATTGCCGATATTAAAAAAATGCTTTTCGTACGATTTTAAGTCTAAGGTTTGATTAAAGAAAGCTTCTATCTGGTTACAGGCTTCATCGATGGATGGGGCATGGTATTCGTACAGATGATTATGATTATCGAGATAATAAACGCAAAACTTACCATTAAAAAACAATCCCAGTTTAAGATAATTCAAATCGTTATCCTGAATAGTTACCGAAGGCCCGGTTAATTGAATATCAGTCAAAGCCCGCTCGGCGTCCCAGGGAAAATCTTTGATAAGACGAATGGTTTCATCCAGATCACGCGGTTGTTCATCAGAAAACTCACCTTTTTCGTAGGTGTTATGTTGTAGTTTAGATACGAGCTGAAGCATCGGTTTAGGTAATTTATATAGTTTAAGACCGTTGCCAATTTAAAATGTTACGCGGCGGTTTCGTGTTTTTTATGCGCCTCTTCCATCTCTTCGTATTCTCTTTGCAAAACACGGGCTGTTTGCGTACTGCCGTCATGGCTCCAACCCGGGGGGTGGATGAAGTAACCTATTTTTGATTTCAGATCGGGAGCGTTTTTGGCATCGTGCAACAAAGCCTTCCACTCGTGAAACAGCACGTTTACAGGCCCCATATCGTCGGGTTGTTTGGTTAAACCGTACTTTACAGGCTCGGGCAGGTCCTCGTCTCTAAAAGTGCCAAACAATCTATCCCATATAATCAGCACCATCCCCATATTTTTATCAAGGTAGGGAATGTTTGAAGCATGGTGTACCCGGTGGTGTGCAGGGGTTACAAAAATCCAGCCGTACCATTTTGGCAGTGGGATTTTATATTGAGTATGTACCAGGTTGCCGTAAAGCTGGGTGATGAGATACGCATACAGAATATCTAAAGCGGTAAAGCCCATCAGCGCAAGCGGCAGATAAAAAAACACTCTGTAAAGCGGCTCAAATACCGTAGAGCGAAAACCTGTTGTAAAATTAAAATGTTCAGACGAGTGGTGGGTTACATGCATAGCCCAAAACATACGACAGTAGTGACCGGTGTAATGCAACACCCAATACAAAAAATCCTGAACTACCACCAGCACAAACCAGTACCAGAAAACATTTTGAATTTGAAACAGCCTGTAGTGCTGATACGTGTAATCCAACACAAAAAAGGTAAATACTTTTACACACAGGTTGGTAACAACGGCCAGCGAGGTAAGATAGATATTTGTAAGCGTATCGCGGGTTTCATAATATTTGCGGTCTTCCCAATAGCTCAGGGCCATTTCAATCAGGGTTAAAACCACCAGCAAGCCCATCAGCATTAAAGCAGCCTGATTTCGCGAATCTAAATGTTGCAGCATGTTACAGGTTAATGTAATATCTTAAACTATCGCAAAGTTCGTTGGCTGTGCACACATTATCAATACTGTAGCGGCCTATGTGTGTCAATAAGGTGCAATTAATTTCGTTTCCTACGTTTTTCTTGTCCTTTTGCATGTTGAGCAACAATTCGTCGAAGCTTTCTTCTTTAATTGTATACCTCGGATACAGATCACTTAATACTTTAACAATCTCGTTAAG
This sequence comes from Mucilaginibacter celer, assembly GCF_003576455.2. Lineage (NCBI taxonomy): Bacteria > Pseudomonadati > Bacteroidota > Sphingobacteriia > Sphingobacteriales > Sphingobacteriaceae > Mucilaginibacter > Mucilaginibacter celer. Next base: position 2,165,187 of record NZ_CP032869.1, read on the forward strand.
CTCATCCACTGGCAGGCCAGCTTTTTTATAGGCGAGGTACGATTCGCAGATCATGCCGATTGCGATGGCTTCGCCATGTGTAAGGCTGTCTTCATCGTGCAATAACGAATAAGTTTCAACCGCGTGGCCAATAGTATGACCAAAATTTAAAGCTTTCCGAATACCTTTTTCGTGAGGATCTGCTATCGTGATCTCATTCTTTATCTCCACCGAACGATGAACCAACTCAACCGACGGGTTTTTAAGATTGCTTGATTTAAGGTTGTTCCAGTAACCGGCATCAACAATTAAACCATGTTTTAACATCTCGGCCAGGCCCGAAAGTACCTGGCGGGGCGGCAGGCTCTGCAAAAACTCATGCGCCATAAAAACGGCTTTAGGCATGGTAAAAGTGCCTATAATGTTTTTGATCCCATCAACATCAATACCTGTTTTGCCGCCTACAGAAGCATCAACCTGCGAAAGCAGGGTAGTGGGTACCTGCACAAAATCAATCCCCCGTTTATAGGTTGAAGCCGCGAAACCTCCCATATCGGTAATAACACCTCCACCGAGGTTTACCATCAGGCTTTTACGGTCGGCGCCAAAATCGATCAGCATTTTCCAAACGCCAACACAAAAATCAATATTCTTATTTTCCTCGCCCGATTGAACCTCGATCAGATCATAAGTAAGGCCGTCAAGTTTGCTGGTAAGTAAAGGCAGGCAGTGTTCGCCTGTATTTTCGTCGGTTAAGATGAAGAACTTGGTGTACTTACCTTTTTCAATAAATTTTACTAATTCGTCAAGAGCGTTATCAAAATAAACCGCGTAATTATCGCTTTGGATAGTGTTCATTGTTATATTACAATAATTTTACTCCCATCAAACTCAACCGTATCGCCGCGTTTTACTTTAAGGCGTTTACGATAGTCAACCTCGCCGTTGTATTTCACAAGGCCCTCGGTAACAACTATTTGCGCTTCGCCGCCGGTTTGTACTAAGTTTGCAGCTTTGAGTAGCTGAATCATGGGGATAAATTCCCCTTCTAACTTAAATTCGATCATGGGATGGCAAAAATAAACTATTCGTGCAATTATGAGTTATCATTTTATAATTTTGCAGATGACCTCTTACGAAAATAACAATAATCAAGGGCAAAATACGCCCTCTTTCGAAAATACAGAGATAGCTTTCCGCCATTCGTCCGATACTGATTTGAACCGCGCTTACTGGCTGTTCAAAATGATCAACGTTAATTTTTTGGTAAAGATTGGGCCGCCGGTTACCAATTTTGCCATGAAGGTTGGCTTACCTATTAAAAGCATTATCAAAGCTACCATATTTAAACATTTTTGCGGCGGCGAAACCATTGCCGAATGCGATAATACCATTAAAAACCTTTACAGCGGCCGGGTAGGTACCATTTTAGATTACTCGGTAGAGGGAGAGGAGGAAGAAACGGTATTTGATAACACCCGTGACGAAATTATCCGCACCATTGAGCGTGCAGCCAAAGACAAAGCCATTCCGCTTACCGTATTTAAGGTAACCGGTGTGGGGCGTTTCGGTTTGCTGGAGAAACTTGATGCCCGCCTTAAACTGAGCGATACCGAAGAAGAGGAGTGGAGAAGGGTACAGAACAGGGTGCTGGCTATTTGTGATAAAGCATATAAAGCCAATGTACCGGTAATGATTGATGCCGAGGAAAGCTGGATCCAGGATACTATCGATCTGCTGGCCCTTACCATGATGACCCGCTTTAACAAGCAAAAGCCTATAGTATATAATACTTACCAAATGTACAGGCATGATAAACTGGCTTCCATGCTGAACGACCATGCCATAGCCCAAAGCGAGGGCTTTATATTAGGTGCCAAAATAGTGCGCGGTGCCTATATGGAAAAAGAGCGTAAACGTGCCGAAGAAAAAGGCTACCCATCGCCAATTCAACCTGATAAAAAATCGGCCGATCTGGATTATGATTCGGCGCTTGATTATTGTACCAGCCATATCAACGAAATAGCCTTTATAGCCGGTACGCATAACGAAGAAAGCTGCCGCCTGCTGGCCGAATTACTTAACACCAAAGGCATCGATCATAAGCACCCTCACGTTTACTTTTCGCAATTGCTGGGCATGAGCGATAACCTGAGCTTTAACCTGGCACATGCAGATTATAATGTAGCTAAATACGTACCCTACGGACCGGTAAAAGCTGTATTACCATACCTTTTCCGCCGGGCGCAGGAAAACACGGCCATAGCCGGGCAAATGAGCCGCGAGCTAAGCCTGATCAGTAAAGAAAGAAAACGCCGCAAAAGCGCTTAATTATAAACGGGAGTATTTATTAAATTAAATGCTCCCGTTTTGCAAATAGCTGGATGGTATCCGGTGCGGTCATTAAAAAAGTTTGGATACCCAGTTTTTTGGCAGCCTCCAAATGCTGCGGACTATCATCTATAAATAACGTCTCCTCCGGTTTCAGGTTATTCTCTTTCAATACCTGCTCAAAAATGGCGGGCTCGGGTTTGCGTTTGCCGGTAAGGTGCGAGTAATATGTTTTTTCGAAAAGGTGATCGTTGCCATCAAAACCAAAATCGGTTTTAAGGTAGTTCATGATATAATCGTAGTGGATGGCGTTGATGTTGCTGAGCAAAAAGGTGCGGTATTTATCTTTTAGTTGGAGCAGCAAATCGTGGTTGCCTTCTGCAATTCCAACTAAAATGCTGTTCCAGGCGGCATCGATCTGCTCATCGGTAAGGGCCGGGTTATTGGTTTTTTCCCTCACATACTCCCTGAACTGGGCCGCGGTAACCTCGCCGCGATCAAATTTATCAAAAATTGCATCCTGCTCTTTATGGCCAAAAAAGGTTTCGGGATTAGCGATACCTAACTGATTCCATGATTGTTGAACCCGTTTAAAATCAATACTGAAGATAACGTTACCGTAATCGAAGATGATATTTTTAATATTTTCCATAAAAAGAGTTTGAGATATGGGCGCAAATATGTAAAATTGCACCCGCAAACAAAAACAAAATAACCGCGCCTATAGCTCAGTCGGTTAGAGTAGAAGACTCATAATCTTGCTGAATAATAGGCGAAAAAAGGTTAAATTTGGCGATTGTTAGCCACAGAAATTTGCAAATAACCCTTGAAAATTTCTGATTAACAAATAGAAAAATAAGACCTTAAAATTTTGGCCCCGGCCAAAAGATTAAAACCGTAAGCGCCTATAGCTCAGTCGGTTAGAGTAGGAGACTCATAATCTCTTGGTCCCTGGTTCGAGCCCAGGTGGGCGCACTTCAGTAAAAGCCGTTTCTGTATTGGGACGGCTTTTTTTGTTTCTAAACGCGGAATAGGAACCTTCGCAGCACTGCTAATTTAGAGCACCTTTTTAGCAGGATTTACATGTTTTTTTGTTGAATTTCACGTCCATTTGTTACAAATATGCTACAACAAATCGGCGTGCTAATGAATGTAAATCATGGCAACCGTAAGCGCAAAAGTTTATGAACACCACAAGAAAAAAGATGGCACCTTCAATGTTAAGATCATTGTTTACCATCAGCAAGACCGGAAACATATTGATACTATTCATTTTGTTTCCAAAAGGCAATTAACTCCTGATTTGGAAATCAAGGATAAATTCCTGAACAAGATTATTGATGACACCCTCGATGATTATCGGACTACCATCAGTAACCTCGGAACTAAACTGGATTTTTTTACCTGCGAAGAACTTCGGGATTATTTAAGGGATAAAGACAAGGAAGTTGATTTTATTGAGTTTTGTACGGAACACATTAGACAGGAAAGGAAAGATAAGCGGGATGGCTCTGCAAATAACCATCGTAGGGTTAAAAACAGCCTGATCGACTATTTCAAAAAAGATTCTGTATCTATTAATGAAATTACTTCCCACATGTTGATTTCTTGGGAACGGTACCTGAAGACTGATCGGGAACAGGTCCGCGTAGGCAAAAGCGGCGTTGAGGTTATTTCAACCGTAAAAGGCATGAAAAAAGGTGGACTTTATACCATCATGCGGGATTTGCGAACCCTGTTCAATGCTGCAGTTGAAAAGTACAATGACGAGGAACGCGGTATATTAAAAATCAAGCACTATCCTTTTAAAAAGTATAAGCTCGGTGCTGCTCCCAAAACCAGGAAAAGGAATATTAGCCTTGAACAGGTAAAGATTGTCTGCGATTGCGAAATACAACCTGGAAGCTGGTCAGAACTTTCGAGGGACTTGTTTATGCTTAGTTTTTATATGTGCGGGTTAAATGCCGTGGATATGTATCAATTGGAACCTCTTTTGCCTGGTCAGGAACGATTGGAATATAATCGTTCTAAGACACGCGACATACGCGAGGATAATGCATTTATCAGCATTTATATCCCGGATGAGGCAAGGCCCATCTTGGAAAAATACGCCGGAAAGCTACAGGCAAAATTCGTATCTCATAATGGTCTGAATACCGCCTTGAGTATCGGTATGAAAGACTTGTGCAAAATTGCAGGTTTAGCAGGTGTTACATTTTATTGGGCACGGCATTCCTTTGCCAATATCGCGCGCAATAAGGGCGGTATGCATACTGATGATATTGGCCTCGCCCTGAACCATGTGGATGAAGAACATCCAACGACGGACATTTACTTAGATAAGGATTGGAGCCTGGCAGATTTAGTACAAAACTGCGTTCTTAACCTGTTTAGAGTGTATAATACGGAGAAGTTGACCAGGTGATTCCGTGGCAAATTGACCACCTAAAGTGCTGGCGAACGAGCGCAGCGAACGCTGTAGAAGCGTTGTCAAAAGTAGTTATTTAAAGTGTGTTTTGCAGATAGCTTTTTTCGGGCTCTGCCGGCCTTCTTTTTCTCATCGACTCTCCCTTAAGTTCCATCCGGTGCGCATCATGCACGATACGGTCAAGGATAGCATCAGCGATCGTCTTTTCACCAATGACCTCATACCATTTACTGACCGGCAGTTGAGAGGTAATGATCAATGACGTTTTACCGTGCCTGTCCTCAATGATCTCCATCAGTGCAGCCCTGCTCTGCGCATCAAAAGGCTGTATACCGAAGTCATCCAGGATCAGTAGTTGCTGGCGTTCCAGTTTGGCGACATCCTTCATATAGGAACCATCTGCCTTAGCCATCTTCAGCTTAGCAAAGAGCTTGGGTGTGCTGGCATAGAACACGCGGTAACCCAGTATGCAGGCTTGGTGTCCGATAGCAGAAGCGATATAGCTTTTGCCGATACCGGTGCTGCCTGTGATCAACAGGTTCTCATTCCGGTCAATAAAGTGGCAGTCTGCCAGGCGCATTACCTGATTGCGGTCGATACTACGGTCGGCATGGTAGTGGATGTTCTCTACCGAGGCCTTATAGCGGAACTTAGCATACATGATCGTACGCTCTATGCGCCTGTTCTGCCGGTCGTCCCATTCGGCCTCTACCAGGTGGGCCAGCAGTTCATCAGTAGTGTATTCAGCGGTCTGGCCCGTTTCCAGGCAGCTTTTAAAGGCATGGTACATGCCAAAGAACTTCAGCTTGCGAAGTTTGTCCAAGGTGTTCGTGTTCATATCGATCTATTTATTAATGGTTATTTATAGTAGTTCTCTCCACGGATATTGTCATGGCTGGGCATAGGCAGTTCGTCAGCAAATAAGCTATCCTCGTAGCTGTCCATCTTGTTCTCCAGTATCTGCTGTATGGTCTTGTAGTTATAAACGCCATAACCGAGTGCACGCCTGCAAGCGCTGGCCAGCCTTTCGTTACCTGCCTTACGCGCCAGGCTGAGGATACCGATACAGGAGCGGTAAGCTTGTTCCGGGTGTTGCTTCCGGTCCAGTATCTTCAGGATGTAAAGCCTCACATCCTCATGAATGGATGCCGCCCATTCCAGGAACTTATCTGGTGTCCATTCGGTCATAAAGCGGTGTGTCGAAGCCAGGTGGTCTTTATCCGTAGTATAGCTGTAAGGGCTTTTGATACGCCTGTGCATGGCAATGCGTTCGTAGTGGTAATAGACCTCTACGTTGGTGCGGGAATACAGCAGTTTGACCTTCCTGCCGATGAAGCGGTACGGTACGCTGTAGTAGTGTTTGTCGATACCAAGACAAACATGCCCGTTCTTCATTACGGTGGCCTGGTGCTGCCGTTTGAACTCATAACGTAATGCCGGTAATGGCGAGAGAGCCTGGCGTTCTATCTCCTCGAACTGGAGCTTTCTGCTGTAATTGCGGCCTTTCAGCGGCTGGCTGTTATGTGCTTCTAAAGCGGCTTTGACCGCTGTGTTCAGTTCTGCAAGGGTATGATAGGCCTCTTTGCGAACAGGTGCGTAGATACGGCTGTAAACGATCTTAACAGCTCCTTCTACCAGTGCTTTGTCGCGAGGGCGGTACGCCCTCGCTGGTAAGATGGTCGTTCCGTAATGGTCGGCAAAGTCGGCAAAGGTCTCGTTCAGTGTTGGCTCATAGCGGTTGCTTTTGGTAACGGCAGCCTTCAGGTTGTCGGGAACGATGGCGGCAGGTACGCCGCCATAAAAGTGCAGGGCATTCTCGCAGGCTGCTATAAAGTCTTCTTTCTGCTGGCTCAGCACAGCTTCTACGTAAGTTAGCTGACTGGCACCAAGGATAGCAACGAACACCTCGGCCTCGATGACCTCACCGGTATCCTTGTCCGTTATGCTTAGCTTTTCACCGGCAAAGTCCACATACAGCTTATCACCGGCTTTATGATCCAGGTGCATCGTGGGGTTCACGCGGGCTTTCCACTGGTTGTAATAAAAGCAGAACTGGGTGTACTTGAACCCGTCAGGGAACTCTTTGATATAAGCTTCCCACAGGATGCGGCGGTTCATGCCGACACGCTTTAACTCTTTATCTATCTGCGGGAAACAGCGCTGCAGGGCCACCATGCGCTTGTCCGGGGGGCGTTCACTGCTTTTGCCAAAGAAGTCCTCCAGCTCTTTATCATTAAGGGTATTGATCTCTTCGAACGTAAAGCCGCTGGCATCGAACGCAACAAGGTACTTCTTTGCGGTATTGCGTGACACGCCGGACTGGGCCGCTATCGATAGCTTGCTGCGGCCCTGGCTGTACATCCTTAGGATCTGTCTTATCTTACTCATGCTTATCGTAGTGTTGGCCATTAGTGAAGTTGTTAAACCTCAAAAATAGGCCTGCTTCTACAGCATAAGTGGCTCGTTCGGGGTGGTCACTTTCCCGCGGAATCAGGTGGTCACTTTCCCGCGGAATCGGTGGTCAGTTTCCTCCGAAATCAGGTGGTCAATATCAGCGAATTCTCCAGACTGAGTATCGTTTATATCGATTATCATCCTTCAGAAAATTTGTGCCAGAAATTAACTTGTTGATTGTTTGGTGATTATGGAAAATGATGTCTTTTTAAGAAAAGGATATATAGATGATTAATTTAACATTATCGAAATATCATCAAATGAGTTTTTATCATATTCATTTGCTTCTATGATTTAGTTACCTATCGCATTGTATCTACACCTGAACTCGTTATAGACTTTCTTATCTTCAGGCATTTAATCTTGAAGGCGGAATACCAAATTGGCTTTTAAAAGCGCGTGAGAAGTGAGAGATATCTTCAAAACCTACCGTGATATATACATCGGAAGGCGTTTGCCCTTGTTGGCTGATTAAATGATAAGCCTCTTTAAGTCGCCTTGAAAGTAGCCAGCGGCCCGGAGATACACCGAATACTTGTTGGAAATCCCGTTTAAAGGAGGAAATACTTCTACCCGTCAAATATGCAAAACGCTGAATGCTTAAATTAAACCGAAAATTTTGTTCCATATAAACGGCAATATTAATTTTTGCGGGCTCGTTAAAGTCAAAAAGAATATCCTTAAGCTCTGGTTGTAATTTCAACAGCGTCAGAAGTGCTTCTTTTATTTTTAACTTAACTATCGAATCACTAAAGTCCGCGCTAGGCTGCAAAAATGGCGTAAGAGAATTAAAATAATCCAGGTAGTGAGAATTCTGTTTAAGCAACAGGACAGGTTCGGTACTATAGTGCGGGTGTGCGTTATAATTATATTCCAAAGCGAACTCTCTCAGTAGTGTTTGGTCGAATACTACAGACACCGAGTGGTAAACGCCATAAGCAGGAACCTGTTTTGTGAATTTCGCCAATTTGTTCCTGATACTTAATCTGAATTCGCCTTCCTTAAACGTTTTTTTTTCCTTGCCATCGTTAATTATTAAAGAGCCGGATATTTGAAAAGTGAAGAGAAATTCATCAATAAAATTTTCACCGCTGGAATTACTCGTGGCATAGGTTGATGACAAAATTCTATAACCCTGGTCTGTCAATTGCATAAGATGGTATTTACATTCAAACTGCCGTCTAACTATAAACTAAAGTATGATTTTTATTTACGTCTGTTCTCTATAGTTTTGCACTCAAAAAAAGGCTACCCACCAAAGTGATGCAGCCTCTTATCAAACATCAAATCATTTTATTAAACAGCGATAACTTTTGGCTCTACATATTCTGCCAAACCGTACGCGCCGGAGGTTCTTCCTATACCGGACTGTTTAAATCCGCCAAAAGGCGCTTTGTTTTCTTTGTTTATAGCAGTATTAACCAAAACTCTGCCTGATATGATTTGAGTTGCTACTTCACGAGCTTTATCAATATCGCAAGAGCTTACATATGCGGATAATCCATAAATAGTGTCATTGGCAATCTCAATTGCCTCTTCCTCCGTTTTATAGGTAATAACTGCCAGCACAGGGCCGAAGATTTCCTCCTGAGCGATTGTCATTTTTGTGTTCACGTTAATGAAAACGGTTGGTTTTGCATAGAAACCTTCCAATCCATCAGGATGACCAGGGCCGCCCACTAATAATTCAGCACCCTCTTCAATACCGGATTTGATATATCGTTGGACAGTTTCATACTGCTTTTGACTTACCATTGGACCGATATAAGTTTCCTGACTGTGTAAATCGCCAATCTTTAAATCCTCAGTATATTTTTTAAGCAGTGGTTTTATTTCCTCGATCCTTCTTTCCGGAACGATCAAACGCGTACCCGCATGGCAGGCCTGGCCACTGTTGCTGAAGGCGATTGCAATCGCCAGGGGAATTGCTTTCTCCAGGTCTGCATCCTCCAATAATACATTTGGTGATTTGCCGCCAAGTTCCAATACGACTCTTTTCAGTGTTTCTGTTGCACTGCGTTCAATTAACTTGCCCACGTTAGTAGAGCCTGTAAAGGATACAAGAGCCACGTCTTTATGCCCTGTGAGGGCAGCCCCGACAGTTATTCCCGTACCGTTAACAATATTTATTACGCCTGCAGGCACGTTTGCTGAAGCAAAGCATTCTGTTAATATCTGTGTTTGAATGGCACTTAATTCACTTGGTTTGATGACCATTGTACAGCCTGTTGCGATTGCCGGTGCCAGTTTACTGCATATATGAGTATAGTTTGCATTCCACGGAGTAATTGCTGCTATTACACCTAAGGGCTCATTAACAACGAGCGCATGTTCAAGCTTTGTCTCGAATTCAAAATTCTCCATAGCTTCTTTTGCATCCAAAAAAAGCTGTGCCGAATAACGCGTACGCCCTTTTGTTGCTGCTATTGGAGAACCATATTCTTCAACTGCTGCGGCGTTCAAATCATCTTCGCGCGCAATCATGGCTTCGTAAAGCCTTACAAGAATATCACCGCGTTCTTTCAAAGATGTTTTAGAAAAAGTTTTAAAGGCCGCCTTAGCAGCTTTTACTGCTTCGTTAACGTCCGTTTCATCACCTAAGTAGACGTCGCCAATGCGATCGCCAGTCGCCGGATTAAATAATGGGAGAATTTCCTTTCCGTGTGGATTTGTAAAAGCCCCATTGATATAAATCTTATTTATCGTTTTCATATTGTTAACAATTTAAAATTGCCAGTACTTTTTTGGCATGTACAAAAATACTGTGAAACTGAAACCGGTACTTGTCTGAAAAGTTCAATCTTTGTTGTCTGAGAAGTCCAAATAAAAATTTCTTCTTGTTTTCCTCAAAATAGTCGGGCTCGTATTTGATAGCTTAGTATAAGCCCCAAGATGAAAGTTTAAAAAGTGGTCGTGGACGATTAATTGTATCTAACAAACCCGCCAGGCAGTCGCTGCTTCGTTATTTACTGTTTCCATAATCTGATTTGTTAGACCGTGGGGACTTAGGTATTTTAAATGTGTGTGATTATTAATTAAGATTGGCCGCAAGCTTTGACCACAGGCGGATGGACATACCATGCATAAACCCACTATAGGAAGTCATTAAAATACCTTTGATCCCGTTGTGCAGGGACCTGATCGCATAAATGACATATGGCATACCGGCTTGTGCTTCACTTTGAATTAAATAGGTTTCGGCAATTTCAAAATCATCCGGGCTGATCAGTTCACCATCCTGCACACAGCGCAGAAATTCATTGTTAAGCGTAAAATCAAGGTCGTATCCTTTGTTTTGCAAATCGATGATCACTTCGGCTTTAGCGTCTGAATTTTTCATGTTTACCATTGTTAATGTTGATGATTAGATTAATTGCCACTTACCCATCTGCACAATCATTAGCTACCATTCAAAGGATATACCAATAGTTAATGG